>CBHYLN010000106.1:0-17744 GCA_966128725.1 uncultured bacterium | reverse complement strand
GGGCTCCGAACCCATCGCGCCGGTCTGGCCGAAGGCGCCCCAGGCACCCGGCTTCGCCTCTTCGAGCGTGCCGAACACCGGGTTGACCGCGACGAGGCGGCGGCGGACCTGGCCAAGATTGTCATAGGGCAGCGGCTGGCCCAGACGCTCGGACAGCGCCCGCAGGATCTTCCAGTCCTCGCGCGCCTCGCCCGGCGGGAACGCCGCGAGACGGCCGAGCTGCACGCGGCCCTCGGTGTTGACGTAGATGCCGTTCTTTTCGGTGTAAGCGGCGCCCGGCAGGATGACGTCAGCGCGGTGAGCCCCGGCGTCGCCGTGGGTGCCCATGTAGACGACGAAGGCCTTGGTGCGGGTCTGGTCGAGCTCGTCGGCCCCAAGCAGGAAAAGCAAATCCGAGCCTTCGTTTGACACTAATTCAACCAAGTCGGCCCCGCCCGGGCCGGGGGTGCTTAGCCGCCCTCCCCCAAACCCGCGGCGGGGCCCCCCGGCTTTTTCCCGGGGCGCCCCGCGCTGGTTGGGCTATGGCAAATCCGGCTACATCCGCTCGGGAATCTCGATGCCCAGCAGATTCAGCGCCAGTTCGATCTGGTTCAGGCACAGTTGGGTAAGCCCCAGCCACGAGCCGCGCACCGTGGCGTTCTGCTCGGTGAGGATGTGGCATTCCGCGTAGAACCTGCTGAAGGCCTGTGCCAGGCCGTAGGCGAACTCGCACAGCGCGTTGGGGGCGCGTTTGTCGTGAACAACCTCGATCGCGTCCGGAAGGCCGCACAACGCCACCAGCAGCTCGCGCTCGGCTTCGCCGGTTGCCGTGATCGCCCCGGTGGCAAACCCGCGCTCGGCCGCCTTGCGCAACACCGATTTGCAGCGCACGGCCGCGTACAGCAGGTACGCGCCGGTACGACCCTCGAACCGCGTGAACTTCTCCAGATCGAAGATGTAGTTGCTGGTACGATGGTTCATCAGGTCGGCATACTTCACCGCCGCGATCCCCACCATTCGCGCGATCCGGTTGCGCTCCTCATCATCGTAGCCCTCGGCGATGCCGGCCTCGCGCATCCGCATGTCGGCCTGCTCGGTTGCCATCGAAAGCAGGTCGCTCAGCTTCATCACGCCGCCTTCGCGCGTCTTGAAGGGCTTGCCGTCGGTACCGTTCATGGTGCCGAAGTACACATGCTCCAGATGCGCGCCGCCGCTGATGCCGGTGCGTTGGGCGGCGCGGAAGAGCTGCTCGAAGTGATAGGCCTGGCGCATGTCCACCACGTACAGGATAACCTGTGCGCCCAGATCCTGCACGCGCTGCTCCACGGTGGCAAGGTCCGTGGTGCCGTACATCACGCCGCCGTCGGACTTCACAAGGATCAGCGGGAACAACTCCTTCTCGCCCTCGGCGGCCGGAAGCTGTATCACGCGCGCGCCTTCGCTATCCTCCACGAAGCCCGCGGCTTCCAGGCGCGCGATCATTGCAGGGATCCGCGCCTGCGCGTCGCTTTCGCCCAGCCACAGATCGAACGTGATGCCAAGCGCGCCGAAGTCGCGCGTGAGCGCCGCCGCCGAGATGTTCACGAAGTGGCGCCACAGCGCATGGTAGCCGGGCCGGTTCTGCTGAAGCTCCATCGTGGCGATGCGCGCTTCCTCCATGTCGGCCTCGTTGCCCTTGCAGCGCGCCGAAGCCTGCGGATACATCGCCTCCAGATCGTCGATGTTGATCGGCGACTCGGCGGGATACGGTCCGGTGTAGGCGGCATCGAAATACGGCAGTTCCGGCTGGCGACGCTTCATCTCGGTGATGAGCATGCCCATCTGCAATCCCCAGTCGCCAAGGTGTACGTCGCTGACAACCGAGTCGCCTACAAAGCGGAACACGCGCTGCAGGCAGTCGCCGATGATCGACGACCGGAGATGCCCAACGTGCATGGCCTTGGCCACATTGGGGCCGCCGAAATCGATCACGACGCGCTCGGGGCGCTCGGTAAGCGGGCAGCCCAGGCGTTCGTCGCCGGCCATGGCCTGCACCCACGCGGCCAGGTACGCATCGGTGAGCGTGATGTTGATAAACCCCGGGCCGGCCAGCGAGAGATCGGCGAAGATCTCGCGCTCACCCAGCGCCGCCAACACGGCCTCGGCAACCTCGCGCGGGTTGCGTCGGTTGGCCTTTGCCGCTGGCAACGCTCCGTTGCACTGGAACTGGCCCAGATCGGGCCGTGCCGAAATAACCACGGTGCCGAAACTGCTCTCGAGTCCGGCGGCCTGGAACGCGTCGCCAACGAGCGACGAAAGTCTGTTCAGTAATGACTGCACGATAACGCCTGCATTGATGATGTGCCCGTTTGCGCCGGCGCCGGCCACACGCGATTGCCGTTGGCTGGCGCGCGAACGCAACGCCCGCCACACCGCGCCCACGCGCCGTATGACGGGCCTTCCCATGTTTCGATTCCGCCCCCTGGGCGGACGAATGATGCCCGGTTGCACGGCCGGGCATGGGCCGACAATTTAACTCAAAGCACCCATCCCACGGCAACCCAGCACCAGAGCGCCGCAAGCACGGCGGCGGTAATGTCCAGCAGGACACCGGCACGGGCCATCTGCGGGATGGAGACGTAGCCGCTGCCGAACACGATGGCGTTGGGCGGCGTGCCCGCCGGCAGCGCGAAATCGCACGAGGCCGCAATGGTTGCCGTGAACAGCGTGGTGTTGACCAACGCCGGCGACACCGCCCCGCGCAACACGTTCAGCATGATGCCGATGGTCGCGGTGTTGGATGCCACCGACGACAGCGCCACCGTAGCAATGCTGGCCATCAGGACCTGCACAAACGGCGGCAGCGTGCGCACCACGCCAAGCTGGGCTGCCATCCACACCGACAGGCCGCTCTCCTGCACGCCATAGGCCATGGCGAAGCTACCGCCCAGCAGCAGCAGTGTTTCCCAGGGCACGGTGCGCAGCGAGCGAAGCTCCAGCAAGGCCCGCCCGCGGCTTCGGAAGGCAAGCAGCGCCAGCGCGGCCAACATCGCGATCGACCCCTCCACGTGCGCGCCGGATACGGTGAACGCCTTCACCATGGGCGCCACCAGGGCGGTGATGGGCTTGGCGGCGATCCACAACGCGGCTGTTACCACGAACACGCCAAGCACCACCCACTCCTCGCGTTTGATGGGGCCAAGCTCGTTGATCTCGTGCTGCACGGCCTCGGTGCCAACCTGCCCGCGCAACTGGTCGCGCCGGCCTATGCGCCACAGCAGCCACCAGGCAATCGGCAGCAACAGCAGCACGAAGGGGAACCCAACGGCCATGAACTGCATGAAGGATATTTCCGTGCCGATGCGTTCCATGAAGCCGGCGAACTGCGCGTTGGGCGCCGTGCCGATCTTGGTGCCGATGCCGCCGATGTTGGACCCGTACGCAATCGAAAGCATGATCGCCATGCCGTAATACTTCATCCGCCGCCCGCCGGTTTGCCGTTCAAGCTGCGCGATGATCGCCATGCCGATGGGCATCATCATCGTGGCCGTTGCGGTGTTGGAAATCCAGAGCGAGATGAAGGCGGTGGCTGCAAGGAATCCGAACAGCAGGTGGCGCGGATCGGTGCCGATGATCCGCATCACCGTAAGGGCGATGCGCCGATGCAGGTCCCACTGCTGCATTGCCGCGGCGATGCACATGCCGCCGGCGAACAACCAGATGTAGGGATCAACGTATTGCAGCGCCACACTCAACAGGTTGGCCGCGAAGCCCCCCTTGAACACACCCAGTATCGGCGCCGCCACAAGGGGCACACATGCGGTAACATAGATCGGCAACGCCTCGGTAAGCCACCACACGGCCATCAGCGCGGCAACGGCCGCCGCATGCGCGGCGCGGGCATCGCTGCCGGGGCCAGCCAGCGGCGTATCCAGCACGAGCAGAAGAACAAACACTGCGATGCCGGCCAGAAGGCCGCCTAGTTGCCAACGGGTAATGCGCATGGGCCTGCGGGTAAATGTGGCGCGCAATGTACGAACGCACCGCGATCGGCGCTGCATGGGCCGCCCCGTAAACACACGGGCCGGCCCCCTGTGCGGGCCGGCCCGATGCATGTGTTGCCAACGTGTACGCTTCCGGTTGCGGCCTACTGCACCGTAAGCGGGATGGACAGCACACGTTTGCCGTACACGAGCTGTATGCGATAGGCGCCGGCGGCAAGACCGTTGCGGCGCAATGGCGCCAGATGTTCGCCGGCGGCACGTGGCCCTTCGTCGATAACAGCCAGCAGCTCGCCGTTGGCCCCGTACAGTTCCAGACGCATGATCGTGGCGTGATCAAGCGTGTAGTGTACCACCGTTTCGCCGGTTGTCGGGTTCGGTATGCTGGTCAGCATCGTGCCCCGTTTCGGGGTCGCGGTGGCACTTGCGGTTCCGGTTTCGTTCGCCATGCCCATGCGTCCGTCGTTGCCGGCGTCGGGGCCACGATGCGCCCGGAACTGCGGATTGAAGCAGGTGTCGCACAGGCAGCACTCCGGTTTCGCCAGGCCACTGCCGGTGATGTTCACCAGGGCGTTCAGCCCCGTTTCAACAGCGCCTTCGTCGTGCACGGTGAAATCGAAACAATGGCAGCCGCTATCCAGAGCAATCACCAGAATGCGCCCGGCCGGTGTGGACGCCGCGTAATTGGGAACGCTCAGTATGGTGGTCCCGTCGATCGCCACATCCACGGCATCATCGCCCATTACGCTCAGCGAGATCGTGAACACGCCCGCCTGGCGCACGCAGAAGCACTTGCGGTACACGTAGTCGCCGAACAGCGTGTCGGTGAGCCCGTCGGGCGAGATGCTGATCCAATGTGTGCCGGGCAATTCCGTGCCCCAGTTTGCATGGCGTGAAATTTCGTCCGCGCACCGGGGGAATGGTCCCATCTCCGGCGGGCCGCTCACGATATTCCACGAACCATCCGACGCCAGCGTTACGCGGTTGGTATCACACGAGTCCACCGGCACGGTTTCGGTAGGCGCGCAACATTCGTAGCGTACCAGCCCCGGCCCCTGTACGGTGCCGCGCAGATCGAATCCCGAATGCTGCGGCAGCGTGTTATCCACCCACACCTGCAGGCAGTGCACACCCGGCGCCAGAATCCTGTTCGAGCTGATGCGGACAAGCGGAATGCCGAAGCCAGGATTGGGCGTGGTTCCGATTACGATTCCGTCCACCAGCACCGTGGCGCTGTCGTCGGCGATGATCGCCAGATCGAAGGCATAGATGCCGGAGTCGCAAACGCAGAAACAGTTTTCGAAACGAACCTGCCCCAGGAAATTGTTGGTGGATGTTGGCGTGCCGGCAATGTACCGGGTGTTCCAGAGCGCTCCCGGCCATGGCAGGGTTTGATTGATCACCGTTGCGTTCCGCGGCACCGGCCCGTTTGCCGGGTTCGGATCCTGCGTGATGTGCCAGTAGCCATCCGGGGTTACCGGGTTGTAGCGCAAGTTGGTAGCCTGATTGTACCCGGTGTTGAGTATCAGCACGTCGGTACGGCAGCACGAGTCGGCACAGACATCGTGTGCCGCCTGTGCGTGAAGGGTGGAGGTGGCAAGCACAAGGGCCAGCCCGATGGCGAAATACCACCCCAGTGTACCGCGAATGCCAGGACTGTTGGGTGGTTGCAGGCGTGAAGTTGTGAACATGAATCCCCCGGTTCAGTTAGCGGAAGTATCCGCTGGCCAGTGGCTTGCGATGTGTGAGGCACACCGGCGCCTTGCGCGCCAATGCCGCAACGCTCTGGTAACGTGGGCCTGGTGCGCAACGCCATGTAGGCACGGGCCAAGCGGTGTTGCGGCCGCAAAGTGGCTGGGGACGTTGTGGATTGAAACGGTGAACCAACCGGCGGACGTTTTCACTTTGCCGGCGGCGTCATGCGCCATACCAACGGCGGGCAGCCTGTTCGATGCCGTGGTGCTGGCTGCCTGCGGGCGCAAGCCAATCCGGGCCTGGCGGGCGATCTATGTCCCTGCCAGGCGGCGAATCAATTCATCCTTCTTGCGTCGCGACACCGGTACCGACGTGGAGTCGGACATCACAACCAGGCCGCCTTCGCCGCGCACATACTTCCGCACATGCGACACATTCACCAGATGCGAGTGGTGGATGCGCAGGAAGTTCATCTCGGCCAGGAGTGTCTCGAACTCCTTCAGTGTTTTGCTTACCAGCATCGCCTCGCCGCCGGCCAGATAAAATCGGGTGTAGTTGCCGTCGGCTTCGCAGCGGATAATCTGCGTTACCTGTACCAGGATAAGCCCGTCGTCGGTGGGCAGGGCAATCTTGTTGTGCTCGCTTGCGGTGTGGCGAAGATTCTCCAGCAGAACCTCCAGGTTCTGGTTGAGCACGCGCGAGCCGGAAAGCCGTTTGCGGGCCTTCGCAACGGCCGCGATCAGCTCGTCGCGGTCGATTGGTTTCAGCAGATAATCCAGCGCCGAAAATCGGATCGCGCGGATGGCGTATTGGTCGTACGCGGTTGTGAAGATTACCTCGAAGCGGGCGCCGGGCAGCGCTTCCAACAGCTCGAAGCCATTGCCGAACGGCATCTCGATGTCGAGAAACACCAGGTCGGGATCGTGTTTTGTAATGGCCGCGCGGCCTGCCTCGATGCTGTCGGCCTGCGCAACCACCGCCACATCGGGGCAGCAATCGCTCAGCAGGCTCTCAAGCGTCTCGCGCCCGATCCGCTCGTCGTCGATAATGATCGCACGAATCATATGTCTGTGTCCGCAGTAAGTATCAGGAATCAATTGATGAACAACCGACAACGCGTGCGTGGTGGCACACGTTGATCCCAACCGGCAGGGTCTAGTCGATCGGGATACGAATCTCGATCCGGGTGCCGCATCCGTTGCCATGTTCGTCTTCCAGATCGAACACCGCAAGGCCGAACGGCTGACCATGGATCGAGCTCAATACATCCAGGCGATTCTTCGTTACCTCCATCCCATAAGACCGGTGCTCGGTAAGTTGGTCGCGCCGGATCGCGGCCGCGCGTTTCCGTCCGATGCCGTTGTCGAGGATCGTGCATATCAGATACGGCCCGTCGCGGCGGAGATCGATGCCCAGGCTCCCGGCCGATCGACGGTGCGCAAGCCCGTGTTTGATGGCATTCTCGGCGTACGGCTGGATGATCATCGGGGGTATCTCGATGGCATCCACATCAACGTCGGGCGCCACCGTGATGGTGTACTCGAAGCTCTTGTCGAATCGGAGCGATTCCAGCTCCAGATACAGCCGCAGCGCATCCAGCTCGCTGGCCAACGGCACGAATTCGTTTTTCGAGCTCTCCAGTGTTGAGCGCATCAGGCGTGAGAACTTGGAAAGGTACCGATGCGCCGAGGTCATGTCGTGCCCCACGATGAAGTGCAGCACCGAGTTCAGCGAGTTGAAGATGAAGTGCGGGTTCATCTGCGCGCGCAGCGCCTGAAGCTGGTAGCCTACAAGGTCGCGCTCCTGGCGTGCCTTCCGTCGCACATCACGGATGCGATACAGTACCACGGAGATGAGCAATCCCGCCGCGGCCAGGATCATCAGCAGGCGGAACCACCACGTTTGCCAGAATGCCGGGCGGATGTCGATCATCAGCGTAAGGCCCTGCTCGTTCCACACACCGTCGTTGTTCGCGCCGATCACTCGAAACTGATACGTGCCCGGCGGTACGTTGGTGTAGTCGGCATAGGGTCTGTTGCCGTTGGTGGTCCGCCAATCGGCGTCGAACGCTTCCAGCAGATATCGGAACTGATTGCGTCGGGGGTTCGTGAAGTCGAAGCTCGCGAACTCGATCGTGAAGAAATTGTTGTCGTGCTCCAGCTCCACGCATTGCTTCATCGTGATCGATGTGTCCAGCCGATACGTTGTGTCGATTGTCTTGAACGATATCAACGACAGCTTCGGCGGAACCCGGTTCTCCTGAATACTGTCCGGGTGCAGCATGATGATGCCCTTGGCCGCGCCGAAGAACATCATGCCGTTTGACTGTTGCGCGCACGATTTAAAATGGAACTCGCTTACAAGCAGCCCGTCGGCCGCGGTATAGTTGCGGCACTCGCCGGTGGCGGGGTCCAGCCGTGTAAGCCCGTTGCTGGTGCCCACCCACATCCTGCCACGGCCGTCCTCCACAATCGAGCAGGCCGTGTTGCTGGCCATGCCGGTCTGTTCGGTGAACCGTCGGCAGCGTCCCGTGGCCGGATTCAGCATATCCACGCCGCCGCCGGATGTTGCCAGCCACAACATGCCCTTGCGGTCCTCGTGGATGTACCACACGCGGTTGTTGCTCAAACTGCCGGGGTCGCGCGGGTCGTAATGGTAGCGTTGAAAGCGCCCGGTGGTCCGGTTGAACTTGTCCAGCCCGTCATCGGTGCCAACCCAGATGTTTCGATGACTGTCCTCGAAGATCGTGAGCACGAAATTGTGGCTCAGGCTGGTGGAGTCACCGGGGATGTTGTAGTAATGCGTGGCGCGTCCGGTTGAACGGTCGAACAGGTTGAACCCGCCACCCAGCGTGCCCACCCAGAAATTGCCGTAGCTGTCCTCCAGCATCGACCATACACCCGCAATGCCGATGGTGGTTGTGTCCACCTCGTTGTGGCTGTAGACGGTGAACGTTCCGGTTGCATCATCGAACCGATTCAGCCCGTAGTTGGTGCCAATCCACAGCGTCCCCCGACGATCGCGATACACCGTGTTGGTGAACTCCGAGCTGATACTGCCGGGCTTTCCCGTGGGGCGGTAGTGAATTGCCTTGCCGGTTGCCATGTCCAGGCGATCCAATCCCTGATCCGCCGTGGCGGCCCACATCACGCCGCCGGAGTCGATCAGCAACGAACGGACTACGCCCGCGCTGAGCGAGGCGCTGTCGGCAGGGTTGTGCTGATAATACTGGAACTGCCAGTTGCGCCTGTTCAGCTTGTTGATCCCGGCATCCGTGCCGATCCACGTGTTCCCGGTGCCATCGGAGGTGACGCAGAACACCCGATTGCTTATCAGGCTGTAGGGGTTCGCGGGGTCGTACCGCAGTTGATACGAGGTGCCGCGCGCCGAGTCGGTAATCTCCAGGCCGCTGAACAATGTTCCCACCCACAGGCGTCCCTCACGATCGGCGTAGGCCACATCGGCCACGAACTTGGGCGCAACCGTGTCGGCGCCCAGCAGCGTTGTGTATTGCGAGATGTGGCCGGTGTGGATGTTCAGTGTCACCATCTGCCGATTGATGCGTGCCCACACCTCATCCTTGTGCGTGGCGTACAGACGATAGCCGTACCCACCAAACGCCATGAAGTACGCCGGCATGGTTCGATGATTCACGAAACCGCAGCTTGCGGGGTCGAACCGGTTCAGGCCCTTGTCGAACGTCAACACCCAGATGGTGCCGGCGCTGTCGGTACACACCGAGGTTACGTGGTCGCTGCTGAGGCTGTACGGGTCGGCCGGGTCGTGCCGTAGATGCTCACATCTCCCGCTTTTCTTGTCCAGAATTGTTATGCCGGAGTTCGGCCCATCGGTGGCCACCCATAAACGCCCGGCCGCATCCTCGGTGATGCCCACAACGCCGCCGGCGCCCAGTGTCGTTGAGTCGTGAGGATCGTGCCGGTAGCTGGTGAAGTTCTCATGCACGGGGTCGTAGCGGTTCAGCCCGCCGCCGTGCGTGCCAATCCAGAGCGTGCCTTCGCGATCCTGAAACAGACACTTCGAGCTGCCGTCGCTGATCGAGTGCGGGTTGTTGGGATCGTTGCGGAACGTGCGGAAGGAGAGGCCGTCGTAGCGATTGAGACCGTCGCGGGTGCCGAACCACATAAACCCACGCTGGTCGTACAACATCGTCATCACGTAATTGTCCGACAGGCCCTGCTCGGTTGTGAATCGGTCCAGCTTCAGATTCTTGGTCTGCGCTCCGGTTCGCCCATGCGCCATCATCATTGTCACGATCACCAGCACCAGGCCCGGCAGCCAAAACGCCTGGCACGCAAGCGCGCGCGCCGGCAGGTATCCAAGGCCCGGGATCGTGGAACTCCGTATCACTGTTGCGTGGATGCGGTTCGTGTGACAGTGCTGTGTTGTTCGTTAGCCGCGCCGGTGTATCGGACATGTGCGTGGCGTGTTGGCCGTTCCATGAAGTGGGTGGAACACCGGGCACAAAACCTACGGTATCCATCCTTGCCGAGCAACGCCGTATATCATCACACTACGGATTATCGAGCCAGGGGCGTGAAGTCAAGCACGCGCTCCTGGCCACGATATCGAATGTGAATGATGCCGCTGCCACGCTGGCTTTGCAGGAACGGCCCATCGTACAACATCGCCGAATGCGGAGGTTGCGGCACGCCGTTTACCACAAGCCGTGGGTTCAGTGCATTTAGGCCCCATGCTGCAATCTCGTCACCATTGGCGGCCCGCATGGTCGCCAGCGCGTGTTGCGTGCCCTGCCCGCCCCGCAAGGCCAGCGCGGGCCGCGCCGCACGGTGAGCCGCCTTGAATGCCTCGTAGCTCATCTGCTGCGCGGTGGCGCAATCCACCGCATATCCATCGAGCGCAGTGGTCGTCGGCATTCGCAGCCGCCAGTTGATCTTCTCCTCGGTCCACTGATATCCCTGGTTGAAGGGGTAGATCGCCGTGAACGCATTCTCCATACGGCAGAAGATCCAGCCGCTGGTGTCGCGTTCAACGGTGTCCATGGATTTCGGCACGAACACGTCGATGTGCTGGTAGTTGATGCCGGTCGGGATATCGTACAACGCGACCAGCGATCCGCGATACTGCAACAGGCGCTCGTACAACGAGCCGCCCAGCCACTTGTCCGGGCTGGCATAACTGCCCTTTGACTGCGTTACGCTCGATACGATGCGCTCCGGTTCCTCCGGGAAGAACATTCCCATCTCCTCGTCCGAGTAGTTCGGGTGCAGGCCGAACACCGTGTTGTTGGGGCGCGCGGTCGCGAACGTGACATCCCAGGAGTGCTGCTGGATGGGCTCGTGCAATCCGCCCTCGATGCTGCCGATGCCGAACTCCGGTGTCATGTACGTGTACTTGGCGATGCTGGAGAAACGTTCATCAGCAAATCGAATCTTGGCGCGCGATCGGCAGGTTTCGAACATCTCGTAGGGCGCGGTGCGGTCGTGCGCGATCGCGCCGATCAACGCCGGGCCCGGATATAGCGTAAGCGCCGCCAAGGCCAGGTCCGGGCCAACGCGGGTGAGCGTGTCGTCGAAGAATAACTGCGCAAAGGCAACGGCATCGGCGGCGCGGGGCTCCACCACGCCGGCATCGTAATCGCGCGAGTGCGCGCCGCAGTACAACGCATTTAATGCCTTGCTGGCATAACTGGCCAGCATGACGTCGATGGTCATATCGGCATACCGCCGCATCGTCGTGTCGGTTGTGGCATCGCGAAGCACCAGCAGTGGTGTAAGGTAGAAGTAAAGGTAGCGGGGCGAGTCCCACTCGGACGTGCCGAACCGTGCGGTTTCCAGCATCCAGTGCCGCAGGTATTCGTCGGCCTCGGCGTGGTTCTCGGCCGAGCTTTTGCCGTTGAACCATTCATCGGCGGTCATGTCGGGCCACTCCTGGCTGAACAGCAGGAGCGTGACGTAGTACATCAGGAAGTGGTTCTCGGTGTCCCCTCGATACGGGGTGTAGGACTTCATGGCCGCGCGGAATCGGCGTCGCCAGGTCTCGTCAAGTTTGTCGTGGCAGTAGAAGTACGTGGCCGCGGCCGGGTATTGCCAGAACATGTCGCCGGTGGGCTGGCTCAGCAGCGTATCCAGTATCAACCACGCCTGCGCCGTATCACGGTTGGTAGCCAGCCGTGCGGTAACCACATGGAAAAGCCTGAGCTGTTTGGCGGCCCAGGATTGTAATGCCACTTCGCGGCTTGTGGCCCGAGGTCCGGTTGGGGCAAGGTTGCCCGCGGAGGAACATCCGGCGGCAAGCAACGCAAGGAACAGAAGCAATCGTGGTTGCATCGAGATACGGTCCAGATGTGCGAGGGAACGGGCATGGGGCCAATCCCATGCTGGACGGATGGAAATTGTCGCCAATCGCCATCGGTGTTCCGTGTTGGTGAGTGTCCGCGGTTATGCACTACCAGTTGCGACGATGCAGGCTCCAGACAACGGCACCATCCAATCCGCTGGCCACCCAGGCGCCGCGTTCGTATCGGAACAGACCATTGCCATACGTGCCGGCTATCAAGGTGCCATCGGCATCAACAAGTGCGTGCACAACGCTGTTGGGAAGCGCGCCGGTGAGATTTTCGAGAGGGGTGAGGCCTGGTGCGATTTGCGCACGAACGATGCCCGCGTCGCCGGCCACGAAGGCGGTTGCCGAGTCGATCGGCACCACCGCGTAGATCTGTTGCCCGGCGTTGCCGCCGCCAAAGCGTACCACGGCCGGGCGTGCCAGCGGCGAGTCGGGCCGCGGCGCCGATATTGCCAGCACCCCAAGCCGATCGCGTGCGGCCATCGCCATCGTGTGAAACGTCGATCCCGGCAATTCGGTTGCCGTGCGCACATCCTCCGAGGTCACGATCGGAACCCAGGTGACGCCGTGATCGGCCGAGCCGAACAATCCGCGATTGGTGGCGGCCATCAACATGCCACAGGCATCGGCAAGCGAATACGTGTACAGTGTTTGCAGTGGGCCGGCCGGCTGGCTCCAGCGATTGCCACCATCGCTGGAGCACCATAATCCAAATGCGCTTGCGGCGTACACCCGGCGGGGATCGCGCTGATCCACATGCACATCCAGCACCTCGGTGATCCGCCAGTCGGTAACGATGCGCCACGAGCGGCCGAAATCCGTGGAGCGGTGTACGCCGTTGCCGGCGGCCATGAACAGGATGCGTCCCCGGGCGGAGTCAACGGCATCCATCGAGAATCCCTTCACGTTGCGCGGCCCTAGTTGCAGCCATGTGCGGCCGGTGTCCTGACTGCGAAAGATCCCGCTTGGCAACGTGCTGGAGCCCACCACCTTCGCCGGCGTGGCCAGCACCACCGCGAACAACGTCTGCGCGCTGGTGCGTTGGTACGCCGCAGTCACCGCGAACATCAGCAGCGCCAGAATCGGCAATGCTGGACGGCGATATCCGTGTTGGGCCACGCTCATGTCCGGGGAAGTTACGAATCGTGGATGTACGATGCTGTGCCTGCCTCGATTCGGTGATATGTAATTCAAACTCACGGACCGGCGCCGTGCTGCTCAGTATCCCCGGGCAGGGTCCACCGTGTTCAACATCGGCAGCCCCGATCGATAACGCCCAAGGTTCTCCAGGAACAGATCCACCACCGCCTCCCAGAATCCCTGATGCCCGCCCGATGTGTGCGGCGTCACGATCGTGTTCGGCAACAGCCACAGCGGGGAGTCGGGCGGAAGCGGCTCCTGCTGGAACACATCCAGCGCGGCGCCGCCGATGCTCCCGGCGCGCAAGGCTTCAACAAGCGCTTCGGTATCCACGATCGCGCCGCGCGCGATATTGATCAACCAGGCGTTGTTCCGCATCGCGGCAAATGCCGCCGCGTTGAACATGCCACGCGTGGTATCGTTCAGCGGAGCGGCGATCACCACCATGTGCGATGCGGCCAGCATCGCGTGCAGCTCGGCCGGCGGGTACATCATGGCGATCCCCTCGGGCACCGGGCCGTTGGAGCCGCGCATCGCCACCACCCGCATCCCGAACGCGCGCGCGCGTTCACCCACCGCCCGGCCAATCGCGCCATATCCCACGATGCCCAGCGTGTGGCCGCGAAGCGTGCGGCGCGGGGTGTTCTCCAGCGTGTACTGCAACCAGCGCGACTCCGGCTGCGCGCGGATCTGTGGCACCATGTCGCGCGCGATCAGCAGCAGGTAGGCCATCACCTGGTCGGCAACCGAGTCGCTCATCACGCCGCTGGAGTTCGTGATCGCAATGTTGGCCGCCGACATCCCGGGCAGGGCCATCAGGTTGTTCACGCCGGCCCACGGCACGTGGATCCATCGCAATCGCTTGGCCTGTGCCCACTGCTCCGGGGTCAGCGTGCCGCCAAGCAGCACATCTGCCTCGGCGATATGCCGGTCGACCAGGGCAACGCGATCGGCGCGTTCGCGCGGTGCCGGTATGAATCGGCCGTTGCAGGCGGCAACGGCGTCGGCGATGCGCCGGTTGCCCGCGTCGTCCAGAAGATAATTGCTCAGTACAGTGAACATGCCGGAAGATAGAACCCGTGGTGCATAAACGATTCGCGCCGCCAGGCTTTTCAGGGCCGGCGGCGCGCTGGAGTGTTTGTTGCGGGGATGCCCGGCGCGTTCGCCGATCAGCGACCGCCGGAGATCCCGATCTTCAGGTCGATGCCCACGCGCGTGGAGCTGCGGCTGATATCACGCGAGCCTTCGGCGTCGGGGATCGTAGCCTCGTAGCTCACGAACGCCGATGCCTGCACCGTGTTCGACAGTGTATACCGGAAGTTCGGCCGCAGGTTGATGCGGGTTGAGCCGTCGTTGTTGCCGTCGGGCTGGAAGTTCGTCAGGTCGAAGCGCTTGCGGTTGGTACGGCCCAGCGTGAAGCTGAACTGGAACTCAACGTCGTTCTTCAGGTTAAGACCGAACAGCGGCAGCTTCAGCCCGCGCTTCTGATATCCGAACTGCACCTCCAGATCGTTCTTCAACTCCTTCGAGATCTCCGACCGTGCTGATGCCACCAGCGAGAAGTCGCTTGTGGTGCGGTAGGAGATCGAGCCGGTCATCGTACCGTTCCATACGTCGGGCTTGCCGGTAACGGTTACCTGCACCAGCGGCGAGAACCCGCGGGTCACCGTCTGCGTCTCGGGCGTTTCGCCATCGCCGGTAAGGCGGTAGTTCCGGTTGTACTGGCCCTTGTACTCGTGGCGCAGCGATACCGACGATGCCCAGCCGCTGAAGAAGGGCAGCTTCTCCAGATTGTTCCAGGTGAAGCGCCAGTTCAGGCGGGGCAGGTACTTGCTGATGTCGCCCGGCAGCCAGTTCAACGTCTCCAGCTTCTCCTCGAACACCTCGGTCACCATCTTGGTAAGCCTGATGTTGTAGGCAAGCTGCGCCGAGTCGCCAGCGCCCGGTGTCCCCATCTCCGACTTGCGCCGTGCATATTCGTCAACAACATCCTCGATATCGTTGTTGAACAGGTCGATGCCCAGGAAGCTTGGAAGGCTGAGATACGTGCGCGAGATCTTCGCCGTCATCAGCGGGTTGGTAACCGATTCCACCACGCCGTTGGCGTCGGTGGTGATGAAGTAGTTCTTGTTGTAGCCCCACTCCACACCCCAGTTCAGGCTCAGGCGCGCACCCGGCCACAGGTCGCGGTCGGTGCTGTAGGTAATGTTGTTGTTCTGCGTGAACGTGTTGGGCACGTAGATGTTCGGCGCGCGCACGCCCGGCTCGGTTTCGGCCGAGACAAACGGGAATGCGGATTTGGTGCCGAAGCGGATCGTGCCGTGTGGGTCGTCGGTAAGGCCAAGCTGATAGGCCATGCCGGGGCCGAAGTCCGGCGACTCCGAGCGGAACAGCACCGAGCGGCCCCACAGGTTGGATACGCCCGTCGAGCCCACAACGCCCGGGTTCTTCGTGGAATTGTTCTGGTTGAACGTGAATCGCACGGTCTGGAAATCCAGCAGCGGGATCTTGATCAGATACCGCAGGATGGTCTCGATTGTGCCGGCCGAATCGGCCGCGCGCGCATCACCGAAGATTGCATTGCCCAGCGACGCCAGCCGGATATCCAACCCAAGCGTGGCCGTGCTGTTCCACTGCGCGGTTTTGGTGAAGCCGCCCTGCCTGTTGGCGTTGGTCTGCACCAGGTCATCGTGCCACTGATACGTCACCGTGTAACGGGCCGACGGCGTAAGGAACTGGTCGGCGTTCGGGATGAACGGGATACGCGGCCGTGTGTTGAACGTGATGCGCTGGGTAAGGTCGTTGTCCTGCCCGAAGTTGAACAGGCGGCCTTCCTTGAAGAACAGATCCCTGGCGATCTCGCCGCCGGGGCGCTGCACGCCCAGCGGGTCGGTTTCCAGGAACGTCAGCGAACTGCGGCCATCCAGCGAGTAGTCGGTCGTGATGTTGATCAGGCCGCCTTCGGTCATCCGCCAGTTGAACTGCACCGATCGTGTGGCGAAGAAGTCGCGCACAACCGGGCTTGGTTCCGGGATGTTGCGCAATTGCTCGATCGTCCGCTTGCGCGTAAGCGCCGTGGATGCCGAGAACTGCGTTGGCAGGAAGTTGATCTTGAAATCCTTCCAGAAGTTCAGCACCGGCACGTCGCGCAGGAAGGTGACCGGCTGCAGGTCGTACTTGGAGGGGATATCCACCGAGTACCGTCCCTGGAAATTCCAGTTCCACGAGAATCGCTGCTCGATGATCGGCGAACGCTCGCGTATCTGGTCGTATGTGTAGCCGAAGGTGAAGCGATTCAGGATATCGCGCACTGCCCAGCCATCGCCGGGGAAGTTGAGTTTGATGTTCGACATCGCGAACCCGTCCTGCACCACCAGCGTCTGCGAGGCAAGGCGGAGGCTGTCGGCACGGCGCTGAAGCTCGGCCGGCGTGATACCCGGCTGTTCGCCGATCTGCCGCACGGCGGCATCCACCGCCACATCCGACTCCGACACATACCGTGGTTTCTCCAGCCGTTCGGAGTGCTTGAACACCACCGGCAGCGACGATCCCTTGAAGGCGTTCGGCAGCAGCTTCTCGCCCCGGAAGTCGGAGTTGAACGCCCAGTCGGTTGTCTCCACACGATTGCCGAACCTGTCCTCCAGCTTGTGGAAGTTCGGGTTCATCCGCGACGCGTTGAAGTTGATCGTGCCAACGTCGGCCAGCTTCGCGTTCGCCGCGATCGTTGCCGCCCAGTCGTTGGCGTCCTCGGCGTTGGTGGCCCGCAGCTCGTTCACCCACATCGTGGTGGAAAGCGAGCCCGGATACGCATTGTTCAACACGCCGAATGCGATGAACTGCACTCGCGTAAGCGAGGGGATACCCTTGATGTAGAACCGATTGCCGGGCTGGTCAGGGACGGGGTAGCCGTCGGGCGAGGGGGCAAGCTGCTTGATTGCCGCCAGGTCCGGGAAGTTGATCGTGTATTCGTTCCAGCCGCGCAGCAGCGGCACACGGTACTCGTAGTAGTTCAACGAGTCCCAGCCGAAGCGCATGAACACCACAACCTTGGGCTGCTCGCCGGCACGCGCGGGTGGCTCGTCGTCCATGTCGCCGCCGCCGTGCAGGAAGAACTTCATCTGCTTGTAGTTGAACACATCAAACGGGCGGGGCCGGATGCGGACCGCGCCGCGCGATTCGCCGCGCTCCAGATCCTTCACCGTAAGCGCCAGCGACTGCTCGTTCTTGTCCACGTCGTTGATGTCGCGCTCCTGCCGCACGCCTGGCGGCACCGTGTAGAAGTCCGGCGGGCCGGAGTTGTCCACAAGGTTGATGAACGCGATGTCCAGCTTGGGATCGTGAATGGTGTCGCCGGTAACCGCATCCAGGTTGCGCCAGTCGCTGCCAACCAGGTTCATCTCGGCAACGCGCACGTGTACCGGCGCCGGGCTCTTGAACCAGATGCGCGCGAACTGCACGTTGGCGAACGACGGGCTGCCAACCGCGCGGTATCCCGTGCGCAACGGAATGCGATACTGGCGCCAGCCGTTCGGGTTATCGCCGCCGCCCACGATCTGCGAATTGGTGACCGGGTTGGGGTCCAGATTGATCTCGTAGCTGAAATACGTGTTGTCCAGATCCAGCCCG
>CBHYLN010000105.1:0-18026 GCA_966128725.1 uncultured bacterium | reverse complement strand
CCGTAGGCCTGGATCTTGAGCGTGCGCTTGGCTTCCAGCCCGCGGTTGCCGTTCAGGTCCTCCGTGTCCGGGTACGGACCGCGTTCCGGCCCAACGTTCTTCTCAAGCCCGTTCACCTTCACGTAGTCGGCGGCGTTGTCGCTGCCCTGCTGGTCGAACTTGAAATCATCGCGCGAAGGGTCCGGGTCGGTAATGCCCAGGCGGGTAAGCTCCGGCCCGTAGCGCTCCTGCTCCTGCGTGCTGTCCAGCCCGTCGATGCCAACGTCCTCACCGTCGTTCAGGATGTCGTCCGGCTGCGGGTTGCGGCTGCTGATGCCGTCCTCGGTGTTCATCTTCTGGTCGGGGATCACGTCCTCGGAGATCTGGCCGAGATCCATGTACATCTTCATGCGCGGGTCGTACGGCCCATCCACCTTCATCGTGATCTCGATGTAGTCAATATTCTCTTCATCAAGATTGGTGGTATAGAACGAGAGGTTGCGCATCATGCCGCCCCACACCGAGTCCGGCGCCACCGCTCCGGTTTCGTAGCCGAAGTTCGTGTTGTAGATGCCTCGGCGGGTGGGGTCGAACACCAGGTCCAGCACGGTGGTCTTCTGCGCCGACGTGTTCACATCGCGATGCGGCCAGATATCCACCGTGGGCGTGTTGGCCGGGATGCGGTTGTACCAGAAGAATTCGCCGCGCTTGGCAACGCGGGTGGAGTCGTTCGTGCCCAGAGTGCTGTCCACCGGCGCGCTTGGCGGATGCCAGTAGCTGTAGCTGGTGGAAAGCTGTATCTGGCGCTTCGCGCCGGACTCGAAATCGTCGATGTAGGCCGCGCCCTTGCCAAGGTCGCTGGCCACCAGGCTTTCCTTGGTGTTGGGGTTCGGCATTACCATCGCCCACTCGCCCTGCAGGCTCAGCGTGGAAAGCTCCTTCGTGTCGATCAACGGAAGCGCGTCGATCGCCTTGGTAAGCCAACCCGCCTTGTGCTCAACGCTGCCGTCGAAGCCGATCATCATGTTCGTGGTGGGCTCGTCGCCGGAGTAGATCTGCACCTTCTCGGTCTGCGTGGACAGGTCGTAGCGCATGAACGTCATGCCCAGCTTCGACTTCCAGTACCGTTTGTTCAGCAGGTCGTAATCGGCGCGCAGACCCAGCAACGTCTTCACGGCTGTTGCCAGGAAATCGTTCTGTTCGTACTCCACCACGATGTTGCCGGTGGAGTTGTTGGCGCGCGCCGAAAGCAGCGTCACCTCGCCGAACACCGGGTCAACACGATAATCCAGATTCTCCAGAAGCGGCTGGCCGTTGGCGATCACGCGGATCGAGCCCGGCTGCGTGCCCCAGGACTGGATCGGGATCTTGTTGCCGCCGGCGCCGGCGATCTCGCCGGCAATCGTGTAGCGGCTGGCCACCATGTCGCGCCGTGCCTCCTCGCGGGTCTGGTCGTACACGGCGTTGATGATGTACGAGCTGGCGTTGGCGCCCATCGACGCCTCCAGGCCCTTGCGGAACGGCTCGGAGGAAGGGAAGATGATCTCGCCCTTTGCCGGGTCGAAGAAATACGGCGAACGGATATCGAACACACCGTCCGGCGAGGCCTCGTTCGAGCTGTTGAAGCGGTCCACACCCAGCAGCGTTACCAGGCGCGGGCTGCCCGATACCTTCAGCACCGCGCTGGTATCCGGCGGCACGCCGTAGGAAAGCGAGATCGTGGAGTTGGTAAGGTCCACATTGCGCACGCCCTGCAACTGGTAGATGTTCTTCATCTGCCGCGCCCACAGGGTTTTGAACGTGGGCTGCAGGTTGCTTACGTAGATCAGCTTCAGCACGGCGCGCTGGCTGTCGGTGCGGGTGTTGGAAAGCTCCCCGTAGCTGTTTCCGTTGGCCAGCTTGTAGGCCACCGCGTACATCTTGTCCTGCTGCAACGATCGGATGGTAACCGTGCCCAGCGTGCGGTCGTAGTCGTAGCCGGTTCCCACATCCAGCTTCTTGAACGCGCCAAGCTGAATCCGGCCGGACTTGATCGAATCGGAGGGGGGTGTGCGGAACGTGTTGTTGTACCGCGTGTCGCGGGCGATCGGCGGCAGATCGGCATAGGCCACGGCCTGGATCTGCGAGGGGATGGACGCATCCTTCACCTGCTCGTACACCTCGATGTCGGCAAGGCTGTACGGTTCCATCTCCTTGGTGGCCGATGGGATGTTGCTGGCGTAGTACACGTCCCAGAATCGCTTGTACACCGTGTCCAGCCAGAAGTGATTCTGCGCGTAGTCGTACGGCTTGATCGCGATCGTGGTTTTCACCGAGCCGCCCTGCACCGTCACGGTCTTCTTCTCGCCTCGCTTCTGCGCGGCCACCGCCGTCAGGAAGAGCTTCCCGAACTTGAAGGAGGATTTCACGCCGAACAGCGCCGTGCTGCCGCCGATCAGCGTGCTGGGCGTTTGCAGGCTTACCAGGCCGGCTTCCACGCTCTGGATGATGTCGTCGTCGGAGCCCGGGCCACCGCCGAAGGCGATCTTGAGCTGGTTGTCGAAATCGAACTGCCGGCCGTTGTCGAAGTCCGCGTTCAGCTTCAGCTTGTCGCCGATCTTGCCCGAGGCCGATACCTGAATATTCTGATTGAAGAACGGTGCGGACTGCGTGGAGCTCAGCGAGCTGATCGACGTAAGGTTGTTGTTATCCCACTGCCAGCCCGCCGAAAGCACCACGTTGGCGTTCACGTTGATGCTTACCGTGGGCGCGCCGAAAAGCGTGATGATGGGGTTCTGCGGGATCGGGATCTCGAAGTTGGTGCCGTTGCCGATGATCTTCTCCAGCGCGTCCTTCTGCACGGGCGGGGCGGCGTCCAGCTTGTAGGTAACGCCACGTTTCTCCCACATCTCACGCTCCTGCTCGCGTTGGCGTTCGGCGAGGAAGTCATCCAGCGACAGCGTTTGCGGCTGGCCATACCGCAGCCCGAACACGCTTTCGTACAGCCGCACCGAACCGGTGGACGAGTCGAACTCGATGGCGTGCCGATAGGCTCCGAACGGGATGGAATCCGACAGCGGTGAAAATGGGACGCGCGGCGTTGTGGCTGTACGCCCGCCGGAGCCCCGGAAGATCTCCGAGGAATCGGCCTGTGCATGCAACGCCTGCGGCCGCAGCGCAACAAGTGCGATGCAGGCCGCTGCTGGGAATAGGGCCGCGTGCAGAATACGCAATGCGCGGCCACGATATCGGAGTCTATCGCTCAAGAGCAACACTCGTGTCTGGATCGTGACAGGACGAATCGAACGATGTTCGTGATGATCGCCCGCTTGAGGAACACTTTGCGGTCAGCTCCCCGACGCTGTTCGGGCACAATAATAACCGCCGCCGCACAGACGGCAATGCCTTCGTTGACAACTGCAACGAGGGCTACCGAAATCCGGCGAAGATGGCGCGAACAGAATTTGGCAATCCAGTATCGATTGAGCGATAAAACCCTTGAGTTGTTGATCCCGGCCCCGAGGCGTTTCGGGACCGGAACGGTTACCATCAGCATCGACGCATCGGCCAGCCGATCGTAACGTTTTCCAACGTACACATGCGGGCGTGCGCGACGCAATACCAATACGTGTCCCCACGCGCAAATGTGTGGGGGCGAGAAGGATGTTATCTGTCGAGCAGGTGGCTGCCCGCCCGATTGCGCTGCTGCCGGGTTTGCGCATTCTGTTCGCGCGCGCCACCGTAGTAGCCGTAGTACTTGTAGTACCGGTAGTACTTGTATGCCGAGCCGTAGCTCTGCGAAACGTCGAAGTCGTTCAGCACCACACCAAGCGGAGCCACGAACACACGCTCCAGCGCGTCGCGTGTCTTCTGCAGGAACTCGATCTTCGTTTTGTGCGCGCGCACAACGATCACGGTGATATCGGCCAGGGTGGCCAGCAGCACCGCATCGGTAACGGCGGCGGTGGGCGGCGAGTCCAGCACGATCGTGTCGTACTTGCCGCGAAGCTCCTCCAGCAGGTCGCGCATGTGGCGCGAGCCCAGCAGCTCCGATGGGTTCGGCGGGATCGAGCCGCAGGTCAGCAGATCCAGATGCGGAATCTTCGTGGTGCAGATCGCCTCGTCAAGCGGGACGGTGCCCACCAGGCAGTTGACCAGCCCCGGCTCCTTCGGCACGCCGAACACCGAGTGCAGGATCGGGCGCCGCAGGTCGCAATCGATCAACAGCGTCTTCGATCCGCTCTGCGCGAACACGATGGCCGAATTCACCGACGTGGTTGACTTCCCCTCCTGCGGGGTGGAGCTGGTGAAGAGGATCATGCGCGACTGATCCTCGAGCGATGCGAACTGAATGCCGGTTCGCAACGAACGGTACGCCTCGGCGATCGGCGACTTCGGATCGATCTGCGTGATCAGGTGCGGCGACACCTTGCCGCTTGGTGTGATGTCCTCGCGGATTACCGACTCGAATATCTCCTCGCGAATCGTCGGGATCGCCGTCAGCATCGTGAACCCGTGCTTCTCAAGCTCCTCCGGCGTATGCACCGTGGTATCCAGGAATGCCAGGATCAGCACGATGGCCACGCCGATGCCCAGGCCCGCAATCACGCCCGTGATGATGTCCGACGACCGATCCGGGCTTACCGGAACCGGGTCCGCCTGGGCCAGCTCCAGGATACGGACGTTGGGGAACACCGACTGTTCGGCGATCATCTGCCGGTTGTATTCCTCGTTGATCTGGCGATACACCTTGTCGGTGGCGTCCTTCTCGCGTTCCAGCCGCTCCATCTCCATGTCCTGCGAGGGCACCTGTGCCTTGCGCTGCTCGATATCGCCGCGCTGCGCGGCAATGGCGCTCTGGCGTGCGCGCAACGATTGCAGCGTGATCTCGTCGTCGAATATCTGCTTGCGCAACGCGCCGATCGAGCTCAGCGAGCCGCGGCTGTCATCGCCGCCGCCGCTGGTGGAGGAACTTTTGTACTTCTCCACCTCGCGCTCAACCTGCGAGCGGAGCGCCGCGATGCGATCGTCCAACGCCTTCAACTTCGCCTGATACCATTGCTCGCTGGCGCGCACCTGGTTGCTGGACACGATCAACTGGCGCTGAACCTCCAGATCCACGATCTGGCTCTGCATCTGCCCGATGTACTCCGGCAGCGCGCGCGACAGTGTTTTGGGAAGCGCCGAATCGCGCTCGCGCAGTTGGCGCCGCGCGCTTTCGATCTTCCGGGAGAGCGCCGAGATTTCGATCTGCGTGGAGGTCATGTCGCCGCCCAGCTTCGAGCTGGCGTCCAGCAGGTCGCGTGTCTGGTCGTTCAGGCCGATGATGCCCTTGCCCTCGCGGTAGTTGCGGAGCATGATCTCCTGCTTGCCCAGCGAATCGCGAATCTGCCCCAGCTTCTGCGCCAGGAATTCCTTCAGCGATCGGGCCTTCGAGCGGTTCTGGTCCTGATTGTCCTTCTCGTAAACCTGGGCGTAGATGTTCGTGATCAGCGCGGCCTCGCGGGGGTCGCCGGCCTGCGTGATAATCTGGATGATATCGGCATCCTTCGATGGCTTGAACGAAGCCAGCCCGCGCACGCTTTGGGCAACAGCTTCCACGATCTCCTTGCGCGCGGCCTCCGGCGTCTTCTTGCGCAGGCGCGGCCCCAGGCGGCGCTCCACCGCGGCAAGCACGGGGATCACCGAATCACGCGCGGTTGTATCCAGGAATCGTTGATCAACAAGCCGGCTGGCCGTCTGCTGCAGCAGCGGCTGCGAGCTGAGGATCTGCAGCTCCTTCTTGAGAATGCGTTCCGGTGGCTGCCAATACACGCGGTCGCTTGAGGAGAACAACGGCGCCATGTTGGCATCGCGCTCGTTGATGATCACCTGCAGCGACGACCGATAGACATATGGAAGCGAGTACGTGTAATACGCCGCGGCCACGCCGGCCACAACCATGCATGCAAGCACGATCCACTTGCCGCGCCACAGCAGGCCAACGTAGTCGCTGAAGTTGAATCGGCGCTTGTCCTGGCCTTCCAGCAGCGCCAGAGGGAAGTTGTTTCCGGAATCGAAATTGCCGCCCGGCCGGCGCAGCGGACCATACGGCTGCGGCCGCCGTGCCAGCGCACGGTATTCGTTGCCGCCCGGTGGGGGGCCACCGTTGTACGAGGAGAAATCGTCATCCCGGCCATTACCCGCGCCGTTGTTCGGAGTCATCATCAAGCGGTTTTCCTAAAACCTGAAACACAGAAGCCAACAATGCAGCCCAAATATATCCCGCTTCGGTCGCAACAACAAAGATTCCCGGGCATGCCGGGCCGGGCATCCTATCGCCTCCGGCGGATGCCGGCGCATGTTGCGGTGCGGTTATCGAACGCGGAAGGAAAGAGAGGGATCGGAAGCGCTGACCGGGCAGTGCGGGCCAACGCCTACGCGCCGGCCATCGCGGACTTCAACGAAATGTTCTCGCGGATGAGGAAAACCGAGCCAACCAGCATGACGGCCAGGAACGGTGCGGCATGTGTTACCAGGGCAAAGGCAATGGCGGTGGAGTCCGGTATGGCGAACAGCGATGTAAGCGCCGCCTTGCAGAATCCGTGGTACACACCGAACGCGCCGGGGGTTGGCGCGATCGTGACGCCAACGGCCGTGATCGCCAGCACCATCACCGCATCAATCGGGCCGATACCGTACGCCGTGTGCAAGCCGAAGGCCAGCACGCTGAAGTAGACCGCCGCGGCGTAGCCGGCCCAGATCACGACCGACCAGAACACGATCGCCAACTGGCCGCGAATCCCGCCGAAGGTGATGCCGGTGCGGAAGTTGTGCAGCAACTGCGTTATCCGTTCGGCAAAGCGCTGTGGCAGCACACGGCCCAGCAGCCGGGCAGCGTGGTCGCCAAGCGACGTGCGGATCAGCACCACCACGGCAATTGCGATTGCCACGATCGGCGCCACGATGATGACCAGGATATCGGCCGAGGAGTAGGTGGGGAAGATTGCCGAAAGGCGGTCGCGCTGGGCTACCAGCAACGCCACGAACAGCAGCGCCAGGGTAAGGCCGTCAAGGATGCGCTCCACCAGTACCGTGGCCACCAGGCCGCTCATGGGCCGTTCGGTACGGCGCGAAAGAACATACGGACGCACCAGCTCGCCGCTGCGTGGGATCACGTTGTTCATGAAGTAGCCGATGATGACGGCCGAGAAGGAGTTGGTGATGGAGATCGCCGCGCCGTTGGGGATCAGCAGGCGCCAGCGCTGCGCGCGGGCCAGATGGGCGCCCAGCGTGGCCAGTACGCCGGCGAGCACCCATGCCACATTCATCGAGAGCAGCGCCGTTGCCAGCCCGTCCCAGTTGATGTTGTGGGCCACATACCAAACCGAGAGGCCCAACACCACAACGGCAACCGCGATGCGAATCAACCGCCCACGGCCGCCGGCTGGTTTCTTCGGCCGGCCGTCCGGCCCCGCGGCTGTGCCGTTGGGGGCTGCGTCGCCGGCCGTTGAAGGGGTGGTTACCACCGCAGCAGGTTGATCTGATCCAGATACACCGTCTGCTTGTTGCGGAACAGCGCCAGCACGATGGCCAGGCCCACCGCGGCCTCGGCGGCGGCAACCGTCATTACCATCAGCACCATGATCTGCCCGGTCATGTTGCCCAGATACTGGCTGAAGGCAACAAGCGTCAGGTTCACCGAGTTGAGCATCAACTCGATGCACATGAAGATGATGATCGCGTTGCGGCGCGTGAGCACCCCAACCGCGCCGATGAGGAAGATCACCGCGCTCAGAACCAGGTAGTATTCGATCGGAAGATTGAGCATGAGCCGTATTCGGTTGTCGATGACGTAACGATCGGGGACTTTGCGGGAGCGTACCGTGCGTGCGGGGAACGGCCCGGCGCGTACGGTGTGTGGTCCCGGGCAGCGAGCCGCGGGGCCGGGAATTCGATCAGTGTTCGGGTTGCACCTTGCGCCGCGTGAGCACAACCGCGCCCACGGTGGCAGCCAGCAGCACCAGCGAAATCATCTCGAAGGGGAACACGTAACGCGTGAACAGGGCCTTGCCGACCGCCTCGATGGTGCCGTTGGCAACGGCGGCCGAGGCCTTGTCCGTGGCGTGGGGGAACACCGCGCGGGTAACCGCCAGCACAATGCCGCCGCCCATCAGCATCGAAAGCATGATCGATACCGACTCCCGTTTGGTCACCTTTTCGCTGAGCGCTTCCTCGCTGCCCAGATTCAGAAGCATGATCACGAACACCACCAGCACCATGATCGCTCCGGCATACACCAGGATCTGGATCACGGCCATGAACTGTGCGTTCAGCAGAAGATAAAGCCCACCAAGCGTGATGAAGTGCATCACCAGGAACATCGTGGCGGTGATCGGGCTGCGGCGGGAAACCACCATCAGCGCGCTAACAACCGCCATGAGCCCGAGCACGATGAAGAGAGCGAGTTCGAGGTTCATGTTCAGGAGTTGTCAAGAATGAACGATGGGAGAGCTCCCATCATCCCGCTTCGTTGCCGAAAAAGAAGACCCACACGACCAGGTCGTCGGTAAAGTTCTCGAATCGATGCACCATCCCGGCCGGAACGAACAGGAAGTCGCCGGGGCCGAAACGCTCGCGAGCGTCGCCGTGCACAAAATCGCCGGCGCCGCTCACCACAATGTACGCTTCATCGCGTGTATGTGGTCCCTGCGGATCAACGCCGCGGGGCGCGTACACCTCGGCATCAAGCTGGCCGAACGAAAATACGGATGCAAATCGCTTTTCCGCATCGGCCGGCAGCAATGCCATCGCATCGGCCGCGCTCAGGCGGAACCCGTGCGTATATCCATCCGGGAGCGTAGCTGGCATTCCTTTGCTGAGTAAGGATTGCGTGCCCGGCCTTACGGCTGCAGGCGAACGATCGTGCGCGGGAACGGAATGGCCTCGCGAATATGGTCAAGCCCGCAGATCCAGGCCACCATGCGCTCCAGGCCCATGCCAAAGCCCGCATGCGGAACCGAGCCGTAGCGACGGAGATCCAGGTACCATTCAAAGGCCTCCATCGGAAGCCCCTCGTGTTCGATGCGCCCCTTCAGCAGCTCGATATCCTCCTCGCGCTGCGAGCCGCCGATAATCTCGCCGTAGCCCTCGGGCGCGATCACATCCATCGCCAGCACCACACGTGGATCCTCCGCGTCGCGCTTCATGTAGAATGCCTTTACCGCTTCCGGGTACTTCGTGATGATCAGCGGACGATCGTAATCCGCGCTGACGGCCGTCTCGTGCGGCGCGCCGAAATCCTCACCCCATGGGAACTCGAGTCCCTTGGCGTTCAGGATATCCACCGCCTCGGAGTAGGTCACGCGCGGGAACGGCTTCTGCACGCTCTCCAGCTTCGAGATATCGCGGCCCAGGCGTTCCAGCTCGGCCCGGCAATCGTTCAGCACACACTCCACGATATAACAGATGAAATCCTCGGCCAGCGCCATGTTCCCCTCAAGGTCCATGAACGCTACTTCGGGTTCCACCATCCAGAACTCGGTGAGATGGCGTCGGGTTTTCGATTGCTCGGCGCGGAATGTGGGGCCGAATGTGTACACCTTGCCGAACGCCATGCAGCCGGCTTCACCGTACAACTGGCCGGTCTGGGCCAGATACGCGTGCCCCAGATCGAAATACTTGGTGGCGAACAGCGTGCTGGTGCCCTCGCCGGCATTCGCGGTAAGGATTGGCGAATCCAGCAGCGTAAAGCCGTGATTGTCGAAATAATCGCGGATAG
The DNA here is from genome assembly GCA_966128725.1 of uncultured bacterium. Classification (GTDB taxonomy): domain Bacteria; phylum Bacteroidota; class Ignavibacteria; order OLB7; family OLB7; genus JAFDZV01. The sequence goes on along the minus strand of CBHYLN010000105.1, from coordinate 8,308 downwards.
CCTTCACGATGCGATGCCGCACGCGCAGCGTGTTGTATGGCCGTGATGACCGAAGGTGCAGATGGCGCTGATCGAACAGGAAGTCGATCCCGTGTTCCTTGGGCGAAATCGGATAGTTGATTGCCTTCTGCACCATCTCGAAGTCGCGAGCATCGATCTCGTACGAGCCCGGACGCTTCGGGTGCTCGGTAACGATGCCGGTTACGTACAGGCTGCTTTCCTGCGTGATTTCGTCGAAGCGCTCGAACGCGTTGTTGATGGCGCTGTTTACGCCAAACACGCACTGCACCATGCCGCTGCCGTCGCGAAGTTCCAGGAACTTCACATTCTTGCTGCCGCGGCTGTTGTAGCACCATCCACCAACGGTTACCTCCGAGCCAACATGCTCCCCGAGGGAGCGCACTTCCACACGTTCACGCGCCATGGTTTCTTTCCGATACGGTCAGTTGATCTATAGATATATGATGAAGGGCGCGCAGGGCATGCCCCAGATCATTCCACGTTGAGATCGAAACGAGGGGCAAACATAGCACGCGGGCCGCGATCGGGCAAAATGGTGTGGAGCAAACGCGGGCTCCACATGCCTGTTCCCTGAGAATCACGACCGTTTTCGGGGCAAATCGCGCTGTATACCCCAAAGTGGGCACAGAGTATAAATTGAGTAGTGGCAGCCCATACGTTGCGGCGATATTTGTACAGCCAGTTATGCTCGGGTGCCGGCTGTTGGGGCAGCCGGCTCACGAGAGCAAACCGGCCACCTGAGACCGTGTTTGGTAGCGGAGCCGCTACGTTGACGATTCCTGTTGGGTTCTAGACCTCGGATCCCTCAAATTTGGTCGGCGTCAGCGGCTCCGAGACCGTTCCAGCACGCTTCATCTGCGGGAGTCAGCCGTGGGAGATGGAGCGGTACCCGGGAGAAGGGGTACACAAGCATGTGCCCCGCCAAGGCTTGCATCGCGTTGCCAATTGTTGTAGTTTTTGTATGCTTTTAGTATACAATTGACATTCTCAACATTGGGCGATGATTGTAGCCATGATATTCGCCATGACAACCACACACCGCAATATTCTGGGCCTGTTATGCCTTGCCGTGCTGCTCGTCGTGTTCCCCAGCCCGGACGCACAGGCGCAGCCGCAACCCGAACACGGCGTCCCCGGCCAGCCGGTGCCGGAGCCGTGGGAACGCCCCGATCTCTGGATTCACATTCAGGACAGCGTGTGGATCTTTCGATACTCCGACGGCAATCGGTTGGCGCCGATTGGCGACGAGCGCGCGTCGGCATCGTATTTCTTTACCATGTCCTACGATTCCACCAGCCGCGTCTCCTATCTGTTCACCGAGCCAAAGGTCAACGGCAACCGCATCCGCCTGCTCCACTGGAAGGATAAACGCGTGGTGAACGCGGAGGCCGCCTATCTCAGCTTCAACAGCCGTACCGACAACTTCCCGGTTACCGTGGGCGACACCGTCAGCTTCTACCGCGAGATGTGGTGGATCAATCCGTTGACGCGCCAGCAAGGCCCCAACAATTACCGGGCGTTGGATACCCTCCGCTACTCCGTGTGGCTGGTACGCGCATCGGACACACAGACCGTTGCCCTGCTGGACAGCATGACCATCATGCCCAGCCCGCAGCCCGGCCCGCCGACGATCTACGCAACACAGCCCATCATCGCCGTGGTGCGGTTCGTTGTGCCCACAAGCATCATCGGCGACTCCATGTTCATGGGCGTCCGGGTTGAAGCGCAGGGCCCCGGGCAATTTCATTTCACGCGTCGCGATGATTTTACGGTCGGCCGGTCGAAAATCCTGAACCGATCGCAGGAGTACCTGATGCGCTACAGCCATGTGCTGGGCAAACGTCCGGCCGAGGACCTGACCGGTCACGAGGATCCAGCCAGTACGCTGCGCGTGGAAACGGTCAACCAATCCGAAATCCGCATCAGCTTCTCCGGCGGTGCCGGCGGCACACGGCTGGTGATCTACGATCAGGATGGCAATGTGATCGCCTACCCGTACGCTACCTCGGCGGCGGCCGGCACCCGCGCGGCCAGTTATCGGTTCCTGAGCAGCGGCGCGTACTTCGTGGCGCTGGAGGAAGAGGGTCGCATCGTGGCAACATGCAAGGTTGCCATCACCCAATAACCGCAATCCGGATCGCGGCTCGTACCTCACATCACGATTCACACTATCTAAAACGCACAATGAAGATTACGCGGATCATAACCATGATTGGCGTGGCCCTGGCATGTTGTGCCATGTTGCCACGCACGATGATTGCTCGCGGTGAAACCGTCCCGCCGCCCTTCGGGGCCGGCAAGGGCAACATCGGCAACTGGCTGGGCGACGGGCCTATCTTCGGCTTCGACGATCCTATTGGCGACGGCGAACTGGGCGGCGGCCCGGGCGGGGGATGGGGCGGGGGCTGGTGGGAAGGCGGCTCGGGCGGAGGTGGGAACGGCAGTGGTGGCAGTGGCGGTCGCGAATACGGCGGCGGTGGCGGCGATGAGGACGACGATCCGGACTTCGGCGCGGAATGTCAGCGTGAGGGCATTGTCACGGGCGGCCCCGCGCCCTGCGAGGACGTGTGCCATTGCACCGTGTATTGGTATGGCAACGAGAAGCCCCCAACCGGAACGCTGACCGGCGGCATTTGCCGACTGCTGGAACCTGACCAGGCCCCTTCCAGCCAGTGCAGCCAGGTTGGGTACGGCTGTTTAGCCTGGATGCTCTGGTAACCCGGGGAAGCATGCTGGCGCAGGTGATGAGCGGTTCGCCGGTTCTTGTGGAGAGCTCGGGTTAGGCCTCGCGGACCGGTCGGCGTCAGCGGCTCCGAGACCGTTCCAGCACCATTGCCACCTTCAACTGTCGCTCCCGGATCGCCTTCAACAGGGCCGAGCGTTCGTGCTCGTTGGTGCAACGTTGCGCCCGTTCGCGCAAATCCTCGATTTCCTTCAGCCATTCAGCCTCAACAGGCAGATATCCGGCGTTTTTCAGCACCGTGTATCCCATGCGTAGCTCGGCGGGGATGCCCTCGCCGGTGTCGATCCGCAGCGGCTGCCCCTTGCCGGGGAGATTGTCGAATTTCCCCTGCGCCATTGCCTCGCGAATCTGCTGTTCGATGTGCCGTTCCATGGTGTGTGCTCCTTCTGGCGATTACGCGCTTGTCGTTCTCGCTTCGTTCGCGGTACGGGCTGGTTGGTTGCGCCCGTACCGGTAACTGTTGGCAACCGGTCCCCTCGGCACTTGGGGGCCGCCCGTCAGTTGGCCGAAAGCCCCAGCACATCCATCGGGAAGCTGCCCGTGCGGCGGTTGATGCTGGCCTGCAGGGTGTGATGCGCCGCTGCGCGCTCGGCCGCAGCCCGCACCGTTTCCGATGGATCGGCCAACGCCTCGCGCACCATGCGTTTCATGTCGTTGTCCAGCGTCCAACGCTGCATGTTCTCCAGCCCGCTCATCGCGGCAGCGCGCACAAACGGATGCGGATCGCCCGCGGCGCGGCGGATGTGTTCGATGGCCCGGCGACTGTTCAGCTTGCCGATATGCTGCACCGCCACGCCGTACATCATCGTTTCGGTGTCCACGGGAGCTTCGTCGGCGGTGATGCGTTCGGTTGCCTCGCGTTCGGCAAGGGTCTCGCTGCTGGGCAGCACGCTCAGCAACGCGGCCACCGCGCTTTCGTCGCCAAGCTGCCCCACTGCGTCCACGTTCGCCGGATCGGCGTGGCGGCGCAGATCATCCAGGATCACCGGCACGATGTCGTGCATCTCCAGCACCACAGCAAGCTGAAGCGCGGCCAGGCGCTGCTCGTCGTTGCGAATGGCGTCAACGATGATGTCGCGAGATAGCTTCACCAGGAATACCGACCGCGTCCACGTAAGCAGATCGTCGCGATCCGGCCAGGTGATATCCGCATCGCTGAGGCGCGAGCCGATCCCCCACAGCAGATGCAGGTTGTTGACCGATGTCGGCAGCGACTCGATCAGCTTCAGATAGCCCCGTATCAGCGCCGAGCCCTCGCGCGTTTGATGCAGCATGCCGGAGGGTTTCGGTTCCCACAGAAGCTGGCCCAGCAGCTCAAGCAAGGCCTCGGCCAGCAGCGCATCGTGGCGGGCGGTTTCCAGCATCGGGAGCAGGTCGATCGACTCCTCGATGATGGCCGCGATCTGCGCGCGCGCGCCGGCGCCGTTGTTCATGCCGTTGATCACGGCGGTTTGCGCGATGTCCGGCCCCACCGGCGGGGTAAGATTGCGGAGCACGAAGTTGATCGTCTGGCAGGCGCCCCACCCCTCGGTAACCGGAAGCAGGCCGATCAGATGTTCGCGATACTCCGACGACTTCGGGATCTCGCGCAGCAGAATCTGGCACACATACAGCGTGAACTCCGAATGGCGGGCAAGCAGAAGAATATCCGGCATCGAGGCGGCCTCCGGCCGCAGGCCGGCGACGATGATGCCCCATTTCACCGCCGCGTAGTTGCGGCTGGTGCGCGCCATATCCATGAACAGGCCGCACACGCGCGGCGACACATCGCCGGTGATGAGCTCGGCCAGTACTGCGTCCATGTTGCGGATCGGTTCGATCGATCGGATCGCGGCCTCCACCACCGCGGGATCCTTCACCCAGCCGCGATTTGCCGCGCGCACAATGGCCACCACGTCGCGCCACGACTGGCCCTGAACCCGGTCGGCAGTGTCGAAGATGTCGCGCGCGCCGGCGAAATAGAATGCGCCCTCCTCATCCGATGGGATGGGCGGAAATTCCGAGTGGATGATCGGCTCGTTGGGATGCACCTGCGTCTGCCGGCGTATGATCTGGAAGAACGATGGATCGGCCGACGGCTCGGTGGTGTGCTCCAGAGCGCGCGCAAGCTCGCGACCCCGCCGCGCGTCCAGCGATCGGTCACGCCGTGCCTCGCCTTGCATGCTGCCCGGCCCGTAGCGGCGCGCAACAAGAATCAGCAACCAGAGAATCAATATGAAATAATGCGCTTCCATGAATCAGCGAGTCGATAACACTGCACAACAGGGAATAACGTACCGAACACATCCCAAGGGTGCCGCGCCGGTGTGAACCACCGTTGCGCCATCACCATCGTCATCGTTGCGGACACGTGATGCCGGTTGGGATGCGTGGGGGACAACCGCAAAATTACGACGCCGGGACATGCCGCGCGCGTCATATTTCGTACGGTGGCCAGATGGCGTTCGATTTTGCACCCGATCGCACTTCAGGAGGGCAGGTACGGGCTCCGAGGCATGCGTGATGCCGGGAAATGTGCGAGGCATTCCGCGTTTCCGGTTGCCCGAGCATTCTCACCATCACATTGCTGCCGTGCACGCGCCGGGAACCGATCCTTATTATCGGTCTCCAACGCCGGTTGGAAGGTGCCGGACGGCGTTGGCCGATCCAGGAGCTTCCGGTTGTGGTTGGGCGGATCGATCACCCTGGAACCGATCAACCCCAACGGTATTCGAATTGTCGTGATGGATGTACAACACATCGTCACGCGGAAGTAGCCCGCGATGGTCGTTGCAACCGGTATCTTGTGGGTTCCGGGTTTGGTGCCCGATTTCCGCACATGCGCGCGCGACGATCCGCGTTTAATCCGCGAATCAATCATCCCAATCTCGCGGGGTGCCGGCACGTCGTAATGGCGAGCATCGGCACGGCGGGTTCACCAAGCCGATCCAGGCTGACAACGTATGAACACAAAACATGCATTCGCGCTTGCTGTTGCGGCATTTATGGCCGCCGGCGGAGCAATATACGCGCAGGGAATGCGCGGCCAGGGGCCGGCGACGGGCCAGGTTGGCTCGATTACCGGAACCGTGGTGGACAGTGCCGCCGGCAACCCGCTTGGGCGGGCTTCGGTGACGCTTCGTTCGGCGCAGGACTCGTCGATCGTGGGCGGCGCCATTACCGAGCGCGACGGATCGTTCGCCATCAACGGTGTGCGGCCGGGCCGCTATTATGCCAAGGTGAGCTTTGTCGGGTTCCGTCCATTCCTGATCAACAAGATCACGGTGATGCCCGGCGGCACGGTTGCCATCGGCAACATTCGGATGAACGAGGACGTGTCGATGGGCAATGAGGTTACCGTGCGCGCCCAGCGTGAGTTCATGACCGTGGAGATCGACCGCACAGTGTATAAGACAAGCGATCTGAAGGTGGCCGCGGGTGGAACCGCGACCGATGTGCTGCGCAATCTCCCGGCCGTGGAAGTGGATGCCTCGGACAACGTAAGCCTGAAGGGCAGCCAGAATGTGGTGGTGCAGTTGAATGGGCGCCCCACCATGGTAAAAAGCGAGATGCTTGCCACGTTCCTGCGAAGCCTCTCGGCCGATGCGATCGATCGTGTGGAGGTGATCCCCAACCCATCGGCCAAGTACGATCCGGATGGCATGGGCGGCATCATCAATATTGTGCTGAAGCAGAACAGCGATCGTGGATTCAGCGGCGGTTTTAACGCCTCGGCCGCCACCAGCAACAGCTACACGGTGGGTGGAACGATCGGTTACGGCGCCGGGCCGTGGAATGTGTTCGCCAACTACGGCCTGAACTTCAATACCCGCGATCAGAGCGGCTCCTATCAGCGCCATACGATGCTCCCGATCGTGGCGCCGTATCTGGAGCAGACCTCAACCAGCACGGGCACCGGGCCCGGGCATTCGCTGAACACCACGGTTGAGTACGCGCTTGCCGACAACCAGACGCTGTCGCTTTCGGCGATGCTGAACGCGCGCAACCGCAACGAGGACGGGCTGAACCGATACATCGAACGCGACAGCCTGCAGCAGATCACGCGCCGGTATCAGCGCGGCAGCACACAGCAGGACAGGGATCTCGGGTTTGATCTGCGCCTTGGGCACAAGTGGATTCTTGAACAGACCAAACACGAGCTCAGCACGGAGGTGCGGTTCTCCACCGATCACAGCACCGATGCCAACGAATACACCGAACGCGACGAACTGCTGGACGGCACCCCGGCCGATTCGTTGCCGGGCATGCAGAATACCGACGAAGGTACCGACCGGCGCGACCTGACCGCGCAGATCGATTATGTACGCCCGCTGTGGCAGGATGCGAAGCTGGAGGCCGGGTACAAGGGCGAGATGAACTTGATGACCAACGAGTTCGCGTCCGAGACGTTCGACTACGGTGTTGGCGAGTTCCGTCCGGATTCGGCGCTCGATAATTCGTTCGACTACGATCGGCAGATCCATGCGGCGTACGCCACGCTCAGCCAGGAGTTCGGTCCGTTCGCGGTGCAGGTTGGTCTGCGTGCCGAGCAGGCGCTGACCACGTTCACGCTGGTAGGCACCGGGCAATCGTATCGCAACGACTATTTCAGCCTGTTCCCGAGCGCATTCCTTACCTATCGCACGGATCTGGGCACCATGCTGAAGGCCACCTACAGCAGGCGGATCAACCGGCCCCGCACGCATTCGCTGAACCCGTTCCCAAGCCTTCAGGATCCAACGATGCAGCGCACGGGCAACCCCTATCTGCTGCCGGAATACACCGATGCCTACGAGCTCTCGGCAACGCAGTTCGTGCCGTTCGGGTCGCTGACGGTTACCGGGTACTATCGGCGTACAACCGATGTGATGCGGCGATACGGCTACACGGATTCGCTGGGTGTTACCTACATGAGCTGGACGAACTTCGACGAGAACCGTTCGTACGGTGCCGACGTAACCGCCGCGGTGCGTGTGTCCGACTGGTTGAACGGTTTTGTGTTCGCAAGCGGCTATAAAACCGTGACCGACGCGGCCAACGTGGATACCACGTTCAACACCGATGCGCTGCAGTGGACATTCCGTGCCAATGCCACGGCAACGTTGATGAAGGGGCTGGATCTGCAGGTCACCTATTTCCTGCGGCCCGCCGCCGATGTTGAGGGTGCGCGCATGCGGGCGATGTCGATGCTGGATATTGCGTTGCAGCAGAAGTTGTTCGATGACCGCGCCACCGTGGGCCTTCGCGTGAGCGATCCGTTCGATGTTCAGGGCTTCGGGATCACGCGCATCGATCCGATCACCAGCCTCACCAGCGAGCGCAAGTGGAACGCGCGCGCGCTTACGCTTACGTTCAACTATGCGTTTGGCTCGTCCGACAAGTCGCGCCGTACGCGCACCGGCAATCAGCAGCAGATGCAGGATGTGATGGACATGGAGTAACCTCCCGGGCCTTCAACCGGCGTGCCGTAGCGCTGCCGACCAGTTTCTGCGTCAGTACCGTGGGGGGGGGGGGGGCCGGGCGGGGGGGGGGGGGGGCCGGGGTGGGTGGGTGGGGGCGGGGAGG
>CBHYLN010000104.1:0-18096 GCA_966128725.1 uncultured bacterium | reverse complement strand
AATACCCCGATCTCCATGCCGTTGCCCGCGCCGATCGGCAGGCCGAGCTTGGCCATGCGGAGCAGTACGCCGGGGCGAATCGGGAGGATGTGGCGCGTATAACGGTAGGCGCGCAGATCGCGCAGCCGCAGCGTGAATCCCAGGGCCGTGGCGAACATTGCCCATTGCACCATGGACGTGGCCAGCCCCGCGCCGGCAACACCCATCGCGGGGATACCCAGCTTGCCATAGATGAGCACGTAATCCAGCAGGGCGTTCAGCATACTGGCGCCGATGGAGATCACCATCGTTACACGGGTTTTGCCCAGCCCTATCGTGAACGAGCGGAGCACCGCGTACATCAGGCTTGCCGGCAATCCAATCTGCAGCGTGGCCGTGAATCGCTGGGCAAACGGGATCAGCTCCGGCGGCTGTTTCAGCGCAATCAGAATCGGCCCCATGTTCATCGTCACAACCAGGCCCACGGCGCTCATCGCGATCGCCAGCCACATTGCCTGCCCAACGTTCACTTCAATTTCATTGTGATTGCCCGCGCCCGAGGCCTGTGCCACGATCGGCCCCACGGCGGAAATCACACCGAAGCAGAACACCATGTAGGCGAAGTAGATGGATGCGGTAACCCCAACAGCGCCCAGCTCGGCCGCGCCCAGGCGGCCTACCATGATCGTATCCACAAGGCTCATGCTCATCATCCCGATCTGATCGGCGACAACGGGCAGGGCAAGCGCAATCATTGCCCTTGTTTCGGATGGTATGGATTGGCGTCGGCTCATGGTTCGGTTCGGCTGGGAAGATAGGCAATCGCGCTGCCTTGCCCGGCGGTAAAGTGCAAGGGTTGGTCTCACGCCTGTCGGCGGCACGCCGGGTTGTGGTCCCGTTTCCCGGTTCGCTTGCCGTCACGCGCCGCCGGGTCTGCATCGCCGTTCCCGGCTGTGCCGGCGCAGGCCCTGTATTGCATTTCGGCGGTGGGGTTATAGCTTGCCTGTCTCACTCCCCGGTATATCCTGTTCCTGATAAGATCAAACGCTCATGATACGTTGTACGCTCGTATCGGTATGTATGCTGGCGCTGCTGCTTTGCTCGGTGGCTTCCGCGCAGCCCGTGGTGCTCAAGCGCGACGGTGGCACCCCGTCATCACACGACAACGCCTCGCTGGAAGGCTGGGAGGAGACGATGATCCTGGGGCCGGCCGGGCCGTGCTCGCTTCTTGAGCTGCACGTGTACTGGCATGGTTCGGCGCCAGGCACGGACACGCTCTGGATTGTTGGCGACCCCTCGGAAGGTGCGCTGCCGCCCACCAGCTATGTGTGGGGCTACAACGCGCTCACCACGCCGATTGTGATCTCCTACAACGGCACGCCCGGGTGGGATACGATTGATCTCCGCGATCGCGCACTGCATTACAACGGGTACGACCGCATTGTGGTGCAACATCGTGTGCAGCCCGGTGGGCCGTGGTTCGCGGCCGACGGTGCGCCCGCTTCGCCGTACAGCTCGTTCCTGTACGATCCGATCTCCAACAACACGCTCGGGTTCCCCGGTGTGTATTATCTGGCGCGCGGCGATTTCTTCGTGCGGGCGTTGGTGCAGTACGATTTTCCCAACGGCAACACGTCGAAGTTGCCGCCGGCCGCCACGCTGGTTGACGCAACCAAAAGCGCCGGGCTGGTTGACTCCGCGGGCAAGCCCTACGCAGGAGCGCGCGTAAGTGTTGCGGATTGGGATGGCGATCGTTGGGATGATCTGGCGATCGGCAATCTCTTCTTTCACAACAAGGGCGATGGGACGTTCGAGAACGTGAGCGCCACCATCGGCATTCAGGCCGGAGCAAGCGTCTGGGGCGATTACGACAACGACGGCCATATCGACTGCTATGCCGTCAACGGCGGCGCCGGCGACAGGCTTTATCACAACAACGGCAACGGAACGTTTACCGATGTCACCGCGGCCTCGGGGTACTCCAACCCCAACCCCACGGTGATGCCGATTTTCTTCGACTACAACCACGATGGCAAGCTGGATCTCTTTGTGGCCAACGGGCGCACCGAGGCCAACGGCCAGGAACAGTATTTCCCGGATCAGCTTTGGCAGGGTGATGGGGCGGGCGGCTTCACCAACGTTACCGAGGCTGCCGGCATCAGCGCCGGCGAGACGGCGGCCAGCGCCGACGGCGGATCGTATCTGGATTGCTGGGGCGCGTCGGCATGCGACTACGACGCCGACGGTTGGCCGGATATCTTCGTTGCCACGTACAGGCTGGCACCGGATCTGTTGTTCCACAATCGCGGCAACGGGACGTTTTCCGAGGAAGGCGCCGCCACCGGAACACGCGGTGTGGCAACGGCGCAACCGGTGTACTTCGGGCATGGCATCGGATGTGACTGGGCGGACTTCAACAACGACGGGCACATGGACGTGGCCGTTGGCAATCTTGGCCATCCGGATTGGCGAGGCCAGGTGTCCAACCCCTCGCTGGTGTATCGCCATAACGGCGACGCGGCCAACACCTTCACCGAGATGCATGGCGCGATGGGCGTGAAGTTCTTCGAGATGAACGCCGGCGTGGTGTGGCTGGATCTGGATCTGGACGGCTGGTTGGATTTATGGCATTGCCAGTACGCCTACAACAAGCAGGGAAGCAACGGCGAGCCGCGCCGCCTTTCGCGGATGTACCTGAACGAAGGGCCGGCGAGCGGGTATCACATGAACGATATCACGTGGGGCGTGGGATCGTTGATCCACGGCGCCTGGACGGCGGTGCGCGCCGATGTGGATCGCGACGGCGATCTGGATCTTATCGTGGCAAGCCCAACCGATGCGGTGAAGCTGTTCCGCAACGATGTGCCGCGCCGAGGGAACTGGCTGGAGTTCCGGCTTTCCGGCAGCCCCGCCAACGGTGTGCCCATGGACGCCTACGGCACAACGGTCACCGTGTTCGCCGGTGGGCAGATGCTTACACGCGACCTGCAGGGCGGTGGTTCCGGGGCAACGGCATCGCAGAACAGCAACGAGTTGCATTTTGGAACAGGCCCCGCAACCCTTGCCGACAGCGTGTTTGTGCGTTATCCCAACGGGGAGACGATGGTGTACCGCAACGTTCCAACAAACGCTTCGTACGCGGTCGCCTATCGAAGCGAATTGGTGCGCACCAGCGGCGTTGACGATCGCACGGCGGGGTTGCCCGGTGTGTTGAGCCTGGCGCAGCCGGCGTTTGAAACCGACGCGTTCAGCGTTGCGATTACCGCGCCCGCGGTCGGCACGCACCTGGTGATTGAGGTTTCCGATGCGCTGGGCAATTGCCTGGGCCGGGCGGAGACCACGGCGCCGACGGGTAGCCGTGTGCGCGTTCCGGTTGCTGGCCCGGTTGCCAGCGGCGGTTACGTGATTCGTGCCGCTGCCGGCGGGCGCACGGCAACAGTCAAACTTGTTGTTGTGCGCTAACAGGCCCTTGAAATACCAACGGCCTGCGAAGCCGATGCGCCGATTCGTTCTTCGATAAATGTTCGCGCCGGGTGTGTTGCCCGTACTCCCCGTGGCAGGCGCGCCCGGATCAACCGTTCTGGTGTATCAACAAACTCAACAGGAGAGACAGTACTGATGAAGACGTTATTTGGGCTGCTCGCGGCCGTGATGATGGTTGCCGCGGTTGGCTGCACCGACACACTTACCGAGCCCGGGAGCTCGGCGATTATCGGGGAGTGGAAGGCCTCGAAGGTGGGCGAGGAATTTCAGCCGGCCTCGTCGCTCACGATCGAATTCAAGAGCAACGGAACCTTCACGATGGATGTGGATGGCTCGTCCGTCTCGGGGACGTATTCCACGGCGGGGGCCTCGGCCAGCTCAACGATCCGTGATATCACGATCAATGCAACCAGCCCTGCCAACGCGACAATGAAGGGGATCTATCAGATCAACGGTTCGCAGATGAAGCTTGAGGTGGTTACGTATCCTACCGTTACCGGAGTCGTTCTCCCGGATGCCGCGCTCGGCATGGGAAGCACCACGGTGAACGGTTCGAAGACCAACGACTATATCACCGAGTTGCAGAAGCAGTAGTCGCCTACGCGAACGGCGACACGGAACGGCGCGCGACCCTGTGCGGCGGACGGGAGCAAGTGATCCCGCCCGCCGCGCCTGTTATCAGACTGTTGAACAACGCCATCTGCTGCGTTGGCCTTCACGTCCGCTCACTGCGACGTCCGGAAGGACGCCTCATTCGCGTCCGTTTGGCCGCCTTGCAGCTGACTGTTGTTGAACAGTCCGAGGGCCCTTGGGTATTTCAACGGCCTGTTATGGGGCTGCACACATCGCGAACCGGCTTGCGCATGCGGCCCCGCCGGCGTTTGCGGCGTCAACCCCGCGCGGCTTCCATCAGGCGCGCAACACGTTCGCGATCCACCGGCGCGCTTATATCACCATCCCGCTTGAACCAGCTTCCGACAATCGCGCCGTCGGCAACGGCAAGGATATCCGCAACGGTGCCGGCGCTTACGCCGCTGCCGGCGATTACCGGAACGCGAACCGCCTGCCGTACGCGCGCAAGTTCATCAAGATCGCAACCGCTGCCGGTGCGCGCGCCGGTCACGATCAACGCGTCGGCCAGGCCGCGTTCGGCTGCGTCGGCCGCGGCGGTTTCAATGGGAACAGGCGCAAGCGGCGCGGCATGTTTTACATGTACGTCGGCCATGATGCGGGCGGTGCATCCAATCAGCGAACGATACGCGAGCGTTGCGCGCGCATTGCCTTCTATTACCCCCTGATCGGTAAGCATCGCCCCCGTGTGTACGTTCACGCGGATCATCGCCGCGCCCACGGCCTGCGCAATGCCGAGCGCGGCAACAGGATCGTTGCGCAGTACGTTGATGCCGATGGGCACTTCCCCCAACGCGCGCACGGCGCTTGCAATCATTGCCATCGCCGCGATGGTATGCGGCTCGGCGCCGGTTTTGCGGAAGGGCACATCGCCGTAGTTCTCAATCATCACGGCATCAACGCCGCCGACGATCAACGATTCGGCATCGGCCAGCGCGGCGTCGAACACGGCCTGCAACAGGCCGCCGTAGCCGGGCGTGCCGGGCAGCGGCCGCAGGTGCACCATGCCGATGATCGGTTGTTCCAGTCCGGATAACAGGGGTCGTGTCATTACGGGATCGGGGCCGGCCCAGTTGGACGGCAATTGATGAACGAGTGCCGATGTACGCGCGCGCGAATGTCGGCACCTGAAATCGGTATGGGTTACAGCGGGAGATCCAGGCCGGGGATGTCGGGCATGAGGCCGCGCGTGGCCTCGCCAAGATCGTCGTTGGCGGTATCACGTGCGCGGTCAAGCGCGCGGTTGATCGTGGTCACCAACACATCCTCCAGCATCTCGCGATCCTCCGTCGCCAGCGCCTCCGGGCTCAGTTGCAGGCTGTGCACATGCCCCAGGCCGGTAACGGATACGCGCACCCAGCCGTCGCCGCCCTCCTCGGTGATACGTTTTTCCGCCAGGGCCGCGCGGGCGTGCTCCATCTTCGCCTGCATTTCCTGCAACTGCTGCATTGCCTGCATCATCGGATTCGACATCGTCCCTGCTCCTGTTCGGTATATGTTGGTTGGTTTCAGTTGGGTATCGGTTGCCGGTTGGCGTGTGCCTTTGCCCGCGCAGCCATCGCCCTGCAAGCTACGCACACGCCGGTTGCGCGCAATCGTGGGCGGCGGTTGGCCGCGAACCGTTGGCACCGTACAGATACGCGCGGGTGCGCCGGCAAACATGTGCCGGCGCACCCGTGGTTGAAGTTTCGTGACGGTAAACACGGCTGCCGCGCGCGGGCGAACGCCGTGCCGGCGTATTACCTGCGTACCAGCTTGAAGGCGTGATTCCATGTGCCGGTGCGGAAGCCATGGGCAATCCACAGCAGCGCGAAATCCTCCAGAAGTCGCGACGCGTGGATATCGCCAAGGTCGTGGCAGTTCCAATTGAACGCCGTAACGATCTCGCCAACGGCTGCCTTGGCTGTGTCATCGTTGCCGGCGATGAACATATCGGCGTTGCCCTCGGCGAACGCGCCGTTGACCATGAACGCCGCGGTGACGATGTTGAATGCCTTCACCACATGCGATTCGGGCAGCCACTCCTGCACCATCTCGCCGCCGGAGGATGTGCCGGCAACCGCATGGCGCGGCGGCGTGCCGTGCGAGAAGTCCAGCGGGTTGGTGACATCCACCAGAATCTTGCCGGCGAAGTTGTGGTGCCCGGCAAGGTTCAGCGCGTTCTGGGTTCCGTCCCAGCCGGTGCATAGAAACAGGAGTTCGCCGTAGGCGGCTGCGTCGGCGAAGGTGCCGGCCTGCGCGCTGTCGCCGTTAGCGGCGGCCCATTCAACAAGCTCGGGTTTTGCGGCGTCGCGGGAGCCCAGCATTACCGAATGCCCCAGGCCGATCAGCCCGGTTCCAAGCGTGCGCCCAACGGATCCAGTACCTAGAATGCCAATCTTCATGTTTGCTCCGTGCCAATGAAATGTTTGCAATGTCAGAGATCGGGATGAGCCCGGGAGACGGCCTGTGCCCGGCGCATATTGTGTTGCGGTTACCGTGGGCGCCATGTGGGCAATCGGTGTCCGCAGTGCCGTTGGTGCTATATTCGGCCAACTTGCATTTCCATGTTCCATCCTGAATTCCCCGTGACAGTTTCGCGCGCAATGTTCGCTGCCGTTCTGCTTGTTCTTCCGTTGCTGCTGTGCGCGGCCACGGGCCTGCGCGCGCAAGCCGATACGGGGCGTGTGTATTTCGACTCCGATTGGGCGCCATGCGAGGAGGATGCGGCCACGTATTACCGAGTATGGCACCGCGTAAGCGATACGTCGTTTCTGGTGCGCGACTACTTCAGGGTTGGCGACCTGCAGATGAAGGGGTACGCCCATCGCCCGCTGGACAGCCTGGGGCGGTTTGGCCTGTACACGTATTACTACGAGGACGGCACCAAGTCCTATGAAGGCGAATACGTTGGCGATCGCCAGGCGGGTCTGTGGTACTCGTGGCACCCGAACGGAACGCTGCGCGACTCCGCATGGTATGCCGACGATTCGGTGCGTGGCCTGCGCCGTACCTGGCACGACAACGGTGCGGTGGCAATGGAGGTGGTCTACGTAAACGGCCTGGAGAACGGGCCGGTACGGGTATGGCATCCGAACGGGGTGCTGAGCGACAGCGGCGGGATGGCGGCCGGCAAGCGCGACGGGCGTTGGCGGACGTGGTATCCCAACGGAACGTTGCGTGCCGACGGATATTACCGTGCCGACAGCCTGGACGGTGTCTGGGCATACTGGTATCCCGGCGGCGAACGGTCGGATTCGGGCGCGTATGTAGGCGGGCAGCGCGAAGGTATCTGGACAAGCTGGTATCCATCCGGGCGGATGTTGTCGCGTGGCGCATATCATGAGGGCGAACGCGACAGCGCCTGGGTGTGGTGGCACACAAATCATACGATACGCCTGGCTGGCAACTACGCGTCGGGCGCACGGGTTGGCCAATGGAAGGAGTTCTTTCGCGATGGGGTTGTGGGCGGCACGGCCACATACAGGCCGGGTTCGCTGCTGGCCGAATGGACATATTTCCACCGGGGCGGGCGTACGAGCGGGCGCGAATCGTTCCGGCACGACACCGAACGTATCGCCGGCAAATACTGGAGCAAGGACAGCACGTTGCTGCGGTCGGCACGGCTGTCGGCGCGCAAGGCACGGCCGTTGTTGAACGCTGCCGAACTGGACCGCCTGATACGCGTCACCGCGCGGTATCCCGATGCCGCGCGGGCGGCGGGCGCCGAAGGGACGGTGGTGATTGCCGTGTGGGTGCAGGAGGACGGTGTCCCCGACGAGTATCATGTTGCCGTTGGGGTGCATCCGGCATTGGATGCGGAGGCGCTGCGCGTGGTCCGAACGATACGGGCGTGGATCCCATGTAAGGAACACAACCGCATCGCCGATGGGTGGGCTCGCGTGCCGGTCCGCTTCCGTCCGTATAGTGCCGGCCTGGGATTGGAGGAGTCCCGGGATAATGAGGCCGATAATTGATCGCCACCGCGTGCGCCGCGCCAGTCTTGGCGGAGCATTTCATCTATGTGCGTTTTGTTATGGCGCCCCTCGCAGCCTGCGCTTCTCGGATCTTGTGATTGCCCCGGATGCTTTTTGGCATGATTTGTTCGCCAAGGTCGCGCTGGGTAAGTTCACGGCCCGTCTCGTTCTTCGCGGTAATTGAATCGTAACCTCCCCCCTTGTCCGCGGCCCCGTATGTTTATGTCGGGTTGGTCCCGGCCGACATACAACGAGCGCTCGCTTCCCCTTTCGTGCATGATAGATGCGTGCCCGCGCGGTGCATTTCGCAACCGAACACATCGCGTGCGGCTGGCAATCATGCGTTGCGAATCCGCTGCCATCGCGGCGCCACAGGCCCCACGGCGTGTTGCAACGCCGGATGGGATTGGCAACTCGTCTCTGCAATTCCCAACTTCTTTCACATCAATTTTATCCGTCATGGGCAACAAGGCTTACATACCCGGAACATTCTGCTGGTGGGAACTGGCAACAACATCGCAGGAAGGCGCGAACTCCTTCTATGCCGATCTGTTCGGGTGGGAGGTATCCCAGAATCCGATGGGCGAGGGGCAGTACTACACCATGTTCATGGTAGGCGATCAGGATACCAGCGGCGCGTACCAGATGGGGCCGGACCAGGCCGGCATGCCGCCGAACTGGGCATCGTATATCGCGGTTTCGAACGTTGATGACGCTGCCGCCAAGGTAACGGCCGCCGGTGGTACGGTGATGGCCGGCCCGTTCGACGTTATGGAGTTCGGCCGCATGGCTGTGATCCAGGATCCCACCGGTGCGGTTGTTGGCATGTGGCAGAGCGGCATGCATCACGGCGCCGGGCACGCCAATGCCGTTGGCGGTGTTTGCTGGACGGAGCTGATGACCTCCGACGCCGCGAAGGCCGGGGCGTTCTACAGCGAAGCGTTCGGCTGGACCATTGTGCCGATGGCCATGGACGGAGGGGAATACTCCTACCTGAAGCTCGGCGAGCAGACCGTTGGCGGCATGATGCAGATGACACCCGAGATGGGGCCGATACCGCCGCACTGGATGCCGTATTTCTGGGTTGCCGATTGCGACGCAACCTTCGCGAAGGCGCAGGAGCTTGGCGGCGCCGCGGTTATGCCGCCAAGTGATATCCCAACGGTGGGCCGCTTCGCGATCCTGAAGGATCCGCAGGGCGCGCACTTCTCGGTGATCACGCTGACCATGCCGTCGTAACGTCAGCATTCGCAATTGCACGGGCCGCGCGCATGGTGTAACGCCACGCACGCGGCCCGTTTGCATGTATGCCGTTGCGTTCCCGCGCCGCCCTTGATTCGTGGCCGCTTCGCGCACAGGCCCTGCTCGTTCCCGCGCATCATCAGCGCGCAACACTATCCGCCGTGCCCACCATCGCCCGCGCGTATCTGTCCGTTTGGCGCAACCGGTGTTTGAACATCTTCCGTTCGAACAATCGACGCGTGTCCTCCGTTGGAGCCCGAGGCCGCGGATACGCGCATCGTTGTCATGGGGGGCGTGTCCCGTTGTGTGCCATTGCCCATCCCGGCATGCCGGCGCCTGGCGGAGCGTTACTTTATCCGGCTATCCAGTATCTGGTAGTATGGCAGGCGTAAGCCGCCGTGATGTATCGTGGTCCGACATCCATTTCAATCCCAGCAGAACGATGGCTCGTATCTCCATGATCGGTGCGGCATTCCTTGGCGCAATGGTGCTTGCCTGTTCGGGCCTGGCCGCGCAACGGCTTACGCCGGACGTTGCCGATGCTGTATACGCGACCGTTGGCGCAACCCAGTTGCGTCTGGATATCTATCTGCCGAAGAATGTTCCAACGCCGTATCCGGTGGTGGTATGGATACATGGTGGTGGTTGGCAATCCGGCGCGAAGGAAAATCCAAACGGGACGTTTCTGGTTGGCCAGGGGTTCGCGTTGGTGAGCATCAACTATCGACTGACAGGCCAGGCGGTGTTCCCCGCGCAGATTCACGACTGCAAGGGGGCGATCCGTTGGATTCGCGCCAACGCCGCGACGTACGGGCTTGATCCGGCGCGCATCGGCGTGTTCGGCAGCTCGGCCGGAGGTCATCTTGTTGCGCTGCTGGGAACCTCGGGCGATGTGGAGGCAATGGAGGGGGAGATTGGCGGCAATGGCGACTTCAGCAGCCGTGTTCAGGCCGTGTGTGATTGGTATGGCCCATCGAATCTGCCAACGATGGGCGACTACCCAAGCGGTTTGGATCATCGCGGTGCAAGCTCGCCGGAAGGGAAGTTGATTGGGGGCGCGATCCTGGAGAACCTGGACGCGGCCCGCGCGGCAAGCCCGATTACATACGTAGGGCCGGGCGAGCCACCGTTCCTGATTCAGCACGGCACCGCCGACAACACCGTCCCGTTTCATCAAAGCGTGGAGCTTGACTCCGCACTGCGTGCCGCCGATGCCGATGTCACATTCGTCCCGGTGGTGGGCGGGGGGCATGGCCCTGGCTTCGAGGCCGACACCGTGCGCGCACGTGTGGTTGCCTTCTTCACCCGCCTACTGAAGCCGCAGGGGAGCGGTGTTGCCGATGTCGCCGGCGCCGCGGCCCTTACGGTGCGTGCCCTGCCGAATCCGCTTTCGGCGACCGGAAGCCTTGAAGTGTCATCGCACGACGGCGGCCCGGTTACCGTGGAAATTCATGATGCCATCGGTCGCCTGCGCGGGCGCGCGGTGCGGAGCCTGGTTGCCGATGTTCCCAGCCGTGTTCTGCTGGCCGATATGCTGGGCGGCATGCCCGCGTTGCCTGCGGGGTTTTACATGGCGCGCGTGATCGATCGGCGCAACAACGTCCGTTCAATCCCTATGGTGATCCAGTAGCCGGCAATGCACATGGGTAATCCCGTTGCCTGATTCGTATCGCTTGGCAAGCGTGTGACCGGTGAACACACCGCTTGCCGTGGTGCATGGTACGGGCGCGAGCGCACTACGCTTGCGCCCGTATTGTTGTGTGCTGTGTGAAAGCGATTGTCCGAGGTGTTTCGTTTACCCTGCATTAACGCCGCCGCGTATTCGGTTCGTGCGTGCGGCGGGCGCTGCCCGAGCCATGCACGCTGTGTCCGAATAATGCCGGTGCTTTGCGCCACCGCCGAGCAGCGGCACCCGAATCCAAGAAACCATTGCGCGCAATCCCCCGCGTATCCCGATATTCCATTCCTGTCCGGCCCGCCCCGAACAAAGTCCGGCGCACTGTATCAACCCTACGTTGCGACGAGAATGAACCAGTTGGAAACGGCGCCATTGCGCGCCAACTACGGGATCGACGCGCCGACGGTGGTGCGTACCCAGGTGATCGTAGGCATCATACTGGTGGCGCTTGGTATTGCCGCGCAGATTCCCGCGCGGACCATGGGCCTGTTCTGGCTTGCGCTTGTTGGCGCGGTGGTATTGTGGGGTGGTGCGTGGTGCCTGATTATCGCCGCGGTCATGTTGTGGGGAAGCCTTGTTGGCAAGGTTCGGGTGCGCGATCGTGTGCTGGCCTCGATCGAGTGGCGCGGCGACGAACACGTATTGGACGTTGGCTGCGGGCATGGGCTGATGGCGATTGGCGCGGCCCGGCGATTGAAAAATGGTCGTGTGATTGGCCTGGATTTATGGCGCGAGGAGGATCAGGCGGCAAACACGCCGGAGGCCACCATGGCCAACGCCAGCGCCGAGGGTGTTGCCGACCGGATCGAGCTGCGCGACGGCGATGCGCGCCAGATGCCGTTCCCCGATAGCACGTTCGACGTTGTGCTTTCCTCGTGGGCCATTCATAACATCGACGAACCCGCCGAGCGCGAGCGCGCCATCACCGAAATCGTCCGTGTGCTTCGGCCCGGTGGCCGGGCCGTGATAGTTGATATTCGCCATGCTCCGGATTACGCCGCGGTGTTCGAGCGGCTGGGCATGCGCGACGTTCGGCTGCAGGGGCGAAATTTCCTGTTCGTGACGCCAACGCGAACGGTGAGGGCCATAAAACCCGTCGCCGAGCCCACATAAGCTTTCCGTCTTCCAGGCCTGATGATCGCCGCCGGCCATGCCGCGAATCGCCGTGCGCCGGAGCATAACAGGAAACACCGCGATGTATTTTTTCCATGTTGCATTATCGATGCTTGGAGCCGCATTCATGAGCGGTGACATGAACACCAATCTCTGGTCGCTTATCGACGCCGAGCGCGCGTTTGCCCGCGCGTCCAGCGAGCACGGGGTTCGGGCCGCATTCAGTGCCTATCTCGATTCCTCGTCGATCCTGTTTCGTCCGGTTCCGGTGAACGGCCTTGAGTGGTTGGCAAGCAGCCCGGCGCCGCGGATAACGCTGGCGTGGCGGCCGATCTTCGCCGACGTGGCCGCCGCCGGTGATCTGGGGTATACAACCGGGCCATGGGAGCTTACCAGAATCGGACAGACGGAAGTGCTTGCGCGCGGCCACTATGTTACGGTATGGCACCGGACACAGGGCGGGCAGTGGCGTGTTGCGGTTGATGCCGGCACGTCCACACCGGCCTGGCCCGGCACCGACACCGCCGTTACGCATCCCGCGTACCAGGGGCCGCCACGCATCGAACACGATTACAAAGGCGCAACGGCGTCGTTGATGGAGCACGAGCAAACGCTTGCGGCACGCGCGGCCGAGAGCGGGCTGATGGCCTTTGCCGAGCTGGCCGACGATGACATCCGATTCTACCGGCCCGAACAGGCGCCATTGCTTGGCCGTATCCAGCTTGCCACGATGCTTGCGTCGGCCACGCGGAAGCCAATCCATTACACGCCAACAAGCGCGGTGATTGCCGAGTCGGGCGACATGGGGTATACCTACGGAACGGTGCTGGTACCCGATGCCGAGAAGGGGGACGACGCAACGATTGCCGTGGGTTACCTTCGCATCTGGAAACGGCTGCCCGGCGGCGAGTGGCGGTTGGTGCTGGATGTGCTGTAGCCACGCCGAAGCCTGGCCATGCGGGCCTGTACGGCCTGCCGGCAGCGTGCCGTGACCTGCCAACCAGCCGGCCGTGTATTCGGGATTGGGTGGTGGAATTCCGTGGCGAATGGTACGTTAGGGCCCCCAATTCGTAATCCTGTTCTCCTATCCCGTTGATGAATATCCTACGTTATCCCCTTCTGCTGGCAACTGCCTGCGTTTTCTGTGCCTGCGCATCCAGCCGTACCACCAATTCGCCCGGCGCTACGCCCACCGAATCCCCGTTTCGTGTGGACCAGGTATCGATGGCTACCGAAAACACCGAGCTGATGGTTGTGTTCTATCAGAACGTGTTCGGGGCGCGATTCACGAAGCTGCCTTCCGACGGCCACTACATCTATACCGGAACGTTGTTCGGGCTGAAGTTCGTCCTGGTGCCGAACGACGTAGCAAACGTGCGCGCCGAGCGCAGCCGCCACGAGCTGCACATCATTGTGCCCAATATCGAGGATGTGATCCGCAAGGCTTTGATGACCGGGGCCACACTGGTGAAGGGTGTGAAGACGGACGATAACGAGAAGACGGCGACGCTGATCGATCCCGACGGTAATTCGATGGTGGTGGTGGAGAAACTCTGAGCATCATGGCCACGTAGCTTGCGGACTGCCCGCGCCCCCGCCGTGTGGATTGGTGGTGCCGGCCGGGCGGCAACCAAACAGAGACACTGCAATGCTTACAAGAGCCGATATCCTTGTTGCGCTTCGCGACGCGCTGGAACCGTTGCCCTATGTGAATGCCATGTGGGAGGGCGGTGCCGCGGCGTTCAACCGTGTGGACCAGTGGTCCGATATCGACTTGCAGCTCGACGTTGACGATGGCCGCGTGCAGGATGCTGTAGGCGCGTTGGAGCACGCGCTTCAGCGCATCTCGTCGATCGACGTGCGATACGAAATCCCGAGGCCCACGTGGCATGGGCACTGGCAGGCGTTTTATCGCCTGCACGACGCCGGCCCGTATCTGTTGCTGGATCTTACGGTGATGGAGCACTCGGCGGCGAACCGCTTCTCCGAGCCGGAAACCCACGGCACGGCGGTTGTGCATTTCGATCGCGCCGGTGTTGTACGGCAGGATCCACACGATCCCGATCTGCTTGGCCGCCGGATCGCCGATCGCCTGGCGCAGATGCGCGCCTCGTTCGATCTGTTCCAGGTGCTCACGCTGAAGGAGCTTAACCGCGGCAACACGATCGAGGCGCTGGCGTTCTACAACGGGCACACCTTGCGTCCACTGGTGGAAGCCCTGCGAATCCTGCACTCGCCGGCCCGCCATGGGTTCCATACCCGCTATATCCATTACGACATCCCGCCGCACGATCTGGAGCGGCTTCAGCGCCTTGCCTTCGTGGCCGACGCGCATGCCCTGCGCCTGGCATGGAAGGAAGCGGGCGAGTGGTTCCGGGAGACCGTCGCGAGGATCGACGAGCGCGGCACGTACGCCGCCTGGAATCCGGCGTGAAGCGCTGCAAGCGCGGGCGCGATTGATGGAACGCTGACACATTCGGGCATGGCCCCACGATCCTCGGCGGTACGAGCGATCGCGGGCGTGCCGTTATCACATGGAGGTGCGCGATGATTTTTCTTTTCGGTTGGGGGCACGGCACGGTGCGCGATGACGGGGAAACCCTTCCGGTGATGTGCGACAACTGCAACAACGAACGATTCTGGCATCTGACGCTGCATCGCCGCTGGTTCACGCTGTTCTTTGTGCCGGTGTTCCCGTACGAATCCGTGCACTATCTGCAATGCCCGGTGTGCCAGCGTGCGGCGGAGCTGGAGGGAGAGCAACTGGAACAGGCGCAGGCGTTGAACGCGGCGCGCAAGGCGTTCGAGGATTCAACGATGAGCGAGGAGGAGTATCTGGAGACCATACGCCAAAGCCCTTTGTTCGCCTGAGATTCTGATGGGAACGTCCCGTGGCCGGCTCCCTGCCGCCGGGCTGCCATCGCCGCGCGTTACTCGCGACGGCGCAACAGCATCAGATAGGCCAGCAGCGCGGTGAAGATCATGAGAATCAGCACGATCGTCACGAAGCCGTGTGTGTCGTGCTCGAACGGGATACCGCCCACGTTCATTCCGAACAGCGCGGCCACCAGGTTGATGGGCAGCGCAAGAACGGTGACAATGGTGAGCGTGAAGAGCGTTCGGCTGGTACGCTCGTTCAGAGTGTTGGCCAATTCCTCCTGCAATGTCTTGATCCGATCCACCAGCGCGGCCGAATCCGATACCGACGCCGAAAACTCCTCGGCCGCTTCGCGCATCTCCTGGAAGTCCTCGTCATCGATCCACCCTGGCGGGCGGCTCAGCAGGCGGAACAACGCGGCGGGCTCGGGTGCCAGCAGCCGTTGTAAACGTACCAGCGAACGCCGCAGCAACGCCAGATCGCGGCGACTTACGGGGATGCGATCGGCCAGCAACCTGTCCTCGATCGTGTCCACACGCGAGCTGGACTGGCGTACGATATCCACCAGAACGCTCGCCTGATCCTGCAACAGATGGGCCAGAAGATCGGCGGTTGAGCGGAAGGTTTGCCCCTGCTTCACCGACTCGCGCAACCGATCCACCGAGCGCAGCGGGCGAAGCCGCGCGCTGACAAAGAGCTTCGGCTGAATGCAGAGGCTGACCGTTGAGACGGCCGAAGGATCGAACGTGAAATCGAACAGTACATCGTGCAGCACCGCCACCAGCGATGTTCCATCCTGCT
Organism: uncultured bacterium; assembly: GCA_966128725.1. Lineage (GTDB taxonomy): Bacteria > Bacteroidota > Ignavibacteria > OLB7 > OLB7 > JAFDZV01. Next base: position 2,336 of record CBHYLN010000104.1, on the reverse strand, counting down.
CAAGCCGTGTGGAGCCAACACTTTCGCGGAGCGACTCGCCGAACGCTTCCGGCAATTGCAGATGCACCCGCATCCAGTGTTCGGCCGCGGCATTGGCCAGCGAGAAGTGGAGCCACAGGAATGCGTCGGCGGGTGTTGACTCCGGAGATCGGAGCCAGGCCTCGGCCTGGTCGGAATCGATGATCGCCGCGGGTTGGTTCGGCACGAACAGGAAACCCGATACCAGGCCATGGCGATCGGAGCCATACGTGGGATCCGGGATGGGAGCAAGGCGTGTTTGTGGGATGTGGTCGTCGCGCATGAATTCTGTCCATCGATCGCCGGGCAATGGCGGCCACGCGGTTGCGCGCTGATTGCTCTGGTGGGTGCTCGCGCCGGCCTGCCACCGCACCGGGATTGCAAGATGCGATCGGCATAATACGGTGGAGGGTGGATGCGATGCATGTGGCGCTTTGGTAACATACACGCCGGGACGCAGGATCGGGGCCGCCGGCATGCCGGCTTCGGAAACGCCGGGCCGGTTGCCGCGTGTATCGATGCATTCCCCGGGGCAGGAGCAGCTCCGGGAGGCATCCAGGCACTATTGCGGACAGTATCTATTGCGGACAGTATATGGACAGCGACTCGTACAACGCCGGCGCCCACGAACAGGTGCGCACGCTGGGCGTGATATCCGATACCCACGGCCTTCTGCGGCCCAGTGCGCTTGCGGCGCTTCAGGGGTGCGATCTGATCCTGCATGCCGGCGACATCGGCAGCGCGTGGGTGATCGACAGCCTTGCCGCGATCGCGCCAACCATCGCCATCAGGGGCAATGTGGATACCGCCCTGTGGGCGCGCGCGTATCCGGAACACTGTGACCTTACCATCAACGGCACGCGGCTGCACATGCTGCACAGCCGCGCCGAGCTCAACGCGCAGGATGCCGAACAACGGTACGATGTCGTGATCTTCGGGCACTCGCACATGCCCTGCACCGATCGGGTTGGCACGGTGCTGTATCTGAATCCGGGCAGCGCGGGTCCCCGGCGGTTTTCGTTGCCGATCACGCTGGCCGTGGTTGATTGCGCCGATGGCGCGTTCAACCCGCGTATCCTTACGTTGCCGGAATAGCGCCCTGCCTACGAGCGTGTGGCGCGAACGCTGCGTCCGGATTCGGTGGCGAATACCATGGCCGTCTGGCGGTTGGTTTCGTCGAGCGTCATCCGGATCGTGCGACCGCTGAACGGATCGAACGCCACCAGCTCGGCCCCTTCTCCCCGCAGAAACGTTGTTGGCAGTATTGGCTCGGCGCCAAGCGCGATTGCCACAAGCTGCCCGGAGGTCCATGTCAACTGCGCCACGCGGCTGCCACGCTGGAAGTGTACGCGCGCGAACGTGTGGGCGCTGGATGCTCCTTTGAACACCGTGCCGATCAACTCGGTCCGAACGTATTTGCCAAGCGAATCCACCACGGCGCTCCATTGCTGCGACACGTCCATCGCCACCTGTTCCGGCGGGATCGCGGGGAACAGCACGTTGCGCATGGGTTGCATGTCGCCAAGGCCCGCTCCTTCCACGATGCGGCCGGTATAGTCGGCAAGCTTTGCCGGCATGGAGGAATCCGCGGGCGGTGGCCCGGAAAGCAGATGCAGGGCATCGCCGCCGGTGGCGGCAACCACAAGCCCCTCGGCCGTAGCGCGCGCCGTGAATGCGCCGCCGCCGGGCAAGCGGTACGTGCCGTTGAGCGTTGCAAGCGAAGCGCTGTCCGGGGCCTGTGCGCTGGGCACCGCCAGGTGTTTTGCTCCCGTGATCATCAGGCGCATGTTGTTCATCAGGGCCAGGCGATATCCTTCGCCGTCCACGCGTGCGTTCGAGAGAAAGACGATCGTCATCGCTTCCTCCGGGTAGCGCCGCATCTCGGAGTTGTAGCCACCCAGATCGCCGGCGTGAACAATCACGGTTGTGCCGCGCGGTGTGATCCCGATGTTCCACCCGTAGCCGTAGCTGGTTGTCCCCTGCGTTGGAACGTGCCGCTTGAACATCCGCGCGACCGCGTCCGGCGACAGGATCTGCCCGGCGCGCAATGCCAGCTCCCACCGATACATGTCGGTAACCGTGCTGATCACCGTGCCGGCGCCCGTTCCCATCGGTGATATCGGGTACATGTCCAGCCCGCCCTCGTCGTGGCTGTTGTTGTAGGAATGCATCGGCGTGCCGCCCGGCCAGCTACGCTCCTCGCCGTAGAACGATGTGTGGGTCATGCCCGCCGGTGCAAACAGATGCTCACGCAGGTACTGGTTGTAGGTCATGCCCGATGCCTGCTCGATCACCAGGCCCAGCAGCGTATAGCCCGG
>CBHYLN010000103.1:0-18202 GCA_966128725.1 uncultured bacterium | reverse complement strand
GAAGCCGTACTCCATATTGCCGCCGCCAAGGAACTTTGTCCACACAGGCTGCCCGGTGGCGCCGTTGAACTTCACGATCATCACGTCGTTGTTGACGGGTGCTCCGCCGGTTGGATGCGCCGGATTGCGCGCCCCCTTGGATGGCACGGCAGCGCCCGCCAGCACGGCGCCGGTTGTGGTGAGCACCGCGTACACATTGCCCGCGCTGTCCACGGCGGCACCGTAACAATCATCCCAGGCAACGCTGCCACAATAGGTTCCCCACAGCAGGGCGCCGGTTGGTCCCAGCTTGGCCACGTAGGCATCCAGCACGCCGCCGGCAAATGTGTTCTGGTAGGCGTTGGCCCTCGGGATATCCGTACTGCTGGTGTGGCCGGTGATGATGACGTTGCCGCTGGGATCGGAACAGACGCCGTGACCGTAATCGTCGCCGTTGGTGCCGCCGTAATACGTGGCGAACAGGATGTTGCCGTGGGGATCGAACTTCGCCACGAAGGCATCAACAACGCCCTGCAGGTTGGCGCGCAGGGCGCCGGGGGTTGTGGGGAATGTGGCGCTCAGCGTGTTGCCGATGATAATCGGATTGCCCTGCCGGTCGATCTCGGCCACGTGGCCGCCGGAGAAGTAATCCATATCGAAAAACGTGGGGCCGCCGCCGCCGTAGAACGTGGCCCATTCCTGCGCCGGATCGATCACCAGGTCGCGTGTTGAGTCATACCGGGCAACATCGAACATGATCGTATCGCCGCGCCTGGCAAATCGCCCGTCCACCGAGATGCGCCGCTGCGCCGCACCGGCAGGTGATTCCTGAAACAGAATCGGCGCTGCGTCCTGCAAGCTGCCCAGCCCGGTGCCAACGCGCAGATCGCCGCCGCGCCCCAGCGTTACCGACTGCGCGCCAACATATCGCATTCGGATACTTGCGGGGCTCCCGCCCGGATGCACGACGAAATCGTACTTCAACCCTCCAGGCATCACACGCACGACCAGATCAATGCCGGGATACATCCCATGATACCTCACACCGCCGAACAATCGCGCCCCGGCGATGCCAGGGCCATCATCGCCCAGATAATAATTGGCCACGCCCGCAAACGTGTCGGCCGGCGTAACACGGACCGACGGCGATGCGCCAAGGAACTCCAGATCGAGCCGCCACAGTTCCACTTTGCGATCGGGCACGGCATCGTGCGGGCAGCCAACACCGGGCATACGGCGCGGGCCACCATCCCCGGCCGGGCGTGCATAGACGTAATGGATACTGCCCGGGGCCAGATAGACCGCCAGGCCGCCGGCGTTCATGGTGTACAGTAATTCGGGCCGCCTGGCGCCATTGTTATCTCGAACCTGGCCACGGTTTTCCACAAACCCCGGCCCCGCTGCATGCGCGCCGGCAGGCACGGCACGTGGCGCACCGCGCCGTGTACTGTGCGGTTCCGTCAGGCTCGCGCCCCCTTGCGCAAAGGCGCAGACCGCATGCCCCACAAGCAGAATCGCGAAGCATTGCACGATACGCCGGACGGTCACGGCGCCAATGGCGAAGGGTAGAAATGTGCGCATGCAGGCCGTTTGGTGTTGGTACCGGAGCACGAGGAACACGATGGATCATTGGCCCGGGCCTGTTGACTGGCATGGCGCGGCCCTGGCTCCATCTCGAACGGCAAAGGTAGACGGCGAACATCACGAGGGTTATCGCACTGGCATTGTGTTTTGGCAATACATTCGGTGGCGGCCGGCGAAGGCCGAATTTTGGGGCATCTCGGGGAATGTTATTATTGCGCAATTAATCGCCCCATTGCATTACGGCCATTGCGCCGGCATTGTACGCCTGTCGTTCAATCATTCAATCTCATTTAACAATCTCGATGAACATTGCACACGCAGCAGTTGCGTTGGCCGCCCTGGTGCTGGCCGCTTGCAGCTCGAACGCCACGGACCCCAACACACCCCCAACACCCGACCCTGAGCCGCCGGCCGTGAAGAAGCCCTACGACACGGCGCGCGGCGGCCTGCAGATCACGGCGATCTATTACGATCAGGCACGGAACCTTTCGGTGGATACGCTGGAGGATGAGTGGATCGTGCTGGAGACGTTGAGCCCGGTGCGCACCGCGGGCTGGAGCATCGACGCCGGCGACGCCAAACAACGATTCCCGCTGCCGGACACTATTCGCCGTGCCCTGCGGATTTACACAAAGAACGGCCCGCCCAACCCCACCGGCGAAGTGCTGGCATTACATCGGGGCTCGTGGATCTGGAACAATGCCGAGCCGGACACCGCGCGCCTGTACGATGCATCGGGCAATGTGGTGGATATCATGACCTACGACAACAAGTAGAATACGGTCTGTTGGATCACACGCGGCGAAGATCACCTAACGGGGTCTTCGCCGCTTCGTATATGCCTCGGTATTGCACGAACTTGGCGATGTTGATCCCAACGGAAGAAAGGATCCCGCACATTCCGCACCGGCGGCAACACGTAAGCAATCGAGAAGAAGTTTGCCGGCGCACACTCCCGTATTATTGCCTGTGATCGATTGCTGTACGAGCTCACGGTAACCGACCACCTCTCCCCCCCCCCAGCCACTCCTCCCCCGACGCCTTATTGGCACTGAGATTCTCTCTCTGGCCGTAACCGGTACGGCATTCCAGAAGACGACGGAATAATCGTGCGCTTGGTCGCTGCGCGATGTCCTGCCATTGCCCTTCACGCTCGTCGCGTGCCTGAGCAAATGGCGACGGTTGTATGGATCTGGAATCAATCAACGCACACAGCAACTGGAGAAATAATCATGAGAACCATTACATCGCGGTATGCAATTGCCGCGCTGACGGTAGTGCTCGGCCTGGCCGTAGCATCCTCGGCATCGGCGCAGTTCAATTACACCTGCATCGTGGTTAACGGCGTCAAGGTGCTGGTAATCTCGGATCGCAACGTGGCCAGCGGCAGCACCGGCTCCGGAACGTTTGTCGCCAACCCGCCAATCGCGCCGCAAGGCCCGATCAACTCCACGCTGACGGCCACCAATGTGACCGTTACCAGCAATGATCCGGCGGTTGGCACCATCACGACCACGCTGGACGCATCGCGCGACGCCCAGACGACGATCACGTCCAACGGCGCCGACCGCTTCCCGGCAACCGGAATCATCCAGTTCTATGCCACGGCAACGATCAGCTCAAAGCCGGGCACGTATAGCAGCGACACACCGCTGGAGTTGGTGAACGAGAACCTGCAGTCGGTCAATCCGTTCCGGAACGAGACCTTCACGCTTCGCAACGACGTCACCTTCACCAACGACGATGGCACTTCGTTTACACTGAAGGCCGGTGAAACCACCGTCACATTGGGCAGCGACACGCCGCCGGATGGCGACGGAGGCCTGAATTAAACAGGCTCACAGGCAATGTGTTCGCCCAACGGTTCGCAGAACCAACGGGCACGAACACAGACACCAGGAACGCACCCCGAACAGCGGAATTCCGCAAGGTGCGCCAGGTAATTCGACGCAAACGAACAACCATGTAAACGGAGAATCACTCATGACACATACATTCAGGCGCGCGCTATTTGCCGCCGCACTGGCATTGGTTGCCCTGGTTTCGGCCGGGACAATTGCTTCGGCACAGACCTGCATCATCGTCAACGGCGTAAAGGTGTACGTAACGGACAACACCTACGTTGGCAATGCATCCACGGGCTCGGGCACCTTCACAACCACGAAGAAGATCCCGGTCGCCGGCGCACTCAACGAACGGCTTACGCCCACCGCGATTCGCGTGACCACAACCGAGCCCTCGCTTGGCACCATCACGACTTCGCTGGATCCGACACGGCCGGCCACGGCTACCACGATCGTATCGAACGCGGCAGGAATCCGCTTCCCGGCCACCGGCACGATCAACTTCTACGCCACGGCCACGGTTACCTCGAAGCCGGGCAACTTCCGCAGCCGTACCGAGCTGTCGTTCCAGAACAACCGGCTTGCCTCGGTTATTCCGTTCAACCGCGAGACGTTCACGCTGCAGAACGACGTGGAGTTCGAGGATGTCAATGGCGTCCTTCAGTTCACGCTGAAGGCCGGAACCACGACCGTTACGCTGAACTAATCAGCCACGGTGGGCAGCAATGCCCGATTGTTGATGCGGCCACGCATGGGCAACCAGGCGCCAACCCGCATCCGCTTGCGCGAACAGGGGAACATGGGCAACCATGTTCCCCTGTTCAGTTTCCACGACTGCCGCCGGCAAACGCCCCAACGAACAGGATTTCCGCCCGCAACCTCTCGACGGCACGCAACACGATTGCCATGAATTCCTTCACGGCCTTCCATTGCGACTGATCGGGCAATTGAGTACGTTTTCACCGTCCGTCACCAAACCGGATACCCTGACCCTCACATTCCCTGGCTCCGCCGTCGACCGGCATCGGCAGCGTCAGTTCCCGGCATGCCTTCACCAGCGCCTCCTTGGCGGGTGTTCGCGGAGCATGGGAACATCGTCGATGGCATCGATCAACAATTGCCTGCAACGCCACCGGAGGTTCAACGGTGGTGGATTCGGGGTTCGTATTCATACATCGGTAACTATCCCCTACCATGCGATCGTGGCACAATACGGCATGCACCGCACGGCCCCGCCGCGCCCTCACGCGCCTGCTGGCGGCGATCGCCTGTGCCGCGTTGCTGCACCCGATTGCGGCGCGCGCGCAGGTGGCCACGATCGCGTTCGAGAACATTACCTCGCAGCAGGGCCTTTCCGATAACTACGTGTTGTGCGCGGTGCAGGATCGCGATGGGTTCCTGTGGTTCGGCACACGCGACGGACTGAACCGTTTCGACGGACATGCCTTCACGGTTTTCCGGCACGACCCCGCCAACCCCGCATCGCTTGCCGATGGAAGCGTGAAATGCCTGTACCAGGATCACCGCGGCTGGCTGTGGGCGGGCACGCACTCCAGCGGCCTGGACAGGTTCGACCGCGCCACCGAGCAGTTCCGCCACTACCCCCACCTGGCCGGCGACCCTGCCAGCATCGGTGATGGACCGATTGCCTCGATCTGCGAGGACATGCAGGGCAATATCTGGGCCGCAACCCGCGGCCACGGCGAAGGCGTAAGCCGGTGGGACCACGATGCCGACCGCTTCACGCGCTTTATGTATGATCCGCAGGACCCGTACAGCCTTTCCAGCAACAACGTCATAGCGGTATGCCGTGATTCCGCAGGCGCGGTATGGGTTGCCACGGCTGATTCCGGTCTGAACCGATATGAACCCGCGCTGTGCGGGTTCATCAACCACCGCACGATGCCGGCATATTATCCACGAGCCTGGGGGCCGTTGGAATCGATGCAGGCCGATCGCCGTGGCGGGCTGTGGGTGATCGGCGCAACACATGCGTGGTGGTTCAACCCGGCGTCGGCGGCATCACATATCGAGATCACGGACAATACTCACGGCAACCCACGGGCCGTGCCCAATCTGATTTCATCGATCGCCACCGATCGCGGCGGCACGGTATGGACCACCCTGTTCAACCACGGCGTGATAGCGCGCGGACCGGCGTCCGGCACCGAGCTGATGCTTCAGAACTCCGTAAGCGTGCCGAACAGCATTGCCTCGAACACGGTGTTCTGTATCTGCGAGGACAACTCCGGGAATCTCTGGTTCGGCACCGAACGCGGGATCAGCCGCATCGGCCGCAGGGCCTGGCAATTCCGAAGCCTTAGCCACAACCCGACCGACGCCACCACGATAGCGGCGCCGATGGTGCGTTCGTTGGCGATCGATCCTGAATCGCGCCTGTTGATCGGGACGGTTGGCGGCGGCATGGACCGCTACACCCCCGGGGCCGACCGTGTGGAGCACACACCGATCGGCACGCCGGCCAGGTTGGTTGGCTCCAGCGCGGTAAACACGTTGTTCATCGACTCGGTTGGGACGTGGATCGGATCGAACACGGGCCTGCGACTGTTGGACAGGCACGGAAGCATCCACACGTGGGAGCACAACGCACACGACACCGCCTCGCTTGGTGCCGGCGGCGTATGGGCCATCACCCGCGACAACGGGGGCCGGCTTTGGGTGGGAACGCTTAACGGCGGGCTGAATGTGATGGAGCCAGGCAGCACGAAGTTCCACCACTTCTACCATGCGGCCAGCAACCCGGCCAGCCTGAGCGACAACAGCGTGCTGGCGATACTGCCAGCGGCCGACGGCGCCATCTGGGTTGGCACCGACAAGGGATTGAACCGTATGGAACCGAACACCGGCCGTTGCCGTCGGTTTCTGAACGAGGTGAACGACCCCACATCAATCAGCAACAACCGTGTATGGTATCTGCTGCAGGATCACGCGGGCGCGATATGGATTGCAACCTCGGGCGGCGGCATTTCGCGCATGGACCCGAACACTGGCCGCTGCCAGCGGTACATGGAGAACAACGGCTTCATCAACAACACCGCATGCGCCATCGTGCCGGACTCCCGTGGGCGAATGTGGGCAAGCACGAACAAGGGATTGGCGTGCATCGATCCGGCGCACGGGACGATACGGAACTTCGGCCCGGCCGACGGGCTGCCCGTATACGAGTTCCACTTCAAGGCGTGCGCGCGCGGGCGCGACGGGGTTATGTATTTCGGTGGGCGCGGCGGCGTGCTGTATTTCCATCCGGATTCGCTGGCCGATAATCACCATGTACCGTCAACGGCCATCACGGCATTCCGTTCCATCGATACGGCCTTCAGGCTTGATTCATCGGCGACCATCAAACGCACCATAACGCTTGCGCACAACAACAATTCCTTTTCGATCGAGTTCGCGGCCCTTGATTTCACCAACCCCAACGGGAATCGATACCGGTACATGCTGGAGGGATACGATGCCGACTGGCGCCAGGTGAACGCAGCGCACCGCTTCGCCGAATACACCAGCGTCCCGCCCGGGCAGTATCGGTTCGTGGTGGCCGGCGCCAACAGCGACGAAAGCCGTTTTGGTCCGGCGCGCGCCATCGAGCTGGTTGTGCGCCCGGCGCTGTGGCAAACATGGTGGTTCCGCGCCGCGGTGGTTGTGGCGGTATGCGCGCTTGTGGCCCTTGCGCTGATTGCGCGCGTGCGGATTGTGCGCCGGCAGGAACGTACCGAGCGCCGCGTTGTGGAGTATCAGTTGCAGGCCTTGCGCGCGCAGATGAACCCACACTTCCTGTTCAACTCGCTGAACAGCATCCTGCACTTCGTGGTGCGTCGGGATATCGAATCGGCGCACGATTACCTGAACACATTCTCCAGCCTGGTGCGCAGCACGCTTGAGCACGTCCGCAGCGACGCGGTTTCGCTTGCCGACGAGCTGGAGATGCTGGGCTTGTACCTGCGGATGGAATCGCTGCGGTTCGGCGACCGGTTCCAATCATCGATCGAGATCGCCCCGGAGCTGGACCCGCGCGACGTGATGGTGCCGCCGATGATCATCCAGCCGTACGTGGAAAACGCCATCCGCCACGGCCTTGCCCACCGCGACGAAAGCGGAAGCCTCTCGGTACACGTAACCCGCAGGCTGGGATATCTGCGGTGTTCGATCATCGACAACGGCGTTGGCAGGCAACGATCGCAGGAGATTCAACGGAACACCGTACGGTCCAACCGCGAGCACGGCATGGCCGTGACGCATAATCGTCTGGAAGCGCTGGGCCGGCTGCACCGCCAACGGTATCGCGTTGCGGTAACCGATCTGGTACACGACGACGGAACGGCCCGCGGCACACGTGTGGACATACTTATTCCGCTCGACGTTCCCGAGCGTTCGCGTTATACATCAAACGGAAAGGAATCATGATCCGCTCGATTATCATCGACGACGAACCGGTGGGCCGCGCACTGCTGGCCGATCTGATAGCCGAGTACTGCCCCAATGTGGCGGTGGTAGCGCAGGCCGATTGTGTTGCCACGGCCCGGCGCGAGATCCATGCCCACAATCCCGACCTGGTGTTTCTGGATATCGAAATGCCGCGCGGCAACGGGTTTGAGCTGCTGGACGGTATCAACAACAGGCCGTTCGATGTGGTGTTCACCACCGCGTACGAGCAATACGCCCTGCGCGCGATCAGGGCTTCGGCGGTGGACTATCTGTTGAAACCGATCAACCGTACCGAGCTGGTGGCAGCGGTAGCAAAGGCCGAACGGGCCAGCGCCGAACGCAACGGGATGCAGCAACGCCTGGCGACCCTGCTGGAAACGCTCCGCCATCCGAACGCCGAACCAAGCCGCCTGGCGCTCCCCACCGACGATGGTTTGCGCATGGTGGCCATTGCCGACATTATCCACTGCGAGGCCGCCGGAAGTTATACATGGTTTGCGCTGGCCGGCGGCGATCGCTGCCTGGTAAGCCGACCGCTGAAGGAGTTCGAGGTGATCCTGGCCGACATGGGCTTCGTTCGCGTGCACCACTCGCATCTGGTAAACATCGATCACGTGAGGCGCTACGTGCGCGGCGAGGGCGGCGAGCTGGTGATGTCCGACGGTGCAACAGTGCTGGTGGCCCGGCGCAAGAAGGAGGAGCTGCTGAAGGCGCTTGGCGCGGCACGTACCCGCCGGTAGTGCGTTCATCGGTCTCCTGTGTTGGCGCATCGATGCCACGTTGCACTCGCTGATGATCCACGCGGCGACAGGCCGCACGCGGAAAAGATGGCCGCGCTCGGAAGGGAAGGCTGCGTGGAAAACGCCCGGCAAACAACCATCAACGCAGCGATATCCGGGGCAGACGCGTTGCACGCCCATGCGCTCCCCGGTACCGCGATCGGCATGGCCCCGTTGAACCGGCGGGCCGGGCACCACTTGCCTGCCGCGCACCGCCGATTGCACATCGAAAGCCGCCATCGGTTCATTTCCGGTTTCGAATGCATGACCGATATCGCAGCTTGCACACGTCGCGCACAACACCGGCGAATCCCGTGCACCGAACAGGCATCCGTGTCTGCGTTAATCTCCAACCATCTCGATTCCATTTCTCCGTCCCCCGGGCACTGGAATCTCTCTCTCTCCCCCGCAGGTTGGAGTTTCGCGTGATGGAGCTTGGCCGATGCATGGGCCGCAGGCCGCCTGCCTGCCAGACGTGGCGCCATCATTGCACGCACACATGGCACGCATCGGCAACAGGCTGGATCGCGGTGCGCAGCGGCATCGGCACCACACGAGGCCGCGCCCGCCGGATGGCGACAACTGGAAGTGCGCTTGCGTTGACTCTCTCTCTCTTCCACTTCCAGCAGAACACGGAACCTTGCACATCGCGGGGCTCCGTGTTCGCTTTTATCGCCCCATGTATGAATCCCAGGACCCATTCTACTACCCGCACTACAGGCACCCGATCGTAATAGCCCCACGGGTTCTATCTTGTGCGTTTTCGCGACCACCCGCGGTTGCGCGCACGAACTGAACACGAACGCCCGTTCATGGCCTGGGGCAGGCTCCCACGCCGACGGGTTGGAGATACAATGACGATTCTCTCGGTTGAGAACCTTGGCAAGAACTTCGGCATCAAGCCACTATTCGAGGGGCTTACCTTCGGCCTCGAGGAGCGCGATCGCGTTGGGCTGATTGGCGCCAACGGCTCCGGCAAAACCACGCTGCTGCGCATCATCGCGGGCGAGGAGGTGGCAGATTCCGGGCGCGTGATGCTGGCCGGCAATCCGATTGTTGGATACCTGCCGCAGAATCCCCCGTTCAACGCGGAGCAGACCGTGCTGGACGCGATCTTCACGGCCTCGAGCGAGACAATGCGTCTGCTGGCCGACTACGAACATGCCTGCGCGGAATTGGCGGCCGCCGGCCCCGAGGACAACTCGGCCGCGGTGCTGGAACGCATGACGGCGCTGGCCTCGAAGCTGGAATCGGCCGGCGCGTGGGAGCTTGAAACAAACGCCACCGTGGTGCTTGCGAAGCTGGGCATTACCGACACGTCGGCGTTGATGGGGACACTTTCCGGCGGGCAGCGCAAGCGTGTTGCCCTGGCGCACGCGTTGATCGAACGGCCCGACCTGCTGATTCTGGACGAGCCCACCAACCATCTGGACGCCGAAACAATCGAGTGGCTGGAAGGGTATCTGGCACGGTATTCGGGCGCGCTGTTGCTGGTGACACACGACCGATATTTCCTGGATCGTGTTACCAACAGGATTGTGGAGCTCGATCGCGGCACCGCGCAGACCTACGCGGGCAACTACTCCTACTTCCTGGAACGCAAGGAGGAGATGCAGGTGCGCGCCGAGGTGGAGATGCACAAGCGCGATATGCTGATGCGCCAGGAACTGGCCTGGCTGCGCAAGGGCGCCAAGGCGCGCACCACAAAGCAGAAGGCTCGCATCGAACGCGCCGAGGAGTTGATGGCCGCGCCGCGCGAACGCCCGAAGGAGGATCTGGACGTGGCGATCGGATCGCGCCGCCTGGGCAGCAAGGTGCTGGAGCTGCATGGTGTAAGCAAGGCCTACGACGCGGTTACGCTGGTGAAGGATTTCACGTACATCGTGCAGCCCCGCGAGCGGCTTGGGGTGATTGGCCCGAACGGCTCCGGGAAAACCACGCTGCTGGAGATCGCTTCCGGGCGTGTCCAGCCGGACACCGGGCGCGTTGAAACCGGGCAGACGGTGGTGATCGGCTACTACGATCAGGAGAGCCGCGCACTGAACGACGAGCTTCGCGTGATCGACTACATCCGCGAAGTGGCCGAGAACATCCGCACGGCCGATGGCGCGGTGATCACCGCCGGGCAGATGCTGGAGAGGTTCCTGTTCCCACCCGCGATGCAGTACGCGAAGATCGCCACGCTCTCCGGCGGCGAACGGCGCAGGCTGTATCTGCTTCGTGTGTTGATGGCCGCGCCCAACGTGCTGCTGCTGGACGAGCCCACCAACGATCTGGATATCGATACGCTGATGGCGTTGGAGGATTATCTGGACTCCTTCCCCGGCACGGTGATCGTTGTAAGCCACGATCGTTATTTCCTGGATCGCACGGCCGACCATCTGTTTCGCTTCGAGGGCGACGGGCACATCCGCGAATACCCCGGCAACTACAGCGCGTTCCTGGAGATCCGCGCGCGCGAGGCAGCGCAGGCCGCGGCGGCGCAGGCCGAATCGGCCGCCCGACAAACGGCGGCACGGCCCAGGGAAAACCAGCCGACGGCCATCCCGGCAAGCGGACCGCGCAAGCTGACGTTCAAGGAGAAGAAGGAACTGGAGCAGTTGGAGAAGGAGATCGAACGCACCGAGCAGGAGAAGGCGGAGCTGGAGAAGAAGCTGGCCGATGTGGGGTCGGACTATGTTGCCGCGCAGGAGCTGGCCGCGCAACACGCCGCTGCCGAATCGGCGCTGCACAAGGCAATGGAACGCTGGGCCGAGCTGGCCGAGCACGCATAACACCCAATGGGGCCAGGCGGCACCCCGGCGGCCGCGACACATGCTGAAGGCATCATGGACGTACTCAACAATCTGGCAACCGCACTGGGCCGGCGCGACGAAGTGCCCAATCAGGAGCTTGCGCATCGCATTGCCGAGGCCGGCGATACACGCGCGGTTGCGGTGCTGGTCGAGAATCTGGCCAACCGCGATCGCAATATCCAGAGCGACTGCATCAAGACGCTGTATGAAATAGGCGCACGCCGCCCGGAACTGCTGATACCACATACGGCTGCATTTGGCACCCTGTTGGCATCGCGAACCCAACGCCTGGTTTGGGGAGCGATGATCGCGCTGGACACGATTGCCCCGCTGGAACCGCGCGCCGTGTATCGGTTGTTACCGCAGGTGCTGGCCGCGGCGGAGTGTGGCTCGGTGATCGCACGCGACCACGCCGTGGGCATACTGGCCACGCTGGCCTCGATGAAACGCTACGCCGCCGAGTGTGCGGCCCACCTGCTGGATCAGCTTGCGCGGGCGCCGGAGAACCAGTTCCCGATGTACGTGGAGAAAAGTCTCGCGGCAATCACAGCCGCCAATCGCGACGCGTTTCTGGCGGTGATCAACGATCGCACGGCCGGCCTGGCCTCGGAAACGAAACGCAAACGTGTGGCCAGGGCATTGCGGAAGGTTTCCGCGACAGCGTAGACCCCGCAGGAGCGCATCCACTGCTCAACACCGAACAAACCGCGGAGGAAACGATGGCGAACCGTACGCCTGAACAAACCAACGGAACCGATCACGGAAAGTCGACGAAGGCCCGCAAAACCAGCAACAAAGCGGCTTCCAGGCCGGGCACGTTCGACGACGTCATTGCCGGCGCAGCGCCGGTTGTGGGCGATACGGCACGGCATCTGCGGGCGTTGGTGACAGCGGCGCTGCCGGATGCCGCCGAAGGGATCTACGGCGGCGCAAGCGTTCGCATCGCGCTGTACTCGCATGGCGGGCCAAACCACGTGGTCTGCGGTATCCAGCCAAGCGGCCCGCGCTGCCTGTTCTATCTGCATCGCATCAATCCGGAGGACGCGCCGGAACTGAACTTCGCCGGCAAGGGGAAACACGCCCGGCACCTGGAGTTCACCGCGCCAACGGACATCCCCGGGGAGGCCATCACCCGGCTGGTGCTGCTTTCGGCTGAGCGATTGGAATCGGGGGAATGATTGGCGGGTACGCCTGGATAATCCGACCACCAGATGACCTGCTCACGGGAACGCATGGAATGCGGCGGGAATCGGGGTCAGGTTCCGATCACTTTCCACATCCCGGCATCGGTGCGAACCACAGCCGCGGGATTGATTGTCCGCCTGCGAAACTCGAAGGTGTGACGTCGAAGCTCGGGGAACAACTGGCTCATATCCTCGGTATAGGTCCTGCGCGGATTCGGGAACACAAAACCGTGATCGTCGCCAATCGGCAGGATGATAAACTGAGCCATATGGCTTTCGGACTCACGGAGCGATGGGTGCCCATCGCCCGCAACCGAGTGTGTTGCATAGAAATCCGCGAAGCGCACGTGGTGGTCGGTTCTGGCGCCGTCGAACAATGCCAGATAGTACGCACGCGCCCCTTCGCTGTCCAACTCCGTCTCCACAACGATTCCGGCGTCGGCGGAAACCCAGCCACCGGCGGCCGTACGTGCCACCTCATCGCCGGGCTGGCTTGGCAACGGCCCGTGTGCAGCCATTGAGGGCCTGCCCTCAGCTTCCATTGCAGCCTGCCACGGCCCGGGCGCCACTCCGCCCGCGGCAGCACCTTCAGCCATCGCATCACGCTCACCACGATCGCGATTCATGGGTGTGCCTGCCTCCGCCCGCCCCCCTTTACCCATACCGGAAACTCCAGGCAACGGCGGATACATCAGGCGACGTTCGCTGCTGGCAATGGCCTGCCGTACACGATACAGCTCGCGCAGAACCAATAGCCCGATAACGGACACAAGCACGGTGCACACTATGCCAACAATTGTGAACATGGTGATGGAGGTACGTTGAGACGAACCCATTGTGTTGAATTCCCGCGACACCGTCGGCTGGGTACCCGCACGGACGGGATTCGTGGGTTGCAGGGTATCGGCGGGCTGGGAAGCAATTGCACGCCCGCCGCCAGCCGCAGCCGGCAAGCGCTCGTGGGTTTCGGCGTTACGAGCAACCACGGCATCAGACAGGCGCGGCTCGATGTCGGCATCACGTCGCAGTGTATCGTACACCACGGCACCATGTACCACAGGTCCACCCAGATCAGCCCCGCCGAGCGGCCTTGGTGGCAATCGTCGTCCACCGGATTGCTGTGCGGATGAATCGCGCCTACGCGGTTGTGCGACAGTTGACCGTTGTGTCCGTGGAGTCGGGTGGGAAGGCACATCCGGAGATCGCGGCAGCAACGAATCGATCACCACCTGCGAACTCCTGCCCGAATCATCGCCATGTTGCCGGCACATCCGCGCGACCAACGAAACGGTACCGGCATGCAACGGCGATGCCTGGAAGATGGGCAGCAGGAGCGCGGCGTGAACCAGAACCAAAAGGCTGACGCGACCCACACGCGTTACCACGCATCGGCGGAAACGGTGGCCCTTCGGCATCGCCCGGTATGTTTCATGGGCTCGCATGGCATTCGGATAATCACACACATTGCATCAGGAATTCCGCGGACGCACGTGCCCAGCGGCATACCGCATTACGCCTGCCCACCCTCACTTGGCATCGTTTGTTATCGGCGGCGGCTGGTCGGTATCGAACAGGTTCAATTCTTCCAGCACAGTCTCCAGCATGGCTCGCGCCTCGATAACGAAGAAGGATTCGATAACCGCATCATCAGGCCGATGATGCAGATCGTGCATTTGCCGTCCGGGCCGGCTTCGGTTAAGGAGATCCTCGACAATCCGTGCATGAACGGAATCGGGCGGTGGCCACGCCAACCCAAGAACATCGGCATAGGAATCATCGGTTTGTGGGTCAACCAATTTCTCGAACGCCGCGGTAAAGGCCTTGAGCTCGAGCATCTGCTCAAGTGCCGGCACATCGCCGGTGGTCATCTCCTTTACTTGTGCAGGATCAAGTTGTGAATTCCAGGCAAAGCCGTTGTAGCCGTGTTCGCCGGCAATGGGTCGTATGGCGGCAGCCAGGCGCGAGCCGTTGGTGCCAGGCCCGATATCCCGGCCATTGCCGAGCAGACTTTCGGCTAACAGACCTCGCGCAACCTCCTCCTTCACGTGTCGCGAAACCCGCACCTTCACACCTTCGCCCGGAACCGGCGCACCATCGGTACGCCCGAGCCCCGCGCCGTGAACTCCGTGCGCGTACATCGTGGACAGCAGATCGGGCGGGAGCAATCGCAGGAATCTTGCCCCCTTCCCACAGACAAACACGGGGCCATGCGCACCCGGCACGCCGGCCGCACGCACCATCATCCCCGCATAGTAGGCCAGCAACGCAAACAGATACGCCAGCCTGGCACGAAGCGGAAGTGCAGCATTATCCACTTCGAGGAATCGGTTCAACGCATCAACACGCCCCGATGTCTCCAGCTCGCGAAGCAGACCCTGGAACATGAATCGGTATCCATCCGGCGTTCGTTGCCAGTGGCTGAGATCCAGATTCACCAAGCCGCGTACCTGACGTTCCAGCCACGCGCGGAATCCACTTGGGCCGATCTGCACAAACCGGCCTGCCATCCCCGCGGCAACCCGTACCGACGCCTGTAATACCGGTGTTGCATCCGACCAAACAGCGATATCGGTGGTGCTGCCTCCTACATCAAGCGCCACGGTGATTGCCTCGGCCGCGCCCAGTTCGCATGTATCCACATAGCGGGCAACGGCAACCGATTCCGATACTGGAGGGGCAAGGTCGAATCCCATACGTTCGGCAATGGCCTGCCACACCTGATGATGCCGCGCGGCAAGCGCGCTGCTGAAAGCTGTAGGATATGCCGTGTGCAGACTTACCACCTTCGCACCCTCGCGCACCGCCGCGGCACGGGCCAACAGTGCAATGCCTTCCAGAAATGCCCGGAGCTCGGCCGAGCCACGCTCGCTATCCCACTTCAAATTCCTCCGCAACTGGTTCGAGGGTATGTACTCCACGGTGGGCAGGATGTACGGGAAGCCATTATAGGGGAACGTTGGAATGTCGTCCGGGTGCGTGCCGATGGGCTGTATCAGCAACGACGCGGTTTCATGCATCGGCCGACCGCTTTGCCCAAGCGGTGCCAGGAAATTTTCGGCGAGGCTTCCTTCGTCGCATACCGTAAGCGTTCGCAGGCCGCTGATAGTCCAGCGATGTACAATGGACGGGCGGGGCTCAGCATCATGCGTGGAGCGATCGGCCGCGCCTGCAGCGGGCTCATCACCGTTCGGGAGCAAGGCTTGGCGCGCGCGGGCAACACTGTAATACTCCACAATCGGCACGGGCATGGCAGGACTGTCGGGCATCGATGCCCACCGAGCCCCGGATTCGGCATGAGTTCCGATCCGTTCGGCCAGGCGCGCGAACACGGTTGTGTGCGTGCTGCCGAAATCCACGGCCACACGCCATCCGTTCAACGGCTCGGGGTACCGATCGTACGGCACAAGCAGCAGCCCGGTAACGCCATCGGCACTGGCGCTAAACGCACGAATCGGGGTGGACGCATGCAGCCATGTACGATCGCCATCACTGTGCCGGCGTACGCAATCGATAAGCGGAGCCAGTTCCAAATCGTCAACACCGCGCCGGTTGACGAAGTAGTAATAATCGGCCCACGCCGCGGAAGCGGATGAAGCGGCAACGCTGGCACGCCCGTTCGCCGTCCCCGTATCGGCAGTAGGAATCTCGAACTCCGGCCAGCATGCAAGGCCCGGCAGCGTAAGGGCCAGTTCGCGATCGCCGCCCACGATCCACTCGGGCGGGTACTCGTGTGCAACGCGCACAGCCCAATGGGGCCGCGTTACCGGAATGGTGAACACAACTCTCATGCCGCCTGAAACCGATGGCTCGATCGTGGTCCACTCCATCAGCTCCGCGTGCGAGAATCGGTTGAGAATCGCGGGCGAGAACGGAAAGAGATACTGCTCGCTCTCGTATCTCAGAATACCGGCGCTGGCGGTAACATCCGTTACCCGGATAATTCGATCGGCGAACAGGCCCCCAAGGTCAACCGTCTCCACGCGTTCCGGGATCGTCCCGGGCGGCATATACATGCCAGGGCCGGAATCCAGCCATTGCCCGCCGAAGACACGCACACGTTCGCCGGTAACGGGATGCCCGGTACGCCGGTCGATCAAGCTTGCATCAACGCCCTTATCCCAGCACAGCACACCCGATTCGCCGCGAAGCGCCAGATCGCTGATAAAAGCCACGTTGTCCGGAACAGCCGCCATAGCACCGCGCAACACCATGAACGGGCCGCGCAGCAAGGGCGACTCCGGGAAAACAATGGATGCAGCGGGAACATCGATTTCGCCTCTCCAGGCCTGGATGGCTCGAACGATGGTGGTGTGACGCTCGATGCCCAGCAACGCCAGGATTTCGGATGAACGTTCGGGGGTTACCGTGATATCGGCGAGCAGACAGTCCAGCCAGCCGGCAAGGATTTGTAGCGCATGGATATCGTGGCTGGCACGAAAATATGGGACCGGATCGCGGAGCTGCCCATGTTCTTGAAACGGGATACATGGTGGACAGTTTGCTTCGCTTGCGGCGAACGCAAGCGTATGCGGGCTTGTGGCGCCCAACGGCACGCCGGCCACGGAGATGATATCGAAGTGGTTCCATGCCCAGCTCGACACGTCGCTGCCGTTGGCGTATTCAGGGGCGCCACGTTGCGCGAATGCCTGTAGAATGGGCGGCCCGCCCTGTTGAGCCGTTGAAAGATCGATCCGGACTGGCGGATCGATCTCCAGCCCCAGATAGCGATGAATCGCGATAAGCCCCAACAGCCCCCGCCACTGCTCAACAATGATGCCATGAAGTGGATGATGGGAATCGTGCAACGCCTGATCGAAGAGCATCAGTCTGGCCCACGGTGTGGGAATCCCGGCAATCATGTCGGCACAATCGTCACCCGCCACATCCAGCCGGCGCGCCACGGTGCCAAGCACGGATGCCGAATGGCCAAACCATGTTCCACGCCGCCCCCACGGGAGGCCACCGTCGTTCAGCTTCGAGAAATAGAGCGATTGCACAGCCATGTAATTCCACTCGGCTACGGTAAATGCCCGGGCCTGGTACATACCCGGGGGAAAGAGAGTTGGGGGGATAAAATGTGTCGGGAGATAAAGAGAGAACTATTGGCAAGGCATCAGCCCGGCGCATCGCAATCGTTCACGAACAACCGCGCGGCTTTCGCGAAGGCTTCGATCAATCGACCCGTGGGATTGCCTCCTGGCCCGGGAGCGGTGACCTGGTCCAGGCGCCGCATGAATTGATTGAACGCATCGCTGGCCACACTGTTTTCAGGATTTGTCCACACGGCCAGTCCCCCAAGTCTGGAGGCGCGTTCGCGGATATCTGGCGGGGCGGCACCTGCGTCGGCCGGATTGGTGCGGCGCAGTTGTTCCATATCGAAGAGTTTGTTCACGCCCGCAGGCATGCTGGCCAGCGCCTGCTGCAGCCATACCAGATACCCTTCGCAGAACGATTTCAGTAACGTGACTTCCGCATTGCTGGCCGACAATTCTCCACGCCCGAACCGACCACGAAACCATGGAGCATACCACAGGCGCTCGGCGCTGTTTGCCGGATCGGCCAATGCCGGATGGAACACGCGCGCGAGGAAG
>CBHYLN010000102.1:0-18461 GCA_966128725.1 uncultured bacterium | reverse complement strand
CGAGATGGATGAACCCGAACTCCTTGCGGTTCAGCGTGGTAATGGCGCGGAAGGCCTCGTTGCCGCCCTTGGTTTTGCCGTATCGGCGACGGATGGAGTCGAGCATCGATCGCGTTGAGATCGCCACGCGCGTGTATTTGATCTCGGGGAACTGCGCCACCGGAACCGAAAGCTTCGCGGAGTTGGCCTTGGCAACCGAATCAGCGCGATGGGCGGAGTCGGCTGTGCGTGCGGCCTGGTCACCGGTTGCACCGGCCTGGCGGCCCGCATCAGGACCGGAGTCACGCCCGCACGAGGCAAGCACGATCGCGATTGATGCAATTCCCAGGCATGCAAGAAGCTGGCGGACAATGGCGTGATGCGGAGTTGGACGATGTTGGCTCATCGAAACGCTGGCTTTGTGAACGATCTGTACGATCACCGGAAACGGGGTTCCGGCGGTCGACGCGGCATCGCGCGCAGTGGACCTGCGAGCGTTCTGGGGAAGGCAGCGCCACTTATTGAGGCCGAATATATGATTCCAACGCCGAGCACAACACCATCGTGCGATATTAATGGCGTGGCTGGCCGCGGGTACGATCGGCTGTGCAGCGCATCAATCCAGGCCACGCATGCGTCCGCCGTGGGCATGCGGCGCAGCCGATCAGCGCTTGCGGCCATGCCGCGGGTTAGATGGTTGCGCCGGTTCGGAGCTTCTCGGCGCGGTCAGCAACCTTCAGGGCCGTGATCACAGGATCGAGCTCCCCTTCCACCACTTCGCGCAGCGAGTAGTTCTTGGCATCACCGTCAAGGCGGTGATCGGTGAGACGATTCTGCGGATAGTTGTAGGTGCGGATCTTCTCCGAGCGATCACCGCTGCCCACCATCCCCTTGCGTTGTGCGGCATAGGCGGCATCGCGCTTCTCACGTTCCAGCTCGTACAGCTTGGCCCGCAACATCTTCATCGCGCGTTCCCGGTTCTGCAACTGCGAACGCTCCTGCTGGCAGGCAACCACCACACCGGTTGGCACATGGGTAAGGCGCACGGCAGTCTCCACCTTGTTGACGTTCTGCCCACCCTTGCCGCCCGAGCGAAACGTATCAAGGCGAATGTCGGCCGGGTTCACGTCGATCTCCACGTCCTCCACCTCGGGCAGCACCGCCACCGACGCAGCCGAGGTATGCACGCGCCCCTGCTGCTCGGTTTCCGGCACACGCTGCACGCGGTGAACACCGGATTCGTATTTCAATGAGCCGAACACATCCTCACCGGAGAGCATGAAGGAAACTTCCTTGAACCCTCCCAGTTCGGCCTCGGAGTAATCAAGCAGTTCCAGCTTCCAGCCCTTGGCCTCGGCGTAGCGGCTGTACATGCGGTACAGGTCGGCGGCAAACAGCGCGGCCTCCTCGCCGCCGGTACCCGCACGAACTTCCACGATACAGTTCTTGGAATCGTCCGGGTCCTGCGGGATCAGCAGATAGCGGATCTCCTCCTCCATCGCCTCGCGCCGCTGGCGCAACTCGGCGTATTCGGCGAACGCGAGATCGCGCAAGCCGGGATCATCGGAGGCTTCCATCAATTCGCGGGCATCCTCGATTTCGCGAAGCAGGCGATCGTACTCATGGAACGCCTCGTCGATCGGGCGAAGCTGGCGTTGCTCGCGCATCAGTTCGCGGTACACCTTCATATCGTTGGCGATCGAAGGATCGCCCAGACGCATCTCGATCTCCTCGTAGCGACGATGGATCTGGCTAAGCTTCTCGAACATTGTACGTTGCTAGTCGGATGGAATTACGGTACGTTTCGTTCACGTTCGTTGCCGAAACAGGTCGGGCCGAAGCCTTATCCGCCGGGCACCTGGCGTACATCGAACGCATCAGCATGGGATCATAAAAGGAGCCGAACGCTCAATCTAGCATTCTGACACCAGACACGGTGCGCCACGCATCGCGCGATCGCCCCCTCGATGAGTTCCGCCAGTTCCCCATATCGATTAGCGGCCGCCGCATTGCTGGCGCTGGCAACGCTTGCCGGATGCGCCACGGCGCCAGGCGCGCGCCCGGCGGACGGGGCGGCCCGATCGCCCGCTGCCATGCCCGACCCCCAACGAATCCGATTGGCCGAGCGATTGTTTCTGGAGGGCTCGGTGCTGCAGATGCGCGGGAACTATCAGGACGCGGCGTCGCGGCTTGCCGGCGCACTGATCCTGCGCCCCAGTTGGCCGGCAGCAAATTTCGCCATCGCGCGCTGCTATCATAATCTGGGCAATACCGATTCGGCGCTGGCCCATGTGCGCACGGCCATCTCGTTCGCGCCCGAAAACGACGACGCGCACCTGCTGGCCGCGGAGCTGTACACGGCCTCGGGCAACATGCGCGAGGCCGTTGAGCACTACGAGAACGTTATCCAACGCCATCCCGACAACATCTCGGCACGGTACAACGCCGCACGGCTGCTCCAGCGATACGACGCCGATGCCGCGATCGCCCACTACGAGTACATCCGCCGCAACATTACCAGCGATTACAACACGTTGCTCAGTCTCGCGGACCTTTACACCGGCAGGCGGCAGCACGATCGCGCCATCGAAATCCTTCGCGAACTGCTGGTGATAAACCCCGCCGATCGGGATCTGTATTCGGTACTTTCAACGGCCTACATCCTCGCTGGCCGGCATGCCGAGGCCATCGCCCTGCTCGACGAGGTACACGATCACCTGAATTCCGACTCGGCATACGCGGACTTCCTTCTTACGCGCGCCAATCCGGTTGTGCGCGCACGCGTGATGCTGGTTGATCCCGCGCTTCGCGACTACGCCGAGGCGCTGGCCGCCCGTATCGTGGCATACACCCCGGCACGGCCATCCGCCTGGCTGGCCGCCGGCATGTTGCGGTATCATGCGGGCAACGATGACGGTGCCGACTCGCTGATGACCGCGGCGGTACTGCATCCGCAATCCAGCGCTGCTTTGTGGCTGGAGGCCTCGCGCGATTATCTCAACGTTGGCCAGGCCGCGCGGGCGCTGCGATTCATGGTCCCCAGCGCGGGACGATTCGGCGAGAATGCCCAGGTGCATCATCAACTGGGCGAGGCCTATCTGGCCACTGGCCAGTTCGACAGCGCCGAACACGCGTTCCAGCGATCGGTAGCGATCGACAACGGCAAGTACAGGGCATGGGCGTATCTGGGAACCATCAACACAAGGCTTGCAAAACCTGCCGCCGCCGAGAATGCATTCCGGCGGGCGCTGGATCGAGCCCCGGACGATGCGGGCATCATGAACAACTTCGCCTACTCGCTGGCCCAGTTCAATCGCAAGCTGGACGTTGCGCTCGCGCTGGTAAATCGCGCCCTGGCCGACGAGCCGAACAACGAATCCTTCCTTGATACGAAGGGTTGGATACTCTTTGGAATGGGGGAGTACAAGCAGGCACTTGAGTATATTCGGCGTTCGATTGCGATTGGCGGCGCCAGCGCCGAGGTGTACGAGCATCTTGGCGACGCGTACCGGGCCGTGGGCGATAACGCCAACGCGCGCAATGCCTACGAACGCGCGATTCATCTGGATCCCCTGAACGAGGCGCTGCGCGGCAAACGCGACGCAACTCCGTAGGCCGACTAAACCCATGATCGATGTCGGCGTTCCACGATGCGGCGCCGCCGGTAGTTTCGGCAAGCGCGACAAACTGACCGTGGATGATGATGACTATGATGAACCGAATCACGTTGCTTGTTGTGGTTGTGCTGGGCTTCGGTGCGATGATCGCCGGATGCGGTTCCGGAACGTCGGCCGTGCGCGCGACATCCGAGACGCTTGCGGACTCGTTGCTGATGCGCCTGCGCGCGTCGTACGAGACAACGCCCACACTGGCTATCAACGGCGAGATGAAGATCGCCGGAATGGGCATCACGATCTGGTACGATGCGCTGGTCAAGAGCCGGGACTCCCTTCGCGTGAACCTGATCGGCCCATTCGGTGTGCCGGTTGGCGCCCTGGCGGCAACGCGCGGCGCGTTTGTGTTCTTTAATGCGCAGGAAGGCGAGGCAATCGAAGGAAAGCCGGATGGCGAAACGTTCTCGAAGCTGATGCAACTGGAGCTGGATTACGATCAGATGGTTGCGATGTTCCGGGGCGAGTTGCCCAGGTTTCCCGAGCGAGGCACGTACGAGTATGCAACCAACAGCGACGGCGTTCGCTACACGGTGCGTTCGGCGATCGGTCGCGAGCAGTTCGTGATCGATCCCGCCGATGCAACGGTGCTCTCCTACGTCAGGTATCCCGCGGTTGGCGACACAACAACCGAGGATTTCGCGATAACCTACAAGGACTTCCGAACCGTGGGCGGCCGAAAGTTCCCGCACCGCGCATCGGTGAGCATTGCCAACGGCGACCGCAAGGTATCGATCACCGTGGACAAGGCTCGCGAGAGCGCGCCTGAGGGTAAGTACTGCACCGTGCAGCTTCCGGCGGGCGTGCCGCGCCGGCGAATGTGACGAATCGGGCCGGCGTTGCCTGTTGCTCCCTGCATGGGCTATTGCGCCTGCCCCTCCACGCCTTGAATCATGCGCGCCCCGGTGCAAGGCCACCGTGGGCGCGTTGCCGTTCGGCGGAACGGACATCAACGGACGTGCACCGATCGATCGCGTGCATCTCGTTGCGGCTGAATGTTTGTTATGAAGACATCGGTAGCGCTTTTTCTGGGCATCCTCCTGCTGCTCGCCTGTATCACGGGCGCGAGCACGGTTGCGCATGCCCAGGGGCGAACACCAAGCGTAAAGCGCCCGGCCGATTCAACGCGCACGAAACCGGCCGCGCCGGCAACACGTCGCGGCAAGCGCACCCCGGCCGACACAACACGCCGCAATGTTGACTCGCCGCTGGTAAAGCCCGCCGTGGCTGACTCCACAACATCGGACTCCCTGCGGGCGGATTCGGTCGACACGCGCTTGCGGGTGGACTCGGTTGGCACCGACTCGCTGGCCGTTGGCGCGGGCAGCTCCGGGGTGGACACCATGGTAACCGGCGTTGCACGCGAACGGATCGTGGTGGATCTGAAGGCCCGCCGCATCCACCTGTATCGAAAGGCCGAGCTGGACAAACCGCCCCAGAAGCTTACAGCCGATTATATCCGCATGGACTTCGACCGCTCCGAGCTGTATGCCACGGCGGCGTTTGATTCGGCAACGAAGAAGTATTCCGATGTGCCGCTGCTCCGCGATGGCACGCAGGAGTTGACGGCGAACACGCTCACCTACAACTTCAAAACCAAGCGTGGCACGCTTGGCGCGGCCGAAACCAAGATGGGCGACGGCTTCTACTACGGCGAACGAATCAAGCAGGTGGCGCAGGGCACGTATTTCGTGCAGGACGGGCGGTACACCACGTGTGATGCGCCGCATCCGCATTACTTCTTTTCGTCGCCTCGGATGAAGGTCATCACCGGCGACCGTGTGTTCGCCGATCAGGTGGTGCTGAACATCGCCGATGTTCCGGTGCTGTACCTGCCGTTTGGCGTGTACTTCCCAAGCCATGGCGGTCGGCAGGGCGGCATCATCATCCCCAGCTTCAGCCAGACCGCGTCGAGAGGATTGACGCTGGAGCATCTGGGGCTCTTTGTGCCGTTCAGCGATTATGTGGACGACAAGCTCGACGCCGACCTGTATTCCAAGGGCGGGTTCACCCTGCGCAACCAGACGCGCCTTCGCGTTCGCGGCCTGTTTGATCAGGCCGACCTGAACCTGACCTACGGCCGCACGCGCAACGATCCCGATGATCCGTTCAATACGAACTATATCATCGACGGCCGCTTGCAGATGCCCGTTGGCAAGCGGGGTCACATTGGCGGCAACGTGTTCTTTTCGTCGTTGAATGCCATCCGGAACTCCACCACGCAGGCGCTGGCCGGCGAGGGGCTTGATGACTATACGCGCACGTCGGTAACGTCGGACCTGTCGTTCTCCACGTCGACCGCCGCAGGCCACCAGTTCTCGGTTGGCTACCATCGCGATCAATCGCTGGTAACCCGCGATCTTACGCAGCGCGTGCCGGTATCGGTGAGCTTCCCCACGATCATCCCGTTTTCCAGCAGCACCGGAACGGGGTTCATGGACAACCTTTCGCTGGGCTTCAGTTTTGGTGGGGCTGTTGAACGCGTGCAAAGCGATACGCTTCCCGACGGCAGTTTCCGCATCAACGAGTTCCATGGCGGCCTGTCGTACCGGCCATCGATCAGCTTCACGCCGCGATTCGGGCCGGTGAGTATTTCGCCCTTCTTCTCGTATTCAGGCAGCCTGTTCGCCCGGCGTATCAGCAAAAGCGCCGACGGCGACACCATCGCCGTACGCGAGTTCAACGGGTTTTACCATGCGTTCTCGTACAGCACGGGCGTCAGCGTCTCCACAAGCCTGTACGGCATCATGCAGCCCCGTGTGTTCGGCATCAACGCCATCCGGCATACGTTTTCGCCAAGCATCTCGGCATCGTATTCGCCGGACTTCAGCGCTCGCAAGTACGGCATGTACGACGAGTTCTTCAACCCGGTTACCAATTCGGTGCAGAAGTATTCGATCTTCGAGAAGGATGCGTCGATCGCCTCGGTGCCGGGTGTCGGCGAACAGCAAAGCCTGAGCATCACGCTGCGCAACGAGTTCGAGGCCAAGATTGCCCAGGGCGATACGCTGGAGGATAAGAAGGTGAAGCTGCTTTCGCTGACGCTCTCCACCTCGTACAACGCAGCGGCCGCGGAATACAAGTGGGGCTCGGTAACAGCCACGGCCAATACGGATCTTGGCACCATCGGTTATCTGAGCGGCAACGCATCGTTCGATCTGTACGAGGCCGATTCGCTTGGCCGACGCCGGCCGAAGGTGATGCTGCAAACCGGCAGCGGGATTGCGCGCGTGCAAAGCGCGGGCATTACGTTCTCCACCAGCTTCGGCGATCAGGGATTTACAACCGGCGCCGCGGGCTCAGGTGTGTCGGACTCGGCGGCGGCGCGGCGCGAACGGTTCGACTTCAGCCAGGTGGTGTTCAACGACAGCGCGTTCTTCGGCGAACATGTCGAGGGCGACGCCGCGTTCCGCCTTCCGTGGAATGTTGCGCTCAGCGGCAGCTATACGCTGTTCCGCTCCAGCACCAACCAGCTTACCCCCGCGCTGAACCTGAACGCCGGGTTCTCGTTCTCGCTGACGCCAACCACGCGGATTACCAGCAGCGCCTCGTACGATGTGCTGAGCGGCGCGTTCGGCACCGGATCGATTGGCCTGGCCAAGGACCTGCATTGCTGGGAGATGCGGTTCGACTGGAACCCGAGCGGAACGGCCCGCGGCTACTACTTCCGCATCGGCCTGAAGGCCCCGCAGTTGCAGGATGTGAAATACGATAGCCGGGGCTACTCCTACGAATAATGCCGGCTGGATGTCTCCGCCGCACGCGGAAGCAAACAACGAATGCATGACGGCAACCGGTTGCCGAGCTATATTATCGGATCGGCTGTACCGCCCGTTGCCTGCGCAACGTGTGGTGCGCCGGGATCCCACAATCACGCAATCAACATGATATCTACACGAATCCTGTCCACGCGTATCATGCATGGCCTTGCCGTATGCGCCACGGGGGCAATCATCCTTGGCGCCGCGGGCTGCGGGTCGTCGAAATCGACGACCGCACCCGTCAGCTACGACACGATAACCACGATGAGCGGGCTGCGTTACATCGATTACGAGGAAGGCTCGGGGGTGGAAGTGACGCCCGGCGTGACCGTGCGCGTTGATTACGCGGGCTATCTGACCAATGGAACGCTGTTCGATACGTCAATAGAAAGCGTTGGCCGCAAACACGATCCGGCCGGCCGGCCATTCCCGGCCGATGCCAGCGACGCCGAACGGAGCAAGTGGTTCGATCGCGGCGGCTACCCGTTTGAACCGTTGGAGTTCGTTGTTGGCAAGGGCCAGGTGATCCGCGGCTGGGACGACGGCCTGACAACCAACATGCGTGTTGGCGGTCGCCGGCGTTTGATCATCCCCCCGGATCAGGCCTACGGGTCGCGCGGCACGGGTCCGATCCCGCCGAATGCCACGCTGATTTTCGACGTTCACGTCCTGGCGGTTAAGTAATTCAACCGCCGGGCAAGATTGTCGCCCGTGGCAACTGTTGCACAAGAGCACGCAGTTGCCACGCGCGAACCACAGGTGCACCGGCATGATACTGCAACACGCTCCGGAAGGAACAATCGCGATCAAGCAACCCGACCACGCGGCGTTTGCCTGCTTCCTTCTGGAGCACTGGGCCAGCAACAACTTTGGCAATACCGAACAGCGCGAGGATATCCTGCTGGCCACGCGCGAGCACGACTGCGGCTGGGAAGCCTACGAGGAGCATCCTCCGCTTGACCCCGCCACCAGGCTTCCGATACCATTCAACCAGATAACACCCGAGACGGCGTTGGAGGTGTGGCGCCGCGCCACCGGGCGCTTTCTTGAACGCAACAAATTCGTTGCGCTGCTGATCGCGCATCACGCGTATTCGGTGTACGAGCTCACACGGAAGCGCAACCCGGCCTGGAAGGCGTTCTTCACGGAGTTCGCGCAGTTGCGCGCGGGCCTGCGCACGGAGCTCGGCATCGACCATCCAGCCCTGGAGCATGCCTATTCCTTCCTGCGCATGGCCGACTCGTTTTCGCTGGCGTGGTGCACAAACGGCACCCTTGGCGCCGAACGACCGGAGAGTTATGCCGGTTTTCAGTTTCGCCGCGAGGGCGAACAATTCCAGTTCAAACCGTTCCCGTTCGATTCCAAGGAGCTTGAATATCAGCTCCCGATCTACCCGATGCGCGACGGCGGATACGCCAACAACGAGGAGCTTGCCGCCGACCTGGTAACGCCACAGGCGGCACGCGTTGTCCTGGTTCCCATGCGGAAACATCGCTGATGGATCGCCATCCCGATAACGCGCTGCTGGCGCTTGGCGGCGAGCTGCCCGCCGACGGGCTGGTTGGCCAACTGGCGGCGCGCCATGCGCTGATCGTGGCCGCCGACAGCGCCGGCCTTGCACTGCACCGGCTGGCATGCACACCGCTGGTAGTTGTTGGCGATCTGGATTCGATTGCCGGCGATCGCGAGATGCTGGAACAGGCAGGGGTGCTGGTGATTCATCGCCCAAGCCAGGAACAGAACGATCTGGAGAAGGCCCTGGATTGGCTGACCGAACGCGCAGTACAGCGGGTGACGGTGATCGGGGCTTCCGGCGGCATGGCCGACCACGCGCTGAACAACTTCTCGATTCTTGCCCGGTACGCCGACCGTCTGGCAATCACCCTGCGCGATAACCATTCGGTTGGGTACATAACCCGCACGCGACTCCGACTGGAAACGATACCTGGTGACCGGGTTTCGCTGATCCCACTCCCCACCGCCCTGCTGACAACCTCGGGACTGGAGTGGGAATTACGGCACGAACGCCTGGAGTTCGGGATACGCGAGGGTGCCTCCAACCGTTCGGCAACCCATGGTCTGGATGTTCTTATCGAGGAGGGCGCGGTGGCGGTCTTTCACTACCCGAATTCTTAGGCCCGGCATCCCCAGTTCACCAACACCACGTTTCCTGTATACCAGCGCGTTTTTTGCGATTTCGCTCCACCCACCGCCCATGTTTACGATTTCTCCATTGTAAAATCATCGCGTGAAGTGAATTTTACAGTTTGTATTTCGTGCCCTGCCCTAAATCTCTCCGGCACGAATGTGAGTTGGTTCGTCGCACAGAAACCCATAACTCATCAAACACCGTTACCCTCATGAACCGTCCGATACGTACTCACCCTCGTCTGCGTACGGTATGGGCAACGCTCTTGCTTGCGTTGGCCGTATCCGTCACCGCGATCGCGCAGAATGCTCGGCACGTTGTTATCACACAGTCGGAACGCAAGCTGAAGGATGATGGCGGGCACCTGCTTGGTACCGCGCATGTCGTTCCGCTGACCGTCGACATGGCAACGTTCCGCACGGTTGCAACCAACGGCGAACTGCGTCTGGCATCGGTGCCACTGTCGCGTGGGCTTAGCGTGGATCTCGATCTTCGCGAGTTCACGGTGATCGAGCCCGGCGCACAGCTCACCGTTACAACAAATGCAGGCGTCGTTGCCCTGCCGCCCACAACAACGCGCCTGTATCGCGGCACCGTGGTCGGCCAGGAAAAGAGCTGGGCCTACCTCTCGTTCAGCGACAACGACGTGATCGGTTCGGTAACGGTAAATGACAAGACCTATCAGATCTCCACGGACCTCTCGGTGCCGGCCAACCGCAACAGCATCGCGGCGCAGGCATATCCGCTGGCCGATGTGTACGCACACGACGCCGGCTGCGCCGTGAATGAGCACAACATGCCATCGCTGGGCGCGGCAATGCCGTCGGAGAAGGAGATGGAGCGCCTGATGCAGCCAACCTCGCCGCAGCTTCAGCAGGCCGGCGAGATTCTCTACGCCGTAAAGGGCGCGTTCGATGCCGACTACGAGTACCTGAACGACCGCTTCGCCGGCAATCGCCAGCAGGCCGAGGACTACATGGTGCAGATGATCGGCCAGATGAGCGCCATTTACGAGCGTGACCTCAGCTGCCAGATCGCCATCAGCAACCTGAACATCTGGGACACGCGCGACGTATCGAAGGGCTATCCGTACACCGAGTCCAGCTCGATGGAAACGGCGCTGTTTCAGGCAAACACCTTCTGGGCCGGTTCGCGCCCAACGGTGGAGCGCTCCTTCGCGCACGTGTTCAGCGGTAAGGCCTGGGTGAACCCGATCGGCATCGCCTTCCTGAACGTGTTGTGCAACAAGCTCACGGCGGTTGCCTACAGCCTGATCACGCGCACCAATCCCGAGCAGGACATGAAGGTGATCTGCCACGAAACAGGCCACGTGTTCGGCTCGCCGCACACACATTCCTGCTCGTGGAATCCCGAGGTTGACCGCTGCGCCGCCGCCGAGCAGGGCAACTGTTTCTCGCCGTCGCAGATTCAGCAGAGCCTTGGCACGATCATGAGCTATTGCTCGCAGTCGGAGCTGAAGTTCCACGACAAGGGCATTCCCTTCCTGAAGAACATCCTGCTGCAACGCCCCTGCGTGGAGCTGTCGCGCCGCCTTACGGTGAACCCGATGGTGATTTACTTCCCCCATGCGGAAGTGAACAAGCCGATCGACACCACGCTTGAAGCCTGCTTCCAGAACAACAGCCGTCAGGAAATCGAGGTTTCGGAGATGACGATCGCCGGCAAGCACATGGACGCGATGACCATCTCGGAGCCAGCCGCACCGTTCACGCTGCGGCCGGGCGAATCGAAGACGCTGAAGATCCATTATGAGTCCACCACGGAGGAACCGTCCGACGGTACGCTCACGCTGAAGCACAACGCGCTTCATGCGCCGGTGGTGATGACCCTGCAGGCCTTCGCCGTTGCCAAGCAACCGGTGATGGGCATTGTCGCCGGTGGGAAGAAGGAGATCAACTTCGGCTCGATCCGCGTGGGCGGCACGGTGGATACAACGATGAAGACGGTGTTCGCGAACATCGGCACGGCGCTGCTTCGCGCCAGCAAAACCGAGATTGTGGGCCCCGATCGCTTCGAGTTCCAGATGACCGAGGGCACGGCCCCGTTTGAAATCGAGAGCGGTGACGCTCGCCGCTCGGCCTCGTTCCGCTTTGCCCCGACAACCACCGGCGACAAGGTTGCCTACATGATTGTCACCAGCAATTCGCGCGGCGGCGGTCGCGACACGCTTACGCTTCGCGGCAACGCGAAGGTTGGGCCACGCCTGACGTTCAAGGTGTCGCAGTTGTCGGTCAACTTCAAGGAGCGCAGCCCGAAGATTTCCTACGACACCAGCTTCACGGAGTTCTTCTACAATTCCGGCAGCGACACGTTGGAGGTCATCGCCGATCTGGAGGGCGATAACGCCAACTCCTTCACGGTGAACGTCAACGCAATCGACCTGGCTCCGGGTGAATCGTATGATCTTCCGGTTACCCTGTTCGATACCACGATCGGGTACAAGAAGGCGTATCTGGTGGTCAATCAGATCGAAACCAGCGGGTTCACGATCTACCGCCGCGACACCGTGTGGCTGCTGGCCAACATCGTGGGGCCAAGCGCGGTACCGGGCCAGAGCGAGGCAATCACCGGATTCAACGTAACGCCGAACCCGGCTTCGGGTGATGTGTCGGTGTTCGTGGCTCCGCTTCAGGGCGAGGCCGGAACACCGTTCACGGTGGTGATGACCGATGCAACCGGCCGCGAGGTACGCTCGTTCGGCGATCGCTTCAAGGCCGATGGAACCACCATCCCGTTGAACACCGCGGGCCTGCCCGCCGGCACGTATTACCTGCGCCTGAGTGGTGCCAAGGGCATCCGTATCCAGAATCTGACGGTGGTCCGTTAACAACGGACCCTCGGCACGGTATCAATCAACCGCCCGCCCGGCAACATGTGCCGGGCGGGCGGTTTCTGTTGTGCCCACACACACAACACCGGGGAATGGCCCCGGGCGTGATGCCCGACCCAGCCAGATGGTCATTGTACCACCAGGCAAGCATTGTTATTCTTGTAGCCGTTGCCGTCGCCCCTCCCCCTGCCGAACGGCCGTCACGCAATACTCGTTCATCGATTTCGCCCATGCAAAACCGACCTACACTCCAGGCCCTGATATGCATTATTGCCCTCGCCGCTGCCGGCATGGCCGGCTGCACCGAGGATCCGCTGTACCCGGCACTGACCGTTGGCGCCACCGTACAGGGTCTGCCACACTTGGAAAGCGACCTGTACTACGAGCTGATGTTCAGCTACCCCTCAACCGCATCGAAGCAGACCGGGACACGATTGGACCACGGCGAGAATCAGTATATCAGCGCCGGCAAGTTCACGGTTGACTCCTCCGGTGCGTTGAAAAGCCTGACCGGCACGGCGGTAAGCTTCTCCCTTCCAAGCGGCTACAATCCCGCATTGGTGATCGACGCTGTGGTAGTGATCCGCAGCTCCACCTCGCCGGACGATACCGAGTTCCGCCGCGTGATGTCCGGCCCGTTCACGGGAACCGAACACAGGGCAACGGCAAAGCTGCTGCTGGAGGATGGCGAGGCGTTTGGCGAGAAGCTGCTGCTGGATTCGGTTGGCCGCTGCACGCTTGCTGCGCCCACCAGTTCCGATCCCGCGGATTCGGTATCCGGGCTCTGGTTCGTCACGTTCTCCCCATCGGCCACGCACAGCGGCGCGATTGATACGCTCGCGGGGCTGTACCTGCCAACGCAGCCGCTGAATCCGGATAACGAGTACTGGACATACCAGGCCTGGCTTGTGCGCAACATCAACACAGCCACACCGGAGTACATCAAGCTGGGCCGGTTCACCGCGCCGAACACCAACGACGGCAACAGTGCCGGCCCGGGCGCCGGCCCCATGCCCACGCGAGTGTTCAGGGCGCCCGGCAGCGATTTCGTAAGCCCCACGCGGCGCATGCTGAACGACGGCACCTACTCGGTGCTGATTTCGCTGGAGCCGGACGGCATCGAACTTTCGCGGCCGTTTATCACGCTGATGCGGCTGGATACGATCCCCGCCGGAACACCCGCCGGCAGCACGCTGACGCTTCAACTGAGCAAGCCGTCGACGTTTACGTCGATGGAGGTTACGTTTGATCGATAGAACGCCGATAGCCGGGATTGCGGCTGCGTGGACGGCCATGTTGCTGCTGACCACCGCGCACGTTTGCCGTGCACAGCCATTTGTGCAACGGCTTGCCCCGTTTGCCGTTGAGCGCAACGATGCAAGCCTGTACCTGAATCCGTTCTCGGGCGGCCTTGTGCAACCGCGCATCGGGCTGCGCGATGCGGATGCCGACGGCTGGCTTGATCTGTTTGCCCTGAACCCGGACAACCATCTCCGGCTGTACCGCAACGAAGGCGGCTTTCGGTTTCGCCGCGTTCTGCA
Source organism: uncultured bacterium (assembly GCA_966128725.1). Classification (GTDB taxonomy): domain Bacteria; phylum Bacteroidota; class Ignavibacteria; order OLB7; family OLB7; genus JAFDZV01. Next base: position 4,509 of record CBHYLN010000102.1, on the reverse strand, counting down.
AACCCCGTACAGCAATGTCCCGGTGCGCAGTTGGTTTCGCCTGGCCGATATCGATGGTGACGGAGACGATGATCTGTTCACGTCGGGTGCGATCTCCGAACTGCTGATGTATCGCAATGTGGGCTCGGCCGCTGCCGCGAGTTTTGCCGCAGTGGCCGATACCATCAAACGTGGCGACACGGTGATCTTTACACAGCAGGAGACCGTGCCATCGTTCGTGGATATCGACGCCGACGGCGACCTGGACCTGTTCAGCGGCAATACCGACGGCTCGATCACGTTCTACCGGAACATCGGCACGGCAGGCGCGGCACGCTTCACGTACATCACGGCGAACTATCAGGGGATTCTCGTGGTCTCACCAGGGCGCAACATCAAGCGCCCCGGCCAGCGCATCGCTCGCCACGGCGCAAGCGTGCTGGATTTTGCCGACGTTGATCGCGATGGTGATCTGGATATTCTCTTCGGCGACTTCTTCACCGCCAAGCTGCTGATTTTCCATAACGACGGCACGCCCGCCAACGCCGCGTTCAGCATGAGCCGGCTGGACACCGCGTTCCGCCCGAACGGCGACGACGTGGAAAGCATCGGATTCAACCAACCGGTCAGCGGCGATATCGATCGCGACGGCGACATCGACGCGCTGATCTCGTCGCTGTTCCCGCTGGCGGTGGAACAGCCCGTGTTGTTGTACGAGAACGTCGCCGAAGGCCCGAACGCGCCGATGACGATGCGGAAGCGATCGCTGGATGTGACCAGCGAGATCGACTTCGGAACGTTCGCCGCGCCAACGCCCATCAACGACGCAACCCATCACGGCATTCTGGTTGGCTCCAGCGATGGCAGGATCGCCTATCTGTCGATCAACACAACGGGCGGCACAACAACCATGCGCGCCGAGGCGCTGTATGCCACACTGCCAAATCTGTTCCAGGCGGTGCCGGCTGCCGGCGATCTGGACGGCGACGGGATCGCCGAGGTGCTGGTGGGCGACGCCAACGACGGCCGTGTCCGGCTGTTCCGCTTTCAAGGCAATGTGCTTGCAGCCGCGGCCTGGCAACTGGACACGTTCCATGTGAACCAGTACGCGGCGCCGGCGCTTGTGGACGCCGATCGCGATGGCGACCTGGATGTGTTCGTTGCCGCCGGGAATGGGCAGTTCGTGTTCTTCCGGAACATCGGATCGCCAACACAGCCGCTGTTCGCGCGGGAAACGCCTCCCGCCCCGTTTGCCGGGCTCGACGTGGGCTCGAACGCGGCGCTTACATTCGGAGATCTGAACGCCGACGGGCTCCCCGATGCCATCGTGGGCTCGCGCGCGCGTTCCGACGCGTTAACCGGCACCGCACGATTCTATCTGAACAACGGTAGCGGTTGGGCCTCAAGCCCGGCATTCTCCGATCTTGCTACCGATCGCAGTCCCGTGCCCGCGCTCGTCTCGGTGCCGGAAGGCCGATTCCTGATTGTCGGGACATCCGCGGGCGGACTGCTTGCCTATCAGGATTCGGCCCTTTCCTCCTCCGGGATCACCGTCGCTGACGCCGCCGGCCGGCTCCGGCTGGAACACGACGGCATGGCATCGGCGAACAGCGGCGGCATTGTCCGGATCGCCGGGAACATTCCCGGGGGTGCTGCGTCACTACGACTGATCGATTTGCTTGGCCGCGCAACGGAGATCGGCACCCTTGCCGACAACCTCGCGTTGCGAACAATCCGGCTGCCGGCGGTTACACCAGGTATGTATCTGCTGACCGCGGGAACCGCCTATTTGGGCCGTATCGTGATCGTACCGTAGCACACACTTGCATTGGTCCGGCAGGCGATCGACAATACTCGCAACACGCACGATCGGTACGCTCGAACTATTCAACAGATCTCAGGAGAAGTGCGATGATGATGAAACCGTTGATTCCGCTGCTGGCAGGTTTGGCTATTACAAGCCTTGCCGTGGCGCAGCAGCCGCAGACCGCGCAGCCAAAGCTCGATGACGGCAAGCCGCACATGATCATCAAGCGGATCGAACAATGCATTGGCGGCGGTGGAAGTTATCTGGGCGTTCAACCCTCGGATATCACCGAGCAGAAAAGCGCCGAACTTGGGATGGCCGAACCGTATGGCGCATTGCTGGACGAGGTTCTGGATAATACACCGGCCAAAAGCGCTGGATTGCAGAAGAACGATGTCATCGTCTCGTGGAACGGCACGCGCGTGGAAAGCGCGGCGCAGCTTCGGCGCATGGTGGCCGAAACCCCTGCCGGGCGCACGGTGAACATCGGGTACCTGCGCAACGGCGCACGCCTGGACGCACAGGCCAAGGTCGCCGATCGGCCGGCACCGAAGATGGAGGAGTTCTCGTGGAGCAGCGACTCCTCGATGCCGATGAACATGATGCAGATGGGCCTTCCGGAAGGTATGCCCGACATCGAAGCGATGATCGGTTCCGATGTCATGAAGCATTGCCCGAAGGGTTGCAAGCAGATGCGCATCATGATCAACGGCAATGGCAACGGCCGCATGGGAACGATGCTGCAGAACGTGACACCGGAACTGGCCAAGCAATACGGGGTTGCCGAGGGTACCGGCGCGCTGGTGGGATCGGTTGTCGATAATTCCCCTGCCAAGGAAGCCGGAATTCAGGCAGGCGACGTGATCATCAGGATCGACGGCAAGAACGTGACGTCGCCGATGGATGCACGTAAGGCAATAATGGAGAAGGCCGAAGGCCCGGTCAGCGTCACCGTTATCCGCGACAAGGCCGAGCAGACCTTTACGGTCACGTTGAAGAAGGCCCCGGAGGGCGGCCCCAACGGCGCACCGATGCGTTTCAACGCAATGCCACCGCACAACGGAACGTTCGAGATGCGCGTGGAAATGAACGGTGAGCCCGAGATCGAGATGCTCGAGGATAACGGGCAGGACGGCGAGCAGATGGCCCCGCCGGCCAACGGCAATACCGACAAGCCCGAACTTGGCGGCATGGCCCGGCCGAATCACCCGGCCCCGCGGATCATGCGCTTTGGTGGCCCGGCTGCCGAGATGCCGCCGCCACCGCCCAGCATCGGAATCTGACGGGAACACATTGGCTCAGGATTCGAACGCAAACGCGAATCGATAGCAGAACGGCGGCCGCTCCCGGTTGGGAACGGCCGCCGTTATTTCTTGCATCGCCATCCCCCCTGGATGGACCACGACGCACGGAACAGCCTGTTGAAATATCTGATTGCTCTCACAGACTGTTCAGCAGTCTGATAACGGGCTCAGAACTTGCCCCAGAATCCTCGGAACACCTTGAACGCCACGGTGGAGGATTCCAGCGTGGTGAAGTTGTACACCTTCAGCAGGCCCAGTTCGGCAACGTCGCCGGTGCTGGAATCCTTGTAGCGGCTGGTGTAGGCAAGGCGCGTACCATCGGGCGACCACGTTGGCTGCGAGTCATCGAACGACGAAGCGAACGTAAGGTTCTTGCGCCCGGTGCCATCGGCGTTCATCACGTACACATCGCCCGGGAACGAGGCCCATGCAATCCGATCACCGTTGGGCGACCAGGCGGGATCGGCGTCGCCATTGCCATCGTTGGTAAGCTGTACCGGCCTGGGGTCACCGTCGGCATTCACAACGTAGATATCGCTCTGCCCGGAAAGCGAAACGCCTGTGTACACGATCTTGGTGCCGTCGGGCGACCACTCCAGCTTCGACCGCCCCTCGGGCGCGTTCTGCACGCCGGTGGCCAGCACACGCTCGCCGGTGCCGTCGACGTTGGCAACGTAGAGCTTGTCGTCGTAGCCATAAAACGCAATCCGCTTCCCATCAGGACTGAAATCGGGAATGGCCTCGAACTCGATATTGTTGCTCACCAACTCAATGTCGGAGCCATCCACGTTCGATACGATCAAACGCCGATCAAGCGTTCCGTAGGCAACCTTCTTGCCGTCGCGCGAGAGCGCCGGGTACGAGAGAGCGCGGTTCAGGTCGGTCGCGTTTGCGATCTGCTTCACGTTCTTGCCGTCGATATCGGCCACGTAGATCGTGAACCTGTCGCCGGGGCGCTCCACCAGATAGGCGATCTTGCCGCCGCGCGGCGTGCTGGCCGGCTTTGCGCTGTCCAACACGTATGTTGGATCCTTTGGCGTAAGGCTGTCGAACGAAATGCGCTGCAGCCTGTCGGCAACAACATTGTTCACCGTGTCGCGCATCGAGACGATTATCATCTCGGTCCCTTTGTACTCCACCGGCCCAACCACCTGGCCATCGTCGCCGCAGCCGCCAGCAAGGGTAAGCAACGACACCGCGGCGAGCGCGTATGCTGATGTTCTCCACTTCATGTTCTCTGTGCCTCGAATTGAGATTGATGAAACAGAACTTCTCGCGCCACAACACGGACCGATGGTGCCGTACGCGTTTGCCGAACGCCGATGCCGTACCCAAACATCCTGGCGATGACATGGGGCTGAAGATACAGCCGGCTCCGGAAACGCAACAGGCGCAAAACTGGTGCTGCAAGGCACGGCA
>CBHYLN010000101.1:0-18592 GCA_966128725.1 uncultured bacterium | reverse complement strand
GGTGTGCTGGCGGATGGCCACGCCGCCGGAATACGGCGTGCGGGCCTGTGATCCGCTGTGCTGCGTGCAGTCGTTCCAGGTGTGCGTGAACTCCGGTGGCTCGGTTTCCTTCTCGCCGGTTGGTACGCCGAACGGCGGCGGGATGTGCCCCTCCACGTTCGGGCCGGAGTGCACGCCCGTGTGCGAGTACCTGCATGCGGTGGGCGAGCTGCCCGACGGCGGGAACGTCCCGGGCATGGGCGATGGGCCGGCGCTTTCGGGAACGGCCGCGCCCGCGGCGCCACGTTGAGCGCCGCCACATCCCGTTGCCTCACTATCCGTCACACCCCGGCTGCCGCTCGGCCGCCGGGGTGTGGCTGGCTTCCAAGGTCGCGAACCGCTATGTTCATGTTCAACCATTTAAATCGATACACGCCATGTGCCGTCTGATCCCGATCTGTTGCGCCGCCCTTCTGTTCCTGCTGGCCGCTTCCGTGCTGCCGGCGCAGGAATATCGCTGGGTCCATCAGGACTCCATCCCAAACATGCACTACGCGGATGTTGCCTGCGCGGACACCGGGCGTTGTTACGCAATCGGCTGGACCGGGCAGACGCTCACCGTAATCCGTCGTTCGCTGGACGGGGGGCGCACGTGGAAACAGGTGTACCGTGATACCGGCTATCTGGTGGCGCCCAACGTGCCGTACATCGCGCTTCGCATGAACCAGATAGCGTGCCCGGCGCCCGGCCTCTGTCTGGTTGCGTGCGACAGCGGGCGTATCCTGCGCTCGGTTGATGGTGGCGATACGTGGACGATGATTCAGACGGAGGTAGCACGCGGCATCTACGCCATCACGATGATGGACTCGTTGCATGGGCTGGGGCTGGCCATCCGCGACACGGTGATCCGCACGGACGATGGCGGGGCAACGTGGCAGGTGGTGCAGCTTCCGGATTCGATGCGGGGAAATTACTGGTGGGATATCACATCGGTGCGAGGAACACGAGTGGTGTACATGATGTCGCGTTCGCGTGTGATATGGCGCTCGGAAGATGGTGGCGGCACCTGGCGTGCGCGAGGTTCTGCCGACAGTTGCCAACGGTTTGTGTTCGTCAGCGCGGACAGCGGTTGGGCTGTTGGTGGTGCGAGCACCGGGCTTGGTTCCCAGGCACGCGATGTAATCCGGCGAACCACGGATGGTGGCGTTTCCTGGCCGATAGAGCTTGATAGTCTCATCCCGCGAACCGGTGGTCTTCGTACCCTTGCCTTTGCCGATCGCCTGCATGGCCTGGCCATTGGTGATGCCGGTAAGATTCACCGCACGAGTGATGGGGGCGAACATTGGGTTCAGGAATGGGGAGGGTTTGGGAAGAACATGGATCCCACCTATCTAGGCGTTGTGTATCCATCGCCGAGTATGGCCTTGGTTGTGAGCAATGAAGGCAACATTCTCCGCCAGGAGACCACGGTTGGTTCGGTGGAAGAAGTTTCGGCCGCTGGCGGCGTCACGATGACGATTGCGCCGAATCCTGCCCGTGCCGGCGAGCCGGTGCGGGTTGTGCTGGGCCTGCCCCGGGCGGCATACGTGCGCGGGCGCATCGTGGACATGCTGGGCCGCGAGGTTGGCGCCGTCGGCGAGGGGTGGCTGGGGCCGGGCGAAGGTTCGCTGGCGCTGCACGCGCCTGAAGGCCCGGGCGCCTACATGGTGGAACTGGAGGTTGATGGCCGCCGCATGGCGCAACTGCTGCGGGCGGTGCGATGAGGGAGGGTATCCCATCGAGCCGTGACAATCCCTGAATGCTTCGCGAACAGGCGGATGTTTACGAGCGGGCCGGCGCAACTGATGATTGCCCCGGCCCGTTGGCATATGTCGATTACGACGTAAACAGCGCGTGCCATTCGGCTGCGCGATTGTGCCATGTCTGTTCGCGCGCCCACGCGCGCCCGCGCGCAACCAGATCGGCCTTGCGCTCCGGATCGTTCAGCACTTCCATCAACGCGCCAATCGAGCGCATCAGATACTCGCGTGAAATCGGGTCGCCGTCGATCAACACGCCGCGATTGCCAACGGTGCTGATCAGCCCACCCAGGCGCGAGCACACGCACAGTGCGCCGGCCATCTGCGCCTCGAGTGCCGAAATACAATACGTCTCGGTGAAGTGGGTGGGATAGAACCATATGTCGCTGCGCAGATACTCCTCGGCAAGGCGAGCCTGATCCACCCGACCGTGTTCGTACACGCCGGGTTGCCGAAGCATTGCAAGGATACGGTCGCGGCTGCCTCGCCATCCCTCGTCGCCCGATGCCTCGATCGCCTTGTTCCAGTTGTCGAAGCCGTAAAACACATGCAGCTCGGCCTCGGGGTACAGTCTGCGAATCATCGGAAACGCCACGAGCAATGTGTCCAGGCCGCGATCGGGGCTTGAGGCATAGATAAATCGCAGCGGTTGCTTCGGCACATCGATCGCGAACCGTTCCACGTCGATCCCGTTGCCGGTAAGGATAATCTTCTCGCGTGGGATGCCGTGATGGTTTGCGAAGTACTCCACGTGCCACGGGCTCAGGCAGAATATCCCGTCCAGGCGATTGTACCATGCGCGCACCAGATCGTGCTGGCCCTGCTCGGTGCCAAGCGCGAAGATGTCGTGTGCCCATAGATACCGCCGGCGCGCCACCACGGGCTGTTGCAGGATGGATACGTAGCGCGAGGCAATCAGCACGTCGACCGCGTGTGTGGCGGCGAAGGCGGGATAGCGGGCATAGTCCAGATATTCCACGCCGTTGTACTCGCCCTGATCGCCTGGGCAACTGCTGAATACAATCGCGCGATATCCCAGCAGGGCAAACTCCTCGGCCATGCGTGCCGCAGCCGTCTCCGAGCCCCCGATGCCTCCGGATGCGATGTTGCGCGAGGTCCATTCCTCGTACGAGTGTCCGGTGTGGATCACCAGAATCGGTCGGTCGTATTTCATCGCGATCCGCCGAACATTGGCGTCATCCTCCTGCTGATACATTTCCGGCATTTCGCGTTGCCGGGCCGCGCGGCTGGTGCCGCCGAAGTGGAACACGAAGCTGGATTCAACAACGCAACTCTCCCAACCGGCACGCCCGGCTCGAAGGCAGAAATCCAGATCCTCCGATCCATTGATAAACTCTTCGTCCATACGGCCGACATCGTTGAGCACCTCGCGTGCCACAACCGTGCAGAAGAACGCCACCCAATCGCGTCTGTACGCCCGTGTGTGCCCGAACTGCGCCGAGTACAGCAGCTCCGGGGCGATGCCCGGCTGATCGTTCCCCTTCAGCCCCACCGTGCCGTTCACCAGCGTGTTTGTGCCGGGCAGCAGCGGCATTCCGGCTACGTTCATGTCATAATCGTGCAACCAGCCAATGTCGCAGTTGGAGAGCGGGTTGGCGATGCCAACGCGACCGCTTGCGCCCTCGATTGGTGTGCGACCTCGAACGGCCTGCACCAGAGGCTCGAGCCATCCGTGCGAGACGATCACGTCGTCGTTCATGAAACACACATACGGCGAGCGCCCGATGCCGATCCCGATGTTGATCGCCTCGGAGAAACACAGTCGATCGTTGGATTGCACGACCGTGATGCCCTCCGGCAGGCCAACGGTGTTCTCCTGTGGCCCGCTGTTGACAACGATCACGCGGTGCGGATGCGGTGTGCAAGCGGTGATGCTGCGCACGCACTCGTGCAGGTACTCGGGGTTTGTATATGTGGGGATGATGATGTCCACCGTAAGGTCCGGCATTGGCTTGTGCGCGTGTACCTCGATCGACGGCGTTCCGTAGCCGTCGTACGTGCCGTGATAGTCGATCGCGAATCCCACCGCGCGCATCTGCTCAACCAATTCCTGCTCGGTAAAACCGGTGTGGTGGATCTGGCCTTCCATCGGCTCGCCCCACAGCGATCGCTGGATCCCATATATCGTGTAGCGATACCAGTCGCGATGTTCCTGCGTTTCGGCGGCCAGGAATTGCCGGCAGCACTCGGCCAGATCCGGAAGCTTCAGGATAACGGTCCCGCCCGGTTTCAGCACGCGGAACCACTCGGCCAACGCGGCGCGCGCGGTTTGGTGGTACGTGTGCTCCAGCGCGTGTTCGCTGTGGATTGCCTCGATCGTTTCGTCGGCATAGGGGATGCGATCAAGCGGGAACACCTCGTCGACATCATCGCCGGGGAACTTGTCGCAACTGCGGTAATCCAGATATCGCTTGTTGCCCGCGCCCAGGTTCAACTTCACGCTTCCCGTGGGCCGCAGCGACGGGATCAGCTTGCGCCGGAAGTACTCACGGTTGGCCTGCAGGCCGGTGTCGTGCGGCAGATATTCCAGCGCCTTCTCGTTGTAATGGCTGGCCAGTTCGGTGTTGCCCAGCCTGTCGTACGCCAGGCAGAGCTGTACTGCCGGTCCGGCCGTGTAGCACCATGTCTCCAACGGGCTCAGCACGGGCGGGGCGGGGCGCAGGCATTTCTCGAACCAGAACACCGCTTCCTGCATGTCGCCTTCCTGAAAGGCAACCATCCCGAGCGTGAAATGTGGTTCGGCCCACCGGTCGTCCATGGCGCGGGCCAGCTTCGCCTCGGCGCGCGCGCGCGCGCGATGTTCGGCGGCCAGTTCGGGCTCGCGCAAGGCCAGCGCCAGATAACATTTCGCTATCCGGTGCCTCGAGCAGATACGATCCTCGATCCAGCCATCGGGCAGTTCCAGGAATCGTCGGAACGTCTCGATTGCCTCTTGTTCACGGCCGGCGTCGTGGTACTCGCGCGCCAGATAATAACAGATGCGTGCGTCGTTGCGGTAGTCATCGGTACGCACGGCGCGCTCCAGAATGCGCAGGTTGCGCGATTCGTCGGCCGTTGCGCCGGCGTGTGTTCGCATGTGCGTGATGTTGATGCCAACCTGTTCGGTGGTATGGGCATGCTCCACCACAAGGCATTCGTGGATCGGGTACTTCCAGATGATCCCGGCTCCGTTGCGAATGATGCGTTCGCGTTGCAACATGCACAGCGATCGGCCGGAGGCATCCTGCGAGTAGTCGTACCCCAGATAATACACGTCCTTGTCCAGCCGGTTCTTCAGTTCGCGAATGCCCTCCAACGCCTCGGGCAGCAGAACATCATCGGCATCCAGCCACATGATGTACGGCGATGTGGCCTTTTGGAACGATACATTCCGCGCGGCGGCGAAGTCGTCGATCCACTCGAAGTGATGGATGCTCGCGCCGTACTCGCGAGCGATCTCGATGGTACGATCGGTGGAACCGGTATCCACGATCACGATCTCGTCAACAACCGACGCAACCGAATCCAGGCAACGCGCGAGGACCTCCTCCTCGTTTTTCACGATCATGCAAAGGCTGATAGCAGGCATCTGGTACTCTTCAAGCAAGTGGTGGTGGCGCACGGAACCATGTGGCGAGCCTGTCGGTTGTGACCATGGCGTTGCCGTTCGGGGGCTGGTATGTCCCCGGCCGCGATCGGTGTTCGGCAATTACGTTGCCGCCGATCGCCAGCATCACAACTGGCCGCACAACCCGATGGTTACAGGTGTCCGTGACGCAAAAACTCTGGAACTGGTAATCCGAGCACGGTGGTGTTCCGCCGCAAATTCAATTGGCCGTAGCGCCGGTTGGCAGTTGCGGGCAGCACAAACATAGCGCCACGAATACCAATCGCGCAAGATGAATAGGCTAGACTATTTGGGTGGTTCGCGTAGTGCTGGATCTGGGGGGCAGGTGAGCGTCGCAATTCGTTGCGCGCGATCGGCCGCCACGTTACACGCGATCGCTAACTTTATTCGTCGTATGGCGAAGGCCAAACCCTCCCCAAGCAGCATTCGAAGGATCGACCAATGAAGCTTGAACGATTCTATCTCGCCTGTCTCTCCCATGCCTCGTACGTGATTGCCTCCGATGGTGAAGCCGCGGTGATCGATCCGCAGCGCGATGTGGCCATCTATCTGGACTATCTGGAAGCCAACGGTCTGCGGTTGCGATATGTTATCGAGACGCATCTGCACGCGGATTTCGTATCGGGGCACCTGGAACTGGCCGAGCGCACCGGCGCCGAAGTGGTGATAGGTCATCGGGCCAACGCCAGGTTCGTGCATCGTGGCGTGCATGATGGCGATCGGCTGCCGTTGGGGACCGCCACGTTGGAAATTCTGGAGACCCCGGGCCATACGCCGGAGGGGATTACAATCGCCGCTACCGACAGCGCAACTCCCGGCGAGCCAATCGAGCTGTTTACCGGCGATACCTTGTTTGCCGGCGATGTTGGCAGGCCGGACCTGCTGGACGCGGTTGGGATCACCAAGGACGAACTGGGCGGGATGCTGTACGATTCCCTGCACCAGAAGATCCTTACCCTGCCGGATGATACGCGCATCTACCCGGCGCACGGCGCGGGATCGGCTTGCGGGAAGTCGCTCCGCAACGTGGAGTTCTCCACGCTGGGCGCCGAGAAGCTTGGCAACTACGCGCTGCAGCCGATGTCGCGCGAGGAGTTCATCCGTGTGGTGACCGAGGGGCAGCCGGAGGCGCCCGCGTATTTCCTGAGCGATGCGGGCATCAACCGTGCCGGCGCCGGCGCGCTAGGCGACGTGCTGGCCCGTGCCCGCGCGTTGGACCCCAAGGCCTTTGCCGACGAAATCGGCTGGGGCGCGCGCGTGCTGGATACTCGCAATGCCAACATCTTTTCCGAGGGATTTGTGCCGGGCTCGGTGAACATCGGGCTTGATGGCCAGTTCGCCACGTGGGTCGGCACGCTGATGCCCATTCACGAGCCCCTGCTGATTGTTGCGGCGCCGGGCGAGGAGTCCGAATCGGTGATGCGGTGCGCGCGTGTTGGCTACGACAACATCGTTGGGTATCTCGCCGGCGGGTTCGACTCCTGGGTCGCCGATGGCCGCGCGGTTGAGCGCTTCCAGCGTCTGGCGCCGGCCGATGTCGCCAATGTGCTGGGCCAGGCTCATCCGCCGATCCTGTTGGATGTGCGGCGCGAATCCGAGCGCCTTGCCAAGCATATTCCGGGTGCCGATTTCGTGACGCTGAGCCAGCTTGAGAACTACACCAGCTCGCTGGTTGCCGATGGGCGGCCGGTGATCGTGCATTGCGCAGGCGGATACCGGTCATCGATGGCCGCAAGCATCCTGAAGCGCGCGGGCGTGGCCCAGGTAAGCGATATGGACGGCGGGCTGGCGGCGTGGGAGGCAGCAGGGCTTCCGTTGGAACTGGAACCCGCCGCGCAGGCCGCAAGCTGAGATTAGCGCGCCGGCAGCGCCACAGCCACGGCGTGTTTGGCGGCCGGCTGCGAGCGGCCGGCGTACGCCTGCAAAGTTTCTGCAAAACGGACCTTGACGCATGAAGTCGGCGCAGGGGTACCGTGTTCATCCCATCGACTCTCCCAACTGAAGTTCATGACACGCAGGTCGCGCCGATTCGTGATTGCCGCCGTGGTGTTGGCCATTGTTGCCGCGCTGGCACTGCCGAAGATATTCTCGTCGTCGGGCGGTGCAAAAGGCACTGGTGGCCGTTCGGCCGGCGGAGGGGGTGGCAAGTCCGGCCCGCTTGCGGTGTCGGCATTCGTGGTGCGTGCTTCCGCCGCCGAGGACAGGATCCGCATCACCGGAACGATTGCCGCCGGCGAGCAGGTTGACTTGCAGAGCGAGGTGCCCGGCAAGGTGATGAAGATCCTGTTTCGCGAGGGGAGCACGGTGCCCAGGGGTGCGCTGCTGGTGACGATCAACGATGCGGATCTGCAAGCGCAATTGCGTAGCGCGATTGCCCGGCGCGACCTGGCCAAGGCACGCGACGAACGCCAGCGCGGCCTGCGCGCGAAGGATGCCATCAGCGAATCGGAGTACGAGATAGCCCGTACCGAGCTGGAAAGCGCGCTTGCGGATATCGATCTTATCACGGCGCAGATCGCCAAGACACGCATTCGCGCGCCGTTCGCCGGCCGCCTTGGTTTGCGCAACATCAGCCCCGGCGAGTACATCACGCCATCCACCAAAATCGCCAGCCTAAGCAGCACAAGTTCGGCCAAGGTGGATTTCTCCATACCCGAGCGTTATGCCCAGGCCGTGCGCCCGGGCAGCACCATCACGTTCACGGTTGCCGGTGCGTCGCGGCAGTATTCGGCAGTGGTGTTCGCCGTGGAATCGCGTATCGACAAGGGAACCCGCACGCTCGATGTGCGCGCGCGCTGTGACGCCGGCGGCGATGACCTTGTGCCCGGGGCGTTTGCCGCCATCGAGCTTGTGCTTGGCCGCCAGCCGCGGGCGTTGATGCTGCCGTCGGAGGCCGTGATCCCGGATGCGCAGGGGATGAAGGTGTTTGTTGCCCGTGCCGGCAAGGCCGAAGTCCGCCGAATCACAACCGGGTTGCGCACCGATCGCATGGTGCAGGTAACAGATGGCGTCACTGAAGGCGACACGGTGATCACTTCCGGCATTCTTCAGGTTCGCCAGGGCTCCTCGCTGCGTTTGACAACCGTCGACGCTCGGTAACTCATCCCAATCGCAGGCTGGTACCCATGAGTCTTTCGGCACTCAGCATCCGTCGTCCCGTATTGGCGATCGTCATGTCGATCGGCATCGTCCTGTTCGGTGTGCTCGGGTTTCTTACCCTGGGCGTGCGCGAGTATCCGGCGGTTGATCCGCCGGTGATTACGGTGACCACCCAGTACCGTGGTGCCAGTGCCGACGTGATCGAATCGCAGATCACCGAGCCGTTGGAGGAATCCATCAACGGGGCGCCCGGCGTGCGCACGCTCAGCTCGGTAAGCCGCGAGCAGCGCAGCCAGATCACCGTTGAGTTCACTGTTGATGTGGATCTGGAAACCGCCGCCAACGATGTTCGCGACCGCGTTTCGCGGGCCGTGAAGAACCTGCCGCCCGATGCCGAACCCCCGGTGGTTGCCAAGTCCGACGCCGACCAGAACCCGATCCTGTTCCTCACCGTCCAGAGCGATGTGCGCGGCCCCATGGAGGTGAACGACATCGCCACCAATATCTTCAAGGAGCGGCTGCAGAATGTGCCGGGGGTGAGCGAGGTGAGCATCTTCGGCGAGAAGAAGTACTCGATGCGCGTGTGGCTCGATCCGGATCGGCTTGCCGCGTACCAGCTTACGCCATTGGACATCCGCGAGGCGCTGGCCCGCGAAAACGTTGAGCTCCCGTCCGGAAAGATCGAGGGCGGGGCAACCGAACTGGCCCTGCGCACGGTGGGGCGGCTGGAGGACTCCGCGCAGTTCAACGAGATGATCGTCAAGGAGCAGGACGGCCGCGTTGTGCGCATGCGCGATGTTGGGCATGTCTCGATGGCGCCGGAGAATCTCTACACCGGGCTTCGCCGCGACGGCGTGCCGATGATCGGGCTGGGCGTGCTGCCGCAGCCCGGCGCCAATGCGATCGCGATTGCCGAGGAAGTGTTTCGCCGCATCGAACAGATCAAGAAGGATGTGCCGGCCGATATCAAGGTGGGCGTTGTCTACGACACCACCGAGGGCATCAAGCGCTCGATCAGTGAGGTGGAGGAGACGATCGCCATCGCGTTTGTGCTGGTGGTGCTGATCATCTTCCTGTTCCTGCGAAACTGGCGTACAACGCTGATCCCGGTGCTGGCCATCCCCGTATCGCTTATCGGCACGTTCTTCGTGATGTACCTGCTGGATTACTCGATCAACGTGCTTACGCTGCTGGGCATCGTGCTGGCGATCGGTCTGGTTGTTGATGACGCCATCGTCGTGCTGGAGAATATCTACACGAAGATCGAGGCCGGCATGCGTCCGTACGAGGCCGGGCTGGAAGGTTCGCGCGAGATTCTCTTCGCTGTTGTCTCCACAACGATCGCCCTGGTGGCGGTGTTCCTGCCGGTATTGTTCATGCAGGGGCTTACCGGGCGGCTGTTCCGCGAGTTCGGGGTGGTGATCGCGGCCTCGGTGGCGATCTCGGCCTTTGTGGCCCTTACGCTTACGCCGATGCTGAGCACGCGGATTATCCGCGGTGGCGCGCACAGCCGGTTCTACAACGCCACCGAAGCGTTCTTCCAACGCATGGCCAGCGGCTATCGGGCCTCGCTGGAAACCTTCATGCGGTATCGCTGGATGGCGATGGTGGTGATGGCGGCTTCGGGCGTGCTGATCGTTGTAGCCGGCGGCGCACTGCAATCGGAACTGGCGCCGATGGAGGATCGCGCCCGCCTGCGCGTGAACGCTACAGCGCCGGAGGGTGCGACGTTCGCGTATATGTCCGAGTATCTCGACCAGCTTTCGCGTCTGCTGCACGATTCGGTGCCGGAGAATGCCGGGGTGATCACGATCGCCGCGCCGGGTTCCGGATCGATCAACTCCGGCATCGTGATCCTGCCGTTGAAACCCATCGAGCAGCGTCGTCGCACGCAGAGTCAGGTGGCCGAGGGGCTGGCTCCGGTGCTGGCAACGCTCACCGGCGCGCGTGCCTTTGCCTCGCAGGAACCCACCATCGGCGACAGGCGGAGCGGGCTCCCGGTGCAGTATGTATTGCGCGCGCCTGATCTGGACACGCTGCGCGCCGTGCTGCCGGCCTTCGTGGAGGCCGCATCCAAGGATTCGGCGTTCAGCTCGGTGGATGTGAACCTGAAGTTCAACAAGCCGGAGATGCGCGTCTCGATCGACCGCGACCGCGCGCGCGACATCGGTGTGTCGGTGCTGGATGTGGCGCAGACATTGCAGCTTGCGTTCAGCGAGCAGCGGCTGGGCTATTTCGTGCGCGACGGCAAGCAGTACCAGGTGCTGGGCGCGTTTCAAAGCGATCGCCGTGCATCGCCGGCCGACCTGTTGGCAACAACGGTGCGTTCCGGTACGGGCGAACTGGTGCCCTTGGACAATCTGGTGCACCTGCAGAACAACAGCGCGCCGCCGCAACTGTACCGCTTCAACCGGTCGGTGTCGGCAACGGTATCGGCAAGCCCCGCGCCGGGGCGCACCATCGGCGACGGCATTGCCGCGATGGACCGGATCGCGGCCAGGACGCTGAACCCGGCAATCACCACTGCGCTTTCCGGCAGCTCGCGTGATTACGCCGAAAGTTCGTCGAGCCTGCTGTTCGCGTTCATGCTGGCGCTTGTACTGATTTATCTGGTGCTGGCCGGCCAGTTCGAGAGTTTCCTCGATCCGTTCATCATCCTGCTGACGGTGCCGCTGGCGCTGGCCGGCGCGTTGCTTTCGTTGTGGTACTTCAATCAGACGCTGAACATCTTCAGCCAGATCGGCATCATCATGCTGGTGGGGCTTGTCACCAAGAACGGCATCCTGATTGTGGAGTTCGCCAATCAGCGGAAGGAGCAGGGGATCGCGGTGGCCGAGGCGATTGTTGACGCAGCCGCCTCGCGGTTCCGCCCGATTCTCATGACCAGCCTTGCCACGATGCTCGGCACGTTGCCGATCGCGCTGGCGCTGGGTGCCGGCTCGGGCAGCCGTGTGTCGATGGGCATAGCCGTGATCGGCGGGCTTCTGTTCTCCGGTGCTCTTACCCTGTATGTTATCCCGGCGATCTACTCGTATCTCTCGCGGGAACATCGCGCATCACCGGCGGCCACGCCTGGCGATGCGGTTGCACGGGGTGGTACCGGGCAGGCGGATGCGGCCGTGCATGGGCTGAGCGACAAAGGAGCGGATGACATGGGAGATGGTGGCGATGAGCACGATGGCCATGAATCGAACGGCGCCGGGCAAACGCAACCCGCAACTTCAAACCCAACCGGGCAGGCCGATCATGCATGATTCGCGTGTGCGTATTCCGATGGCGGTTCTGGCCGCCGCGCTTGTTGTGGGCGCTGTTGCGGCATCGCCAGGCAGGCTTCGGGCACAGCCGGTGCTGACGCTTGATGCGGCGGTGGCCGAGGCGCTTGGGGCCAATTGGAGCGTGTTGCGCGCGGCCAATCAGGTCGGGATCGCCCGCAACAACGTGAGCCCGGGCGCGGCCGGATTCCTGCCCCGGCTGGACCTAGCCGCCGGGTACAACGGCGCGCTCACAAGTTCGGCGCAGCAGCTTTCCAGCGGCGAAACAATCGAGCGCTCCGGCGCCTCCTCCAGCACGGGCAATGCCGGCATCACCGCCACCTGGACCGTGTTCGACGGGTTCAGGATGTTCCGGCGGATGGACCAATTGAAGCTGGAGCGCGATGCCGCCGAGCTTGATCTGGAGACAGCACGGCAGGCATTGCGTCGCCGTGTGAACGATGCGTATTACCTGGTGGTGGTGAACGCTCGTCGACTTGGGATTGCCGATTCGGCGCTGGCGCTTTCGCTGGAGCGGGTGCGCCTTGCCGAGTTGAAGCACGACGCCGGCCAGTTCTCCAAGCGCGAGCTGTTGCAGGCGCGGGTGGACGTGAATGCCGACCGTTCGGCGCGTTTGCGGCAGGAGGTGGAGCTTCGTAATGCCAGGACCGCGCTGAATCTGCTGCTGGCACGCCCGCTTGAGACGGAGTTTCGTGTGGAGGATGTGTTGCAGCCGCGACCGGAGCTGGCGTATCAGTCGCTGGTGGATTCCGCGCTGGCCTTCAACGTGGAGCTTCGTGGGCTGCGTCTGGCGCGCGACATCGCCGGGGTGGATCGCGCCGTGGTGGATGCCGATCGTTATCCCCGTGTTGGCCTGAGCCTTGGATACGCGCTGCAGCAGACGCGCAACCAGGCTTCGCTGATCGCCAGCAATCGCACCGCCGGCCCGAACTACGGGGTGACGTTGTCGATGAACCTGTACGACGGGTTGAACACGAACCGCGCTGCCGAGAACGCAAGCCTCGCGGTTGCAGGCGCCGAGCTTGCATACAACGATGCTGCCGCGCAACTGCGCTCGGCGCTGCGTTCGGCGTACGATCGGTACAGCAATCGATTGGCGCTGGTGGCGCTCGAGCGGGAGAACGTGGCGATTGCCCGCGAGAACCTGGATGTGGCGTTGGAGAGATTCCGCGCCGGCTCGATCATTGCTCTGGAACTTCGCGAAGCCCAGAACGGATTCGTGGAAGCGGAGGGGCGTTTGTCCACCGCGCTGTACGAGGTAAAGCTGGGCGAGGCCGAGCTGCTGTATGCCGCGGGTCTGTTGCGTTAAGCGGTTGCCGTAAAGCGCCGTGGCCGCTGTTGTGTGGGGCTTCGCGGCCGGGGCGATGTGTTCTCCGTGGGGCAATGCCGGGGCTTTACCGTAGCCCAGGCGTATCCGACCGACCTGTGTATCCGTGCTATATGTGCGTTTGATGTGTATGCCCGGTGTTCTTTCGCCGCCATGCGAGGCGGGAATCAGGGGCCTTTGCTGACCATCACCAACCACCCAAAAACTCCACTTCGCAAGCCCTATGGTTTAGGAGGCAGGCTTAGCCCGTAACGTTGAAAAAAACGCAAGGCGCAGGTTGTTATCCGGTATGTGTTATCACTATTTTACGCCGGAAACAATTTGAAATGCGTATGCATTCGTTGTCCCATAACACACGCAGCCGATCCAACGCCATCTGCCGAGGCGCTGGTTTTGGTCCGTCCTCGCAAGAGCACCCCCGGAATCATCCCCCACTCATTCTGTCCAGTCAGAACACCTTTCACAAGGAGAACCATGTATCGCCGACACATCAACCGTTGCTGTCTGGTCGCTGCCAATTGACCATGCGGACAACATGATGTGATCCACGCGGCTGGGCAGCCGTGTGCAACGTTCGATAGACTATCGGACAGCGGACAGAACGCATGTACCATGCGTGCGAGCACATGCCGTGTTCGCCGCGTGCCGCCTGCGTTGATCCGCATATCAATTCATAGGAGATCAGTATGGGCATCTCAGAAACCACATGCGGTTCCATTCGGACGGCAGCATGTCGTCGAGGCTGGAGGGGTGCGGGTATTCCGATCCTAGGATGGTCGGCCGCGCTACTGCTTGCCTGCGGGGGCAGCATGGCAGCTCAACAGGACCAGAAGATCACCGGCACGGTGCTTGAAGCCGGGTCGCGAAACCCGGTATCCGGTGCTACAATCGTTGTTGTCGGCACGTCGTACGGTGGCGTGGCCGATCGTTATGGCAAGTTCACCATCAACCGTATTCCCGTAGGCCAGTACAAGGTGGAAGCGCGTGCAGTGGGCTTCAAACATGTCAGCAAGCCTGTTACTGTGTCGGCGGGCCAGACTGCAACCGTGAACTTCGATCTGGCTGTTGCTCCGCTTCAGCAGAACGAAATTGTTGTGATCGGCCTCAGCGGCGAAACTGATCGCAAGAAGCTTGGCAACGTTATCGGCAGCGTGGAGGGGACGGATATCGCGCGCGCGGTTACGCCGAACGCGATCGATGCCATCTCCGGCCGCGTGACAGGTGTGCAGGTAACGCGCACCTCCGGTGTTCCGGGCGCGGGCACATACATCACCATCCGCGGTCGCAAGACAATCTCCGGTGGATCGGAGCCGCTGTACGTGATCGACGGCGCCATTCTGGACAACAGTTCGGTGAAGGGGTCGGACTTCCAGGGCGGCAACGTTCAGCTTGCCAACCGGGCGGTGGACATCAACCCGTCGGACATCGAGTCCATCCAGATTCTGAAGGGCGCCTCGGCCGCGGCCATCTACGGCTCGCGCGCGGCAAACGGCGTGGTATTGATCACCACCAAACGTGGGCATGCCCGCGGCGACAAGCCGGCAACGGTGACGCTCAGCTCGTCGGTGCAGACCGATACGAAGGTTGGTTCGGTGCCGCTGCAAACCATCTACGGGCAGGCGGTTCCCTACAAGCCGGGCACCAATGGCGACAACGGCACGCCGGGCAGCTCGAACTCCTACGGTGCAAAGCTGGCTGGCGGCACGCCAACGTTCGCGCACGATCAGGATGTGTTCCGCACCGGCACGTCCGTGGAGAATACGTTAACGGTGTCCGGAGCGTCCGGCCCGATGAACTACATGGCCACGGGCACGTGGACAACCGATCAGGGATACGTGATCGGTTCGGAACTGGACCGCCGCAGCCTGCGCCTGAATCTGGGCGCGGAGATGCTGCCGAAGGTGTATGTGCAGGCCAACTCGAACTACGTCTCGATTCACAACGATCTGCCGCAGACCGGGAGCAACACATCCGGCATTCTGCTGGGGTCGCTGCGGACGCCGCCCGAGTTCAACAACAACGTCTATCTGGAGCCCGACGGCGTAACCGAACGCCGTTTCGCGTTCTACGACAACCCGATCTGGACACAGCATTTCAACACGTTCACAACCGACATCAACCGCTTCATCCACAGCACGTCGGTTGACTGGAACCCGCTGGACTATCTGGCAATAAACGGACGCATTGGTGTTGACCGTTACGATCACTTCAACGTAAAGCGCCTTGCGGTTGGATCGGCTGATTCACCGAATCGGGAAGGCGAGATCGACCAGTCCCGCTTCTCGGTCAGCACGGTGAACGCCGATCTGGCAGCCACCTTGAACAAGGATCTCAGCGATGAAGTGAACCTGAACGTTACGCTTGGCTCGCAGTGGATCTGGGAAAGCAGCAGCAGCACGGAGGCGTCGTCATCCAGCACGCTGTCGTTCTTCGACGAGATTCCCGCCGGCTCGGCGAAGGACGCTTCGTCCGACCGTGGTGAATCGGTGACGCGAGGATTGTTCCTCCAGGCAACCGCCACGTTGTGGAACCGTCTGAGCCTTACCGGCGCAATCCGCCAGGATGCCAGCTCCACGTTCGGCGAGTCGAAGCTGGAGCATTATTACCCGAAGTTCGGCCTTGCGTACACGATCTCCGATGAGTCGTTCATGGAGAGCTCGAAGGACGTGATCTCCAACCTGCGCCTGCGCGCATCGTACGGCCAGGCCGGTTCGCCGACACTGCCGGGCGCGTATGCCACCAACTTCCTGTATGGCACGTACGGCTTCCCCGATCCGTGGGACCGCCCAACCTCGGCCGGACGTAACGGCTTCATCGGTATCCGCCAAAGCTCCAGCACGCCACAGGAATACGTGGTAAGCGGCAATGCGGATATCAGCCCCGAGACCAGCACCGAGATTGAAGTGGGCCTTGATCTCGGTTTGCTCGACAACCGTATCGGCCTGGAGGCCACGTATTACCAGGCCACGATCGACGACCTGATTCTCTTCGTGCCGGTATCCGGTTCAACCGGTTACGACCAGCAGCTCCGCAACGCAGGTTCGATGAAGAACAGCGGTATCGAGCTTGCGCTGAATGCAACGCCGGTCAGCACGGAGAATTTCTCCTGGAGCACGACCGTCCAGTACAGCACGTTCAAGAACGAGGTAACGGAGCTGCGCGTGAAGCCGGCCGGGGCCGCGCTTACCGGAACGGAATTCATACAGATCGAAGGCGGCTTCACCGGCGTAACCAACGTTGCAATGGTTGGCCAGCCGCTGGGCATCATGCGCGGAACCGGCTGGTTGCGCGACATCAACGGCAATCGCGTGTATTCCGGTGATCGGTACGTGAGCCGTGCCGGCGATACGCTGGTGGCCGAGGATTACTTCGGCAATGCGTTCAAGGGTTCGCCGTTGATCGACCCCGAGTTGCAGAACATCGGCAACACCAATCCCGACTTCACGATGTCGTGGAACAACGAGTTCACGCTCTTCAAGGATCTGACAATCGGATTCCTTGTGGACGCCTCGTTTGGCCAGGATGTGTGGAACGGCACGCGCGGTGCGTTGTACAACTTCGGCACGCACGGCGACACCAAGGATCGCGACGATCCGTGGTTCAACGATCGCGGCGAGGCCGTGATGGACTACAGCGACTCGGCCAACCCGGTTCAGGCAACGCGCAAGTCCTACTATCGCCAGTACGCGAACAACTTCCTCGATGGCGCCGACGAGGCCGTGATGGAAGATGGTTCCTACATCAAGCTGCGCGAGGTGCATGCCGAATACCGCTGGGATGGGCTGAAGGACTGGGGCATCGAGACGGTCTCGTTCGGTATCTCGGCCCGCAATCTGTTTACGATTACCGATTACACCGGCTACGATCCGGAGGTGAACAACTTCCAGCAGGCGGAAGGACGCGGATTTGACTACTTCACGTTGCCGCAGACGCGTTCGGTACGCTTCAGCCTAGCGCTCACCTATTAATCGGGAGAATGACAACAATGAGACTTACCAATAGAACAACCTGCCTTCGGGCACTGATGAGCCTGGCCGTGGCGGTGAGCGTGTTTTCGTTAAGCGGTTGCGAAATCGACCGCACGGTGAACAACTCGCCGAACGGCATCAACGAGGACAAGATCAAGTCGCGCGACGGCATGCTTGGCGTGTTTGTGGCGTTGCAGTCGGTGGCCGGCGATTTCTATGCCGGTGATCGTTCGCGTGTGAACAGCATATGGTCGTGGCAGATGGCCGGCACCGGCGTTGGCCGCGTGCAGCCGCTGGCCTGGACGGCGTACGTGATGAACGAGGACGGGCCAACCAACGATAACTGGCTGAACGCGTATCGCGCGGTGAAGCTGGCCAACGATATCGAGACCATTGCGCCAACGGTGGTGTTCGGCGGCGATAACGAGAAGGTGCGCAACACCCTCATCGGCATTTCCGAGACCTACAAGGCAATGGTGTTCGGCGAGCTGGCGGCGATGTACGGCTCGATCCCGATTGTTATCAAGGGGCTGAATGCGCCAACGTTCGTGTCGCAGGCCGACGCCTATGCCGAGGTGCAGCGTCTGCTTGACGATGCGCTGACCCGCATGGCGAATTCCGCGCCGCTGGATCAGGATCTGAACTTCGCCGGCGATGGCGCAACCTGGATCGCGGTGATCCATTCGCTGAAGGCCCGGTATTATCTGCATGTCAAGAAGTATGCCGAAGCGCTGGCGGAGGCAAACCAGGGCATTGCAACGCCGGGAACCAGCCTGATGGCCGTGTACAGCGACAACCCGAACGAGGTGTCGCCGTGGGGTCACTGGGTTGGCAACGAGGGCGAGCCTATCCGCGT
The DNA here is from genome assembly GCA_966128725.1 of uncultured bacterium. Lineage (GTDB taxonomy): Bacteria > Bacteroidota > Ignavibacteria > OLB7 > OLB7 > JAFDZV01. The sequence continues at coordinate 664 of CBHYLN010000101.1, read as the reverse complement.
GGAGAAGGCGTTCATCGACTCGTTGAAGAGCGAGCCCGGCGACAATCGCCTGGCCGAATACTTCACGATGAACGCCGACACGCAGTACGTGGGGTTTGCCGCGCACAACGAGCCGAATGCCACGGCGTCGGAACTGGATCCAACCAACATCAGCGGGCTGAAGAAGTATTCGCAGTTCGCCGATGATTTCCCGATGATGTCGTACGAGGAAACCGTGCTCATCATCGCCGAATGCGAAGCTCGCGTGGGCAACCCCGCGAAGGCGGCCGATGCCATCAACATCATTCGCACTGGCGCGGGCCTGCCAAACGTGGGCGTTGGCAACAAGGATGCGTTGATTGCACAGGCCTTGAAGCAGAAGTATCTGGAGCTGTTCCTGGAAGGCCAGTCGTACACCGACGAGCGCCGTACCGGAACCACGCGTGAGGCTGGTGTGCCGAAGCGGTGGATTTATCCATCGAGCGAGAAGAACGCCAACCCGAACACGCCGAGGGATAACGACAATCTCGTGGATCAGATCACTGGTCCGTAGAGAACGTGCCCCATTATAGGAGATGATGGGCACACCGGCCCGTCCCGATTCGTTGGGGCGGGCCGTTCTTTTGTGGGGCAACCAGATACCTGAGAGGACCGGACGCCGCCGAGGCAGCGTATGGGCGATGAC
>CBHYLN010000100.1:0-18738 GCA_966128725.1 uncultured bacterium | reverse complement strand
CATCTGCACAATCCCGGCGCGCATGCTGTCGCACATACATTTCGATCCCCAACTGCCGGCCGCCCAGGCCGCTGCCGCCGACCAGCTTCAATACGCGCGCATCGCGAAAAGCTCGGTGCTGTACGCGGAACGCTTCTGGGGCGCAAAGGATTTCAGCCTGACCAGCGACCGAACATCGCACTACTATTTCCACAGCACGCGCGAGCAGACCGATGAGCGTGCCAAGGGCGGTGCGCAGCAGGGAATCCTGACCAGCTACGCCATCGGTGAAAAGGCCGACGTGCTGGCCGCGCAATCCAACGCGCGCCGCACGGAAATCATTACCGACGATCTGCGTGCCGTCGACAGCCGCGCGCCGCAACTTGCCAGGGGCATTGCCACGTACGCCTGGCAACGCGATGTCTGGACCGGTGGTGCCTATGCTCTGTACCGCCCGGGGCAGTGGTTCGGCCTGCGTCCGGTGCTGGCGCGTCCGCATGGGAACGTGCTGTTTGCCGGCGAACACCTGGCCGAATGGCAGGGATTCATGGAGGGCGCCGTTGTTACCGGCGAGGATGCTGCCGATCGTTTGATCCGCCGCTGATATGCCGGCAACCGGTCCCATGCCTCAGGAGGCACACGCTCCGCGAGCACGCGGCATGCAGGCTTACAGGTGGAACAGCAGGCCGGATGTAAGCTTCAGATCGCGGGGCGTCCAGGTGGAGGGCGATGTCAGGCCCGCCGATGTGTACGATTGCTCGTTCACGGTGTATGCGTAACGCGCATCCAACGAAACCGATACCGCGCTCGAAAGTGCGTACGAAGCGCCGCCGCCAAACTCCAGCGCAATGCGCACCTTTGTAAGATCCTCACCGGATGCGCCGGCGCCGGCATCCTGATTGCCTTCAACCTCCCGCGCTGCGGTAAGCAACGTGCCAACGTTGGTGCCTGCAAGCGCATACACCTGAAACGCGCCGCCCACACCTACCCGGACGTTCACGGGGATTTCCAGATAGTTCACATTGTAGATATCGGTGGGTGATGCCGAGCCCAGTGCCGGCGCCAATCCAAGCGTCAGCCCGGACTTCACGTATTGTGCGCCAATGCCGAGCTTCAGAAACGGGGGAGCTATCGGGATGGTGAGCGATCCACCAAGCACGATGCCGTTGCGCGCCGCGGTTTGAATGCTTGATGTGCTGGCAGTGCCGCCGATGTCGAGACCTGCATACACACCCAACTCGGGGCCTGTGGATTGGGCTAATGCGTGCGCTGCGGCCACATGCATGAATGCCAGCGCCATCACCGTACGAAGCAGTACGCGTGGGTTCATCAGAAGGACCTCCGGACCAGGGAATTTGTCGTTCACAACAAACGGATCACGCCTGCACGATTACCATTGCTGACGGGCATCAACGGGGGTACGCTCGTTGACAGCCATGCACCGCGGCATGCGTCCGGATTGTTGAAGGAATTTGAACTGCGAGGGTGTCGGGGAGAACAGGGGATTGTGAAACGCCGAATCTGTTTGGACTGTTGGACCTCTCCGCACACGACTCAGCGAACAATATAGGGTGCTCGAACGCAATCACCGAAAGCAAAATTGTACGCCGATGGTTTCGGTAGTGAAATCATCCGGCAGGCACGTGCCAATCAGGCTTCGTCCAGCTCGCGCAGGCTTTGCTCAAGCAACGCCAATTGCTCGCTGGCATCCTGCATGCGGCGTGCAAGCTGATCGCCCTCACTGAAACCCGCTGCACGGCCAGCCAGAGCAACAACACGAATATGGTTCACTTCCAGTGCCGAGGTTATCGAGCCAAGCTGCGCGCAAAGGCGTGCCAGCTTGTCCTCAAGCATCAGCACCGAAGCCAGCAAATCGCGACGAGCCTCAAGGATCATCTCCAGTTCGGCTCGGCGGCTGGTATGCTCCGTGTTGCTAAGCCGATATTCCAGATTCGAGACCTCGGCATCCAGCGAGCGTGGATTATACGAGCGCAGGTGGCGTTCGGTATGGCGGATCTCGGTGTACAACACGCCGATGCGCCGCTTTGCATCGCGCAATACACGGCTGTAGCTCTGCACCATGTGCTTGCCGTTTCGGGGGAACTTTCGGATCGCGTGTTTGGTGAGCGATATCGTCTTGAACGCGTTGCTGGTCTGTTGGCCAACCGATGACATCCGGCGCGCGCGTTCCAGTTTCCACAGGCCATTGTTGATGTGCCCGGCGATCGACTTCCGCATGCCGATGCCGTTCCAGGTTTCCTGCGGCATCTCGGCACGCCCGGCGCGTGTGGTGCCGGGTGTGTTATCGGCACGCTTGATTTCGATGTGCGACTGGCGATCGGGTCCGGTGCTCATCTTGCGGGCGATCGTTTCCACGAACGCCGACACCAACTGAATCAGCGATGCGCCGATTCCGTCCGTGTGATAACGATCATTCTGGCCCTGTGGTCGCCCGTTCTCTGGCATGGTTCCCATTGTATTGCGTGAGGCCAAGATACGCATGTCGCGCGGGCAATCGGCAGCATTCCGGCATGTAGCGTCGTTGGCGTGCAGGAAGCGCCGAAGGCCGTGACAGGCCCTGTTGCCAGTTCGCTGTATGCGAAGAATGTCCCGCCTTGTTTCACAACCGGGCCGATCGCGAACAATTGGCAGCACGATCGACTGCTGATGCTGCCAGCCCACAGGCCCGATTCGTAATTCGTAACGCCAGGATACAGGCATCTTGGCGATATTTGCCCGCTGCAAACGCAGGATACATCGTTCCAAATCTGATCCACGGCCATGACCTACCGAATCGAACGCGACACGATGGGGGAGATGCAGGTCCCCTCCGATCGGTATTACGGCGCGCAGACAGCGCGCTCACTCCAGAACTTCAAGATCGGCGGCGACCGCTTCCCGCGCGAGATGATTCGTGCGCTCGGCATTCTGAAAAAGGCCGCCGCGCTCACCAATCAGGAACTGGGCCTGCTTCCGGCCGATAAGGCCACGTTGATTTCCCAGGCGGCCGACGAGGTGATCGATGGCCTTCTGGACGAACATTTCCCGCTGGTGGTATGGCAAACCGGAAGCGGCACGCAGACCAACATGAACGCCAACGAGGTGATCGCCAATCGTGCGATCGAGATCGCCGGCGGTGAGCTGGGCTCCAAGAAGCCCGTGCACCCCAACGACGATGTCAACAAGGCGCAGTCATCCAACGACACCTTCCCGACTGCCATGCATATCGCGGCGGCCGAGCGGGTTACCCGCCATCTGTTGCCGCGTGTGGCCGCGCTGCGCGATACCCTGCGCGCCAAGAGCGAGCAGTTTCGTGACGTTGTGAAGATTGGCCGCACACACCTGATGGATGCCACGCCGCTTACGCTTGGCCAGGAGATTTCCGGCTGGGTGCAGCAGCTTGATAATGATATCGTGCGCGTCAATGCCGCGCTGGATGGATTGCTGGAGCTGGCGCTGGGCGGCACGGCGGTGGGAACCGGTCTGAATACACATCCGGAGTTCGCCCTGCGCAGCGCGGCGGCAATCGCCAACCTCACGGGCCTGCCGTTCCGTTCGGCCCCCAACAAGTTCGAGGCCCTTGCCGCGCACGATGCAATCGTGTTCATGTCCGGCGCGTTGAAGACGCTGGCCTGCTCGTTGATGAAAATCGCGAATGATGTGCGCTGGCTGGCATCCGGGCCACGTTCGGGCATCGGCGAGATCATGATTCCCGAGAACGAGCCCGGCAGCTCGATCATGCCGGGCAAGGTGAACCCCACGCAGTCCGAGGCGATGACCATGGTCTGCTCGCAGGTGATGGGCAACGATGTCGCCATCAATGTTGGCGGCATGTCCGGCAATTTCGAGCTGAACGTGTTCAAGCCGTTGATGATCTTCAATCTGCTGAACTCCGTGCGCCTGCTGGGTGATGCATGCGAGAGCTTCAACGAACACTGCGCGGTGGGCATCGAGCCCAACCCCATTGGCATCCAGAAGCATCTGGAGAACTCGCTGATGCTGGTTACGGCGCTGAACCCACACATTGGCTACGATAACGCCGCGGCCATTGCCAAGAAGGCTCACAAGGAAGGCACCACTCTGCGCCAGGCGGCGTTGGCGCTTGGCCTGTTGACCGATGAGCAGTTTGATGCCTGGGTGCGCCCTGAGGAGATGATCAGTCCGGGCGAAGGCGCGTAACCAGCGCCTTTGGCTTCTGCGTGGTGGGTCCGGGCAACGTTGCCTGGCCCGTGTTTGACCGTGATCAACGGGATGGCCTGCCCTTGTGCAGGCCATCCCGTTTCTGCAGTGTGGAATCCGTGAAAGCCGCGATTGACAGCAGTATCCTGTTGGGGGCATGGCTATTACTGGAGATGATCTCTCCGGCTGCAATACCGCCATAACGACCGCGTCCCCAACAGGCTCGGCACGACGAGATGGACTGATTCTCCGGCCACCGTGTGCGCCACCCTGGGCGCACACACGTGTTCGCTGATGAGGTAATCGTGTTCTATTCGTCCATGAGGCGGGGGATTCCATGAGATATCATGCGAAGCAGGGCGGCAAGGGCCGGCACGTAATGTGCATCACGACGTATCCGCCACAACAGTGTGGGATTGCAACATTCTCGCGCGATCTGGTAACAGCAATCGCCGCGCACAACGAAACTGCGTCGGTTTCGGTTTGTGCTGTAAGCGATTCACCTGGCCGATATCGCTTTCCGGTGGAGGTGGTCGGCTGTCTGGCGCGCGACGATCGCCCAGGCTATCGGAAGATTGCGAACGCGATCAATGCCTCCGATGCGGAGGCTGTTTCCGTTCAACATGAGTTCGGAATTTTTGGCGGCGATGAGGGTGGGTATCTGCTCGATTTGTTGGCGGCGATCACCAAGCCCGTGGTAACTACGCTCCACACGGTTCTATCGAATCCAACACCAGCGTATCATACGCGCCTTCGGCAAGTGATAGATGCGTCCGACGCAGTTGTTGTACTGACACCATTCGCCACGCGCATCCTGAGCGAACAATACGGCGTGCCTGATGCCAAGGTGCACGTGATTGCGCACGGCATTCCGGACGTGCCCTTTGCCGAACCCGCGGCTTTTGCCGAGCGTCTGGGCGTTGGCGGGCGTATGGTTATCATGACCTTTGGGCTGATTGGGCGCAACAAGGGGATCGAGGAGATGATCGAGGCGATGCCGGCTATTGTTGCGCGGCATCCGGAGGCGCTGTACATGATTGTTGGTGCCACGCATCCCGCTGTGATCGCCGCCGAAGGGGAAAGTTATCGGCACGCGCTAGAAGCCAACGTAGCCGCGCTTGGGCTGTCGGGCCACGTGACATTTCACAACCACTACCTCTCCAACAGCGAGCTTCGGGATTATCTCGGGGCCTGCACCATCTATGTAACTCCCTACCCCAATCGCGAACAGATATCCAGTGGCACCCTGGCATACGCGGTGGGCATGGGGAAGGCGGTGGTTTCAACGCCGTACTGGTATGCGCGTGACCTGTTGGCCAACGGGCGCGGAGCACTTGTTGAGTTTGCCTCGCCGACGTCGTTGGCCACCACGATCATCGATCTGATTCAGAATACCGAGAAGCGGGACCGCATGCGCCGTAACGCATTTGAATTTGGGCGCGGAATGCGATGGGCCAGTGTTGCCGACGCGTACATGAAACTCTTCGCCGAACTGCGCCCGGCATCACGTGTCGACATACCGATGCCGCTTCGGCCCAAGGCGCTGCTGCTTACCGGCGCTCCCGGACTCGACCTGCGCCCAAGCGATCGTCGCTGAGGGTTCGTGGTTGTATGCATGCCCGCGGCCAGCAGTACGGCGCGGCATGTGTGTCATCAAACAAGGAAAAACAGACGTGCGCGTTGCAATGCTTGCTCCGATCGCGTGGCGCACGCCGCCGCGCCACTATGGTCCGTGGGAACGGATGACGTCGTTGCTGACCGAGGCGCTTGTGACCAACGGTATGGACGTGACATTGTTCGCCACCGCCGATTCGTGTACGCTTGGCCGGCTGCATGCCACGGTGCCCGCCGGTTATGAGGAGGATCGTTCGTTGATTCCAAAGGTCTGCGAGTGCCTCCATATCTCCGAGGTGTTCGAGCACGCCGATGAGTTCGATGTGATCCACAATCAGTTCGATTTTCTTCCGCTCAGCTACACCCAACTGGTTGCAACGCCCGTGGTTACTACCATCCACGGCTTTTCCTCACCGGCAATCCTTCCGGTGTTCCGGAAATACAACGGCGTCACCAACTACGTCGCAATCAGCAACGCCGATCGTGCTGCCGATCTGGACTACGCCGCCACGATTTACCATGGCATCGACGTGGCGAACGTTCGTTTCGCGCCTCAAGCCGCGGCCGATCCATACCTCGTCTATTTTGGCCGGATCCACCCGGACAAGGGAACGGCCGAGGCGATCGCAATTGCCCGCGCCTGCCGGTTGCGCCTGGTGATTGCCGGGATCATTCAGGACCACGGCTACTACGAGCGCGAGGTTGCGCCGCATATCGATGGCGCTGCCGTACGGTACGTTGGGAGTGTAGGCCCCGAGCGGCGCGACGGGCTGCTTGGCGGTGCGTTGGCACTGCTGCATCCGATCAACTTCAACGAGCCGTTCGGCCTGTCGGTGGTTGAGGCCATGGCCTGTGGCACGCCGGTGGTGGCGTTCAACCGTGGCAGCATGCCAGAACTGATTGCGCACCAGCGCACCGGTTTTCTGGTGGCGAATGTTGCCGAGGCGGTTGATGCCGTTGCGCGGATCGCGCTTATCGATCGCGCTGCCTGCCGTGCCGAGGTGGAGCAACGTTTCACCGCCCAGCGCATGGCCGCCGATTACGCGACGCTGTACCATCACATCGTCGCCGATGCGGCACAGGCCCGAACTGTCGCTGGCGAGGCGCACCCGAACGCAGCGATTGCCCGCGAGGTATCACCGTGAACGATCCTGTTGTGCGGCGCCATCCCGGCAATCCAATCCTTACCCGCCACGATGTTCCGTATCCCGTTGCCACAGTACACAATGCCGGGGTAGCGTTGTACAACAACGAATATGTGATGCTGTTCCGATCGCATTGCCGCAACGGGCGTTCAATCGTCGGCATTGCCGATAGCGCCGATGGCTACCGATTCGTGGTACGCCCGCAGCCGTTCCTGGTGCCGGCAACAGTGGCCCCGTTCCGTGACTACGAGGAGTACGGTGTTGAGGATGTGCGCATCTGCGGCATCGATGGTCGGTACCTGCTTACCTACAGTGCGTATTCACGCCACGGTGTGCGCGTTGCGCTTGCGGCGACCACCGACTTTGGCAGTGTGGAGCGCCTGGCGCTTGTTACCACTGCCGACCATCGCAACGTTGTCATCTTTCCCGAGAAGATCGGCGGGCGTTATGCGCGGCTGGAGCGGCCCCATTCGGATATCGCGCCGTGGTCGATCTGGATCAGCTACTCGCCCGATCTGGTCCACTGGGGCGATGCCCGGATCGTGATGCGCCCGCTGCAATATCACTGGGACGAAATGAAGGTGGGGCCGGGGGCCACACCCATCAAAACAGCCGCGGGTTGGTTGCATATCTACCACGGCGTGTTCCAGACGATGGGCGGGGCCGTGTATCGGCTGGGTGTTGCGTTGCATCAGTTGGACGATCCTTCGCATATCCTTGGCGTTGCCGACGATTGGATCCTGCAACCCGAGGATCCATGGGAGGTTTCCGGCTACGTCGACAACGTGGTGTTTACATGCGGCGCGATAGCGCAGGCAGACGGGACAGTGAGGATTTACTGGGGTGCGGCCGACTCGGTGATGTGTGTTGGTTCGGCCCGCATCGATGATCTGATTCAGCTATGCCTGCACCATTCGCGACCCGCGTTGGCGTCAACGTCATAATCCGCATCTGGCCCTGACGATCGAACAATGTGGGCACGAAGGTTGCCCGTTTTTCCTAACGAAACGTGATATGCTTGTGAGCGCTGAACCGCTGAGTCTTGCATCCGGCGCTCTGCCGTTGAAACGGCGTGCCGACCGTTTAGGGCCGCAACACACGCGTGTGATCATGCGCCCGTTCAGGCCTGGCGGCGAGGCCCGCATCCGCAATGTGATCGCCCGTGTAATGACGTTGGATCAGGAGGCGGTTGTGCAGCAGCTGGACGCCATCTTCACGGACTTTGCCCACCGGCATCGGCACTTTACCGAGTCGATCCTTCGCCACTACAACGATGTTGCCCATTTCGTGCCGGATACCGCAATGCTCACGCGCGAGCGCCAGCTTCTGATCGGCGCGTTCTTCACGCACGAATATTCGATCAGCGCGGCGGCGATGTTTAACCCGTCGATCGTTCCGCATCCGGATCAGGGCGGCGTTCCAAAGGGCGCCGTGCGTTTCATCATGAGTTTTCGCGCCACGGGTGAAGGGCATATTTCGTCGGTGGAATTTCGTGAAGGCATGATCGATGCTGATGGCGAGTTTCACTTCGAACCGATCACACCGTTCATCGAGATGCCCACCGTGATGATCGACAGTTTCTTCGAGAAAAACCTGTTCGAGCTGACGTTGCGCGAGGCAGGTGCCGACAACGAGGTGAGCGCCGCGATCCTGGCGCGGCTGGGCGACCGATTCACACTTGCGGAGTTGGAGGCCGGGATTGTCGAGATCCACCGCACACGAATTCTTCCAAGGACCGCGCAACACGAGGCGGTGAATGCGGTGCTGTGGCTGGCAACCTCGAACTACGTGGTTCGGTTTCCGGTGGAACATGGGATTTCCGAACGGGTGCTGTTCCCGGTGTCGGAAAACGAGAGCCGTGGCATCGAGGATGCACGATTCGTTCGCTTCGTGGAGGACGATGGCGCGGTCACCTACTACGCCACATATACGGCCTATAATGGTTTCCGCATCCTTCCGCAGCTTATCGAGACCCGCGATTTCATGACCTTCAAGGTGCTGACACTGAACGGGAAAGCCGTACACGACAAGGGGATGGCGCTGTTCCCTCGGCGCATCAATGGCAAGTATGCGATGCTGGGACGGCAGGACGGTGAGAACCTCTATATCATGTTTTCGGACCACCTGCATTTCTGGTACGCGCCCATTCTGTTGCAGACACCGCTGATGCCGTGGGAGTTCATCCAGATCGGCAACAACGGCTCGCCGATCGAGACCTCCGCCGGCTGGCTTGTGCTTACGCATGGTGTTGGGGCGATGCGGAAGTACTGTATTGGTTGCACGCTTCTGGATCTGGACGATCCCTCGATCATCATTGGCCGACTGCAGCAGCCGCTGCTGGCGCCGAACACCGAGGAGCGCGAAGGATACGTGCCCAATGTGGTGTATACCTGTGGCGCAATGATTCACAATGACGTGCTCGTGATTCCCTATGCCATCTCCGATTCGTTCTCCGGCATTGCCACGATACCCGTTGCCGACCTGCTGGAGCGGCTGACCAAACAAACAGGCGCGTGGTAGCAGTGTGCTTCCCGTGCCGCGATCCGTACCGCCAACGATGGCAAATGGAAACAACCCAATGTCCGTCCTGCTCGATACCGACCAACTTCGAGACCTTGCCTATAAACTACCGGCGCTCAACCTGCGCCATCTTCGGGTATTAACCGACGATACCGGGGTATTACAGCATGCTCGATTTTCGATACCACACCGCGATCATGGATATTGCACCGACGATAACGCGCGTGCGCTGGTCGCCGTCTGTTGGGGAAATCAGATTGGCCTTGCCGGCCCTGATCTGGGTCCCGCTGTATCCACGTATCTGGCGTTTCTGAACCATGCGTTCAACGAGGACACCGGCCGGTTCCGGAATTTCCTGACGTACGACCGCCGATGGACCGAAGCCAGCGGCAGTGATGATGCCCAGGGCCGCGCATTGTGGGGTGCGGGCGTGGCCGCCGCCATTGCACCGGGTGTGGGACAGCGTGATGCCGCGGCCTGGCTGCTGCACCGCGCCGTGCCCGCAACCGAATCATGTACTTCGCCGCGCGCATGGGCGTATGCCATCCTTGGCCTCGATGCCTATCTGAACCGCCATCCGGCATCGCAGAGCATTGCCGATAGGATGCATGAGTTGGCCAACCGGCTGGAGAATTGCTTTACCCTTGCCAACGACGACGTTGCGCGATGGCATTGGCCGGAACATTACCTTACCTACGATAATGCGATCCTTCCACTGGGACTGCTGGTTGCCGCGCGCCGATTGAACAACGAGGCCATGCGTGCTACCGGGCTGCGATCGCTGCGATGGTTGACCACCTTGCTGACCGCTGCCGACGGACATCTTTCGCTGATTGGCAGCGAAGGGTGGATGACCCGCGGTGAAACGCGTGCACAGTTCGACCAGCAACCGCTGGATGCCTGCGCCATTGTGCTGGCCTCGGCCGAGGCCTATGCTGTAACCGAGGATGCCGCGTGGATCGATCATGTGGCAAGCGGAATCGAATGGTTCGCCGGTCGCAATGATTCCAGCGCGTGGCTGTATGATGCCGACAGCGGCGGCTGCTTCGACGGGCTGTGCCGGCACGGCGTTAACGCGAATTGCGGAGCCGAGTCCACGTTGGCCTGGTTGCTGGCACGCTGCCGTGTGGAGATGTTGCCGCGCGAACATGCCATGTGGGGGCCGCTGGGCACCAGCGTGCACGAACAACGCGTAACGCACTCCGTGCGTGAGGTCGCGATGGTGCGTTCGGTGTTGTTGGATGGTGGCGCATAAGAGACTCGGCGTGCATCTTCGTGTGGTTGCGTAAGTTGAGGCTTCCGCCTGTTGATGGCACAACCCCTATGCACGACTTGGACGAACAGACACCCGCCGGCGCTTCGGTTGGCGATGCCGCGAATGCCGGCGAGGAATCCGGCGAACTGCTGATTCCGCTTACGCTTCGCGAAAAGCTGGACAATCTCCCCACCGATCCCGGTATCTACCAGTACCGCGATCGTGAAGGGCGTGTGATCTATGTTGGCAAGGCCAAGAATCTGCGCAACCGCGTGCGCAGCTACTTCCAGCAGGGCCGGCCGCGCGATGCCAAAACCACGGCATTGGTGCGGAAGATTGTGGACATGGAGGTGATCGTCACCGACTCCGATGTCGAGGCGTTGATCCTCGAGGATACGCTGATCAAGAAGCTGCGTCCGCGCTACAACATCATGTTGCGCGACGACAAGTCCTATCCCTACATCCGCGTAACCAACGAACCCTTCCCGCGCGTGTTCGCCACACGAAAGGTGATCCGCGACGGCAGCCGCTACTTCGGTCCGTACACCGATGCCAAGTACGTTCGCTACCTGTTGAAGACGCTTCGTTCCATCTTCCCGATTCGTTCGTGCGACCTGAACCTTACCGAGGAATCCATCGCGGCCCGAAAGTTCAAGGTGTGCCTGGACTACCATATCGGCAAGTGCGAGGGGCCGTGCGAGGGGTACGTTGGTCGCGAGCATTACGCCGAGATGCTACGGCAGGTTGTACAGGTGCTGAACGGGAAAACACGCGGCCTGGAGCGAACGCTGGAGCAGGACATGGTGAACCTTGCCGAGGCGATGCGCTTCGAGGAGGCGGCCGCGATGCGCAACCGACTTCAGAAGCTGCGCGAGTACTCCGGCAAGCAGAAGATGGTCACCGAGGACCTTGCCGACCGCGACGTGATCGCATTTGCCGTTGAGGATGACGATGCCTGCGCTGTGATCTTCAAGGTGCGCGACGGCAAGCTGACCGGCCGGCAACATTACTACATGAGCGGTGTGCTGGAGATGCCCGGCGAGGAGGTGCTGGAGAGCATCATCGAACGCCATTACATCGCGGCCGATTCTGTTCCTGAGGAAATCTTCCTGCCATTGGAACTTGGGGAGGACTTCGAGCTGATACAGCGCTTCCTGACCGACAAACGAGGCGAGGGGCGGGTGCAGTTGGTGGTGCCTAAAATCGGCGACAAGCAGAAGCTGGTGACGATGGCGCAAACCAACGCCAAGTTCCTGCTGGATGAGCTGAAGCTGCAACGCATGAAACGCTCGGACATGGTGCCGCGTGCCGTGCAAAGCCTGCAGCGCGATCTGCGCTTGAAGAATCCGCCACGCCGCATCGAGTGTTTCGACAACTCGAATATCCAGGGCACCGATCCAGTTTCCTCGATGGTGTGTTTTGTTGACGGGCGGCCACGACGCAGCGAATATCGCAAATACAAGGTGCGTACCGTGGAGGGCGCGAACGACTTCGCCACGATGAAGGAGGTGGTGGGCCGCCGATATGCCCGGGTGTTGCAGGATGGCCTGGCGCTTCCGGATCTGGTGGTGATCGACGGCGGGAAGGGGCAGGTTGGCGCGGCCATGGAGGTGATGACCGAGCTGGGCCTGGAACACATTCCCCTGATTGGCCTGGCCAAGCGGCTGGAGGAGATTGTGGTTCCCAACCAACGCGATACGCTTCTGTTGCCCAAGTCGTCCAGCAGCCTGCGGTTACTGCAACACATACGCGATGAGGCGCACCGCTTTGCCATTACGTTTCACCGAACGCTGCGAAGCCGCCGGCTGCTGCAAACCGAGCTTACCAACATTGCCGGCATCGGGGCCAAGACCGCCGCTCGTATCTTCGAGAAGTTCGGCTCGGTTCGAGGTGTGAAGCAGGCCTCGCTTGAGGAGCTGCAGGCAGAGCTTGGGCCGAAAACCGGGCAGAACGTATTCGACTATTTCCTGGCACAACCGGACGATGCGCCAGCGGCAGCCGATGAAGCCACAGGCGGCGCCGAGGCGCTGGATGCCGCCGCGCCATTGCCCGACGAGTTGGATGACGTTCAGCTTCTGGACGACGACGAGATCACGGGCGACGACGATGCCGAATTTGATGACGGCGATGCGGCCGACGATATCGCCGAGGATGAGGCATCGGCTGATGATGGAGTGGATGGCATCCTGCCTATTCTGCAATGATGGCCGTCGTGGTTGCTGTCCCGTACTCCGCGAGAATGTTCCCCCAGATACCAACAACGCTAACAGGATATCGCCATGTTCGACGAGTCGCTTGCTGAAGGTGATCTGCTCGCCTTTCCGATCCACGGCAATTGGTATGGCCTTGCGCATCTGGTGCGCATCGATACCCTTGCTACCTACGATAACTACCACATGGTGGTGCTGGACGTTGTGCGCGAGGTGACGATTGATCCGTACAACGAGGAGGAGTCGGTGCGGGCGGCGTTCAGCGATGCCGATCCCGCGATGTTGGACATTGCGTTGGACAACGTGGCCCTGATGGTTCGTGGTGTGGACCAAAGCGCCATGGTGCGCGTGGGCAAGGCGCCCGTGACGGATAACGAACTGCTTGGATATACGATCTGGATGCATGGTACCACCGAGCAGTTGATGCGGCAGGGCCTTCTCCGCGATGCCCTGCGCACCGCGGCGGTGAATGACGATCGTGAGTACGAGGATGTTGATGATGAGTACGAGGAGGTTGAAGGCGAATACGAGGAAGATGCAACGGATGTACAGAGCGATGATGATGCCTCAGGCGTCGATGCATCAGGCGTTGATGGTGAGGGCGCTGATGACGGCGGCGCGGAACAGGATGATGCCGAGGCCCCTGCAACAATCGAGGTTACACTTCGGCCGTGGCATCGCGGTGCGTACGACCGATCGCTGGCAACGGTGATTGTGGAACTGCGCGATGAATTCGCGCAACCATATCTGGCTGAGACGCGCATGGCACGGTTTGTTAACGCGTTGTTCGGCGCCGGTAACAGCGAACAGATCAATGCCCTGGTGGAGCAGTTGCTTGCCGGAGACTATGGTGCCGGCCATGAGTTGATGCCGTATGGCGACGCTGCCGGCGATGCGCTGGCGCGGCATCTGGATAACGATACCGATCCTCAGGTGGCCGAGGACATTCTGAACATCTTATCGGACATGGGAACGCTGGCCACGTACGAACACATCGGCCGCTTTTTTGAGCAGCAGGTTGGCAACGGCGGGAATCCGGAATTGCGGGCGGTTGCGGTGCGGGGTTTCTGTTATACGGTAACGCTCACCAACGGCACGCCCGATCCCCTGCGCGTCCGGTTACCGTTGTTGGACTCCATCAACGATCCCGATCTGCAGGACGACATCAAAGCAGCCCGCAAGGCGGTTCTCGATGCGCCGCCCGATCTCGGCGCCGGCAACGCCGGTTCTGCGACCACATCGAATCCGTTCGGCTACGCATAAGTACAGCAGGCGCTATCGCCGCATCGGCCCGGGTGAGGGGAGATAGCGCCCGGGCTTTTACCGCGCTCGAATCCGTACAATCGTGTCGATCACGAGGTTGTGCGGTGCGCCATCGTGGCCGATGCCTGCGCGCTGGGCATCAGTACCATCTCGTGAACGCTCACGTGCGCTGGCCGCGTGGCGCAGTAAAGCACGGCGTCGGCAACATCATCCGGCGTAAGCGGTACCAGGCCGTTGTACACGGCGCTTGCACGATTGGTATCGCCGTGGAAGCGCACCATCGAGAACTCCGTTTCCACCATGCCGGGGTCCACCGTTGTAACGCGTACGCCAGTGCCAAGCAGGTCAAGCTGCATGCCCTTGGTGAGCGCGGCCACGGCATGTTTCGTGGCGCAATACACATTACCCTTGGGATATACCTCGTGGCCGGCTATCGAGCCGATGTTGATCACGTGCCCGCTGCCTCTGGCCACCATCGACGGCAGCACGGCTCGTGACACATACAACAGTCCTTTGAGATTGGTGTCGATCATCTCCTCCCAATCCTGAAGATTGCCGTCCTGCACCGGATCCAGCCCCCGGCTGAGCCCGGCGTTGTTCACCAGCACATCAATCGTCTGCCAGGCCTCGGGCAATGCCGCGATTGCAGCCGCCACATCGCGTTGGTTTCGCACATCCAACGCGAACCAGTGTGCCTCGGCGCCGGAAGCAAGGAGCGTTGCGTGCACCTGAGCCAACCTGTCGGCACGGCGGCCGCAGATCAACACGCGAGCGCCGTGTTGCGCGAACAGGCGGGCGCATGCCTCGCCGATGCCGGATGTGGCGCCGGTTACGAGAATCGTACGGGAATCGAGTCGTTGCATGATGTCCGAGAGATGGAGTTCGTGGGGAACGAAAGTCGATGTGCGGATGTCCACACGCGAAATGCGTACCGTTTACGGAGCGGCAAACATAGCGATCAACGCGCCGTCGTGGAAACATGCATGTGCCAGCATTGTCCGGGATGTCATCCATCCACACATCGCCACGCACCTGATTGTGTCGCCACGTGCCGCCTGATCAGGGGCCGCCACATCGTTGCTAACGCATTGGTCCTGCCCGATGGGTAACCTATCTTACCGACCGGTGTTTTCCCGATATGTTCTACCTGCTCGCGACCCCTAGACCCATGGTACCCATGCAACGTTCTTTCCGTCGGTTCCTGTTGTTGGCGGTGATGCTCCTTGCGGCGGCTGCGACGGCGCACGCGCAAAGCAGCCAGCGCGACTCCGTGTTCCTGCTTCAGACTCCCAGCGGCACCTACATCAACTGCTTCGATATCGAGGTACGCAATCGCCAACCGGACAGTACGCTGCGAATATCCGACTTCCGACTTCGCATCATCAGTGGGCGCGCGACCTTCATGCCCGGCTTTACGCAATCGGCGTTCAACTGGGCGCTGGTTTCGCAGACCTCGAAATCCGTTACCTGGACGGCCAACACAGCCGCCGCCGAGATCCGCCCCAACACCAGCATCAGCGGTTTCCGCGTGTGTATTGCCGACACCGGCGTATTCAAGCTGGTGTGGGAAACCCACACGCTGGATTCGCTTGTCAGCGCGGACACGCTGGCCTACTGTGGTCGGAAGGGGAATTGTGATGAAGCGTTCTTCAAGGTTATTCCCAGCCAGTTCGTCAACATGATCGATATCGATTTGAGCGCCGGGAATGGGACCGGCAGGCTGATCAACGGCCTCAATCTGCATCCGGTGACGCCGGGTATCAGGCTGAACACGGCCGTGCAAAGTCTGCCTGCGGACTGGGTGCGGCTGAAGGTGAAGACGGATTCCATCTACTTCTTCACGAGCACCAAGCCGCTGGATTTCAACCAGTTCGTCGAGGGCTTCCGTGTGAAGATCGACAGCGCGAAGGCTGATTCGCTGGTGCGTATCGAGTGGTGGACCTCGAATTTCGGCGACCAGATCTGCTACGATACCGCCGACGTGCGATTCGGGCTTTCCCGTCCCGACAGCGTGATTCGCCTTGGCACGCCCGTGCCTGCCGCACGCGGATGCGCGGTGGACCTGCTGGCCAGGAACCTGCACCAGCCGGCCTCCGAGCTGAACAAGGTGACGCTGCGGTTTACCACACCGGGCGTGGTGATCGATTCGCTTCCGAGCGTTCCGATCGGCTGGACTGCGACAACCGTGGGCGCGGACTCACTGATTGTCAGTTACTCCGGCCAGCTTGAGCCGGGCGATAGTGCGTTGCTTCAGCGCATCGTGTTGTTTAACGGCCTGAGCGCTACCGATACCGTCCGCTACACATGGTACACCCACGCCGGCGATATCCCTGTGTGCCGTGGTACCGGCTCGTTCGTGTTCCAGCGCCCTTTGCTGAACTGCGACACGCTCACTGCGCGGGTGGACTCCACAATTCCGGCAGCAAGCCGCTGCATCTATCTGACGCTGAAGAACAGGAACTCGCGCCGCGATCAGATAGCGCGTCTGTTGGTCAAGGTCTCCAACCCCGGCACTGCCCGGCGCATTCTTTCGGCCAATGCCGTTTCGCCGTGGCGCGTGTCCGCAAGCAGTGGTGACTCGGTTCTGTTCGTGGGCGGTATTGTTCCGGCCGGCGGCACTGCTTCCGGTTTCAGCATCTGTGTATCCACGGGCGATACGGCGATGCACGACCCGTTGGCGCTTACCTGGAGCGCCGTGCACATCGGCGGTCCGGAGTGCGGCGCCATCCTTCCGGTAAACGCGGATGTAACCGTTGCCTGCGACGAAGTGGTCGCGGCCGAGCTGGCACCGCCGGATGATTCCACAATGGCATGTTTCTCCGTGCGCGTTCGCAACAGGAACGCACGCGGCAGGACGGTGAACCATATCCGGTTCGATGCGGATCCGTCGATTGCGATCATCAGCCTTGCCCAGGCGGGAACGTGGCGGGTGGGCACACCGTCCTTCCCGAGCTTCGACCTTGACCTGCTTGATGGCAGTATCGCGGCCGGCGGTGATTCGCCCGACTTCCAGATATGCCTGCAATTGCCTGGCAAGAATCGTCCCGCCACTATTCCGTTGGCCTGGCGTACGTATGCGGGAGATACGCTTATATGCGGCGATACTGTGCGCCTGCTGGCTACCGGCACACTGACTGAGTGCCCGGCGATTGTGACCGTGTCCGATCAATTGGTTCCCAGTGATGCATGCCTTGTCAAGTATGCGATCGTAAACAGATCAGAACCGTCAATTCCCGTTAACGGATTCCGTGTCAGACCGCTGCAGCTATTCAGGCCGTCGACGCCATATGGATGGGTGGATTCCTCCCGCTCAGCCGCGCCGGCGGGGTGGGCGATCATGCCTCAATCAAGATCGATTCCCGGCATTCTGTTCCGTGGCCCGTTTGTTGCTGCTGGCGACTCGCTTGGGACATTCGATGTCACCATGGGCGGCGGCGGTGTAAGTTTCGTTGAGGAAACCTGCACCATGGTGGATTCGGTATTGATCTGCTGCATACAGCGCACCCGTTTCTGTGGTGATGTGGGTGCCGAAACTCCTTTGCGTCCGTGGAGCTTCACAATGGGCGAGGCTGTGCCCAATCCAACACGTGGCCGGTTTGATGTCGGCGTCACCCTGGTTCGCCCGGCCGACCTCTGGCTCAGTGTTCGCGACCTCACCGGCCGGGAGCTGCGGAAACTGGGCGTTGGTCTGCTGGATGCCGGCGATCATCGCGTAACCGTGGACCTGAGCGATTTCGCGGCCGGCACGTATTACGTTTCCATGCACGTTGGCGGTGAGATGGATTCTCGTCGCGTGGTTGTGGTGCGATAATACCCCTGTCCTTGTTTTCGAGGGGGTACTGACGTAAGTGTTAGGCGCGGGCAGATACCTGCGCCTAACATCGTGGCCAGGCCCTCGGCCGCGGCTTCGAACGGTGGTATGCTACCTGTTGGCGAGTCGCTAACAGGGCTGACTGTTGCCGTGCGAGCCAGTAATTACCGCTGTATGATGCATCATCGATACACCTATGCCTTTGGGTTCGTTATGTAGGGGCTTGCCATTCGTATCGACGTGGCACCGGTCAACACACCCGCGAATCACACAAACGGTTTGCTGTGATAACGGGTTCGCTAGGTGTAGAGATAGCGCGTGCTCCCATGGCACGGCGGAACCACGAAGCTCAGCCCGCCAGTCGTGTGCGGCTGCTTGCTGCTGAGGGGGGCGACGCACGACGTCTACGAACCGACCTGAGCACGTCTTCCGAGTCTGTGCTCTCACCGCGCGGCATCGGGCATCGTCGATCTGTCCGCGTCGTAAGGCTCGTTGCATGGTGCCTGGCCATCCTTTATCGATACGTCACCGTGGAAACGCCCGCTAGTTGTTGTGATCGGCCATCGATGGGGTATTCCAGGTAGTGATGATGGTGTCGCCCATGGCGCGATCAGCGACCAGGGTTGCAAGTCGCTGTGCGAGCAAGTAATCACCGCTGCATCGAACATCATAGATGGGCCGTCTCGACGTCGTAAGGCTCGCATCGATCTGCCTGTATCGTAAGGTCCGCAGCATGTTCTCG
The DNA here is from genome assembly GCA_966128725.1 of uncultured bacterium. Taxonomy (GTDB): domain Bacteria; phylum Bacteroidota; class Ignavibacteria; order OLB7; family OLB7; genus JAFDZV01. The sequence goes on along the minus strand of CBHYLN010000100.1, from coordinate 20 downwards.
TGGTCACGGTTGACGTGGCA
>CBHYLN010000099.1:0-18990 GCA_966128725.1 uncultured bacterium | reverse complement strand
CGCGGACAAAGCCGGAGAAGTTGTTGAACGGGCCGTCGATCACCTTCACCGGATCGCCCTCGCGGAACGATTCAACGATGGTCTCAACGTGCTTCCGCTCCTCGATGCGATTCAGGATGCGGCTGATCTCGTCCGGCTGAAGCGGCGCCGGTTCGGTCTTGGTGCCAACGAAGTTGATCACCGAAGGCGTATTCTGAATCAGGTCCTTGACGCGCTTGTTGAGGATCGCTTCAACAAGCACATATCCCGGCAGGAAGTTCTTCTGTCGGGTGCGCTTCTTGCCATCGCGCACCTCGTATACCTTTTCGAGGGGAATCAGAACCGTGGGAACATATTCGCTGAGCCCGAGGCGTGTTACCTCGCTCTCCAGCAACTGCTTTACCCGCGCTTCGTGCCCCGAATAGGTACGAATCGCGTACCACCGTGTCTGGATTGTGTGCTCGCCAGTTACCATGCTCGTTCCTCAGTTACTTCCTCACCGATTGCTTCACGGCGGAGATTAGAACATCAGGCCGAACAGCCACGTGAAGGCGAGGTCGACCACGTACACGAAGATGGAGATGATTGCACAGGTGACAATCGTGATGATCGTCGACTCCTGAAGCTGCTCCTTCTTCGGCCAGGAGACCTTCTTCATTTCGTTCCCGACCTCACGCACGAAACCGCCGATATTTTGCTTCATAAGGTTCGCCGAGGATGAGAAAGCGCTTGCGTAAACGGCAAACGCCTCAGGATTGACCGCCCCACGTTACTCCCCCCTTCCCACTCCAAATTGCCATGTCCGAAACTGATCGTGGAACGCCGCACCACAACCATTCCCGGGATTGTTTCCGGGACTATCCTAACTCTCTGCTACGTTGCACGGGCGGCAGGAATCGAACCCGCAACCTACGGTTTTGGAGACCGTCGCTCTGCCAGTTGAGCTACGCCCGTGTGATCCGTTATGCGTTCCGCGTGATGAGTCATGCATGCATGCGCCTTGAACGCATCACACATAACTCGTAACGCACAACGTTACTTCGTTTCCTTGTGGATCGTACGCTTGTTGTCCCACTTGCAGAACTTCAGGTACTCCACTCGGCCCGACTGCTTCTTCTTGTTCTTGTCGGTCGTATAGTTACGACGCTTGCACTCGGTGCATTCCAGCGTGATGATATCGCGCATGACGTTCGTCGGGAAATGAGTTCGATTATTTGATGATCCCCGAGGAGCCCCAACTGGGGGCACCCCGAGGGATCTGATCGGGCTACGATCACACAGATACACGTGAGCGGGAGACGGGACTCGAACCCGCGACCAACAGCTTGGAAGGCTGTGACTCTACCAACTGAGTTACTCCCGCGATCATCAATCGGAGACCGCCTCACTGGACAATGCCGGGGCATTACCCAATAATGCGGATGGAGCTCACGACCGGGATTGAACCGGTGACCTCGTCCTTACCAAGGACGTGCTCTACCAACTGAGCTACGTGAGCCTGAATTGTAAACCTGGAACGGTATCGAATGCGGTGAATACGCGCGGCGAGAAAGATGGGGATTGACGTGCCGCCGCTCCATTCACGATGTACTCCACGTCAACGGATCAACGGAGTGCGCCGTATTCAGGATAGCGCCGGACAGCCAACATCTTCTCAACGAGCAACTCCCGCATGCCGAATCGACGCGGCATCACGCGCATATCGTGCGATATGGCGGATGCTCCAAGCGGTAGCGCCGACCTAAGAGAAACGATCGGCGACGTAACGTAGCTCCGATTGAAAGATCGGATATGAGAAAGAGCGCTCTGCAGCCTGCCGTAGCAGGATCGGAGTGGGCAGAGAAGGATTCGAACCTCCGAACTCGTGAGAGAACAGATTTACAGTCTGTCGCCTTTAACCACTCGGCCATCTGCCCGTATTCATCACGATAAGAGGCCGTTTATCGTGAAGAGCTGGCAAATATACGCGAAACGGGATCAGATCCAAAGCCCAGACTTGATTTTAACATTCTGAAAATCTCCCTGCGCGTTCTTCGCCAATGCCTCGCTTCCCCCTGTCCTGTTCTCCACGCCTATCGTTCAGGAATCGCGAAGCCAGGGCCACAGTGTAAGGCACTTCCACAATGCCATCGCATGCCGCTCGCCCGCACTGCCCGCGCCAAACTCCTGAACCATCAACCGCAGGCGTGGCACGTCCACATAGGCCGCAAGCCCGGCGGGCCGCTCGGCCATCGCGGCAAGGGTGGCACCCTCGAACGTGCGCAACGCCGCCACGAAGTTCGCGCCGGGGTTGCCCTTCGTGCGCCGCCATGCAACGTCACGCGGCAACATCCCGCTCATCGCCTGGCGCAGGATCCACCGGCTCCAGCCGTCGCGCAGCTTCATCGTTGGGGGCATCGCCAGGCAGAACTCCATCAGCCGCCAGTCGTAGAACGGATACCGCGGCTCGATGCCCAGCGGGGCCGCGCACGCATGCAACGTCTCCAGCACGAACGGATGCAGCGCCCACTCCAACCTCCGCAGATGGTCGGCCCGCTCGCCGCGCGGCCGGCGCGATTCGCGTTCGTAGGCTACCAGCCGATCGCCAAGCCCGGACGCCCGCGCGAACACATCGGCAATGGGCATCTGCCCCCACGGCCGCCGGCCGCGAGCGCGATCGGCGAACGCATGCACGCCCGCGAACATCGGCTGCAGCACGAGACGGCGGAAGGAACGTAGTGCCGACCCGTGGCCGACGTTTCGCGCAATGCCGGCCAGCTCACGTTGCAGCGCCCCAAGGTGAAACGATCGGGCCAGCTCCAACGGATACGTCATCCCGTGCGATACGGTGGTGTCGCCGTCGAGCCCGTCGAGCCAGATATCCCGGCCGGCGGCGGCAGCGGTCTTGAACAGCGCCCAGTGCACGAACAGATTCGGCGAATAAAATGGCTGGGCATGCAGCGCCCTGAACTCGCCGTCGGCGAGCGGAGCAAGCCCATCGGCCGGCACCATCAGCGCTTCGAAGTGGCCCGCGGCAACCACCTGCTCGGCATAGGCCCGCTCGTTCGATTCCGGCACATAATCGATTACGGCCGAGTACGTTGCAAGCCTTTGATTGGCGGGCAACGCCCGTTGGGCCATCATGGCAACCGACGAGGAATCCAGGCCGCCACTCAGCGCAGCGGCCACGGCCCCGCCCGCCTGCCCGGTTGGCCGCATGCGCGATTTTACTGCGTCGGCAAACAACGCGGCAAACGCCTCGATGCACTCCGCATCCGAACCAGGCACGACCACCGGACGTTCACCCAGGCGCGCATAGCGCCGTATATGCTGCCCACCGGGCGTAATTGTGATGGCATGAGCCGGCGGAAGCCGGCGGATATCCGCACGAAACGTGGCCGCGGCATCAGCAAAGATCCCGGCCAGATAATCTCCCACCCAGGCATCGTCCACGGCCTGGCTCACCGGCCGCAACGTTTCCAATGCAAACATGGACGTCGAGGCAGCGAAGAACCCCGGGCCAGCAGCGTAATACAGGGGCTTCACCCCTGCGCGATCACGGGCCGCGAACAGCTTGCCCGAAACGCCGTCGTGGATCACAACGGCAAAATCACCGTGAAGACGCTCAACACATTGCTCGCCCCAGCATCGGTACGCGACAAGCACGAGGTGCAGGTCCGACTGCCGTGCCGCCAGCCCCACATCGCCGCCCAGCGCCGCCACCAGCTCATCGGGATTGTCCAGCCGAACATCGCCAACCGCCACAAGGATGGCGCCGTCGGCGGCGGTTCCGGCGCGCACAACGGCAACCGGCTCGCCGGCCTGCGCCAGGCCCGTGCCGGCGTGGCACCACTGGTCAACAACGGCATCGGCAACCAGCGGACACGCCCCAATCATGTCGTACAACGATCGCACGCTTGCCGGTTGCCCGTTGGTATGGAACTGTGCGGCAAATACGTTCATCGATCATCACCACTGATGAGGCACGGGTCACTGGGCGCAGTACACACGCGATCAGATGATGCGCTCGTACTGCTCAAGGTCAATCTTCCACACCTTCTCGCCGCAGAAGCGCTCCCCTTCGGGGCACGTGGGGCGCGTGCCGGCCAGGTTCCGCACACCGCACGGCGGAAGCAGCCAGGCGCCGATGCGCGGATGAACAGCCCGAATCTGCTTGGCCTCGTCCACCGACGCACGCCAGATCTCCTCCTGCGCGTTATAACACAGCCGCATGCGCAGCTTGTGATGCAGGTTCAACAGATCGCTCGATTCGGTGTAACGGATCGAGACCGCGTTTGGTAACAGGTAATGCGCGAACTCCGTGGACACGCCGTACGCTTTCAACCGCACAATCGCGTCCCAGCTTCGCTCCATCACCTCGTTGTATTTGGCAAGCGCCGCATCGCTGTGCCTGACCAGGTCCGGAGTGATGAAATCGGGATCGTCGGATAGCTGCGCCGCCAGTATCGGCCGCGAGGCGGGAGTCATACGGTGACGCTGGTCCTGCGAGTCGGCCGTGTGCGAAAGCTTGCGCCGGAACGTGTAGTGCGGATGATGCATCGCGCGCGACAGTTTGGCATGTGTGGTCAGCGTCAGGTTCTCGCCCAGCACACGGTTATGCGCCGGGTTCAGCACCAGGGCAATCGCGTCGGCATCGGAGAGTTGCTCCGGCAGCAGCCCCAGCATCTCGCGCACCGATTCGGCCATCACCTGCTCGGCATTCGCCTTGTAATCCACCAGCTTCGAGGTATACCCATCCAGGCCTGCATCGAACCGCCGGGCAAAGGCGCCGCTGGGCGTGCCGCCGGCATGATATTCGGCAAAGGCACGATACTCCGGCGTCTCCTCGATGGGGATGGGGTCCTCCAGCACGATACGGTAGTTCGGGTCGTGGCGCAGCATCTCGCGCACCATCTCGCCAATCACAAGCCGCTGCTCAAGCGAGGTATCGAACATCTCGCTCAACCGCCAGTACCGCAGCAACGTAAGCCCGGAAACCGTGTGGTACATGTAGGCGAACGTTGCCACCGGCAGCACGTAGCGGGCGATCTCCTGCGAGCGCTTGCGAATATCCTTGATGTACTTCTCCGGGTACTTGCGCCGGTACGGGAAGCGTCGGTAATAGGCGTCGGTGGCGGGCGCCTCCAGAAGCTCGATCAGCTCCTTGTAGCTGGCGTGCTGATACTCCACCGTCCGCTCGTACAGCGCCAGCGCCTCACCTTCCATTGGCGGAGTGGCCACCATGCCCGGCTTTACACGCACATAACGCTGCGACACCTGTTCCGAGTTATAAAACGGGTGCTGGTGCAGGAACGACCAGATGAAATGCCTGGAGACGTTGTCGAGCGTGAACTGGAACTGCGCGTGCTGGAACGTGGTGTGATGCCCCGCCTCGTAGATGCTCCGCACGATCTGCGTATCGCGGCTTTCGGGGAACATCTCGAGCTGCACCGTATCGTCGGCTACGATGCCCTTGCCCGAATAACAGGTCCGCGCGGTGGCAACCACGTTCTTGAACGGCGTATGAAACGCCTTTTCCAGGTGCACGCGAGGAGCGGCCGAGAGAAACTTCTGCTGGTCGAGTACGATGGTGCTCACGCGAGTCTGAGGTTCGAGAGAGAGAGAAGAAGTAAGGAACGCCAAGGGCGGATTGAATATACGCAACCGAGGCGGATGCCGGCCGGGCCGGCGGTTTCGAAGCGTGTGTTCTGGGTCGTGTGAGCCCGGGCCCCACCAACCGGCAAGCGCCGGCAAGTGACACCGCCCTGCCCCACCGAAGGACTCCACACAGAACTCCCCAACCGTGCAAAGCGGTCGGGGAGCAGCCTGATCGAGGTTCTGGAGAACGCCTCGAAATTGTGTGACGTTTACTTCTTCCGACGCGACGGAGCGGCGTACAGAATCTTGATCTTTTCGTCCACCCCGTCAACACTGTTCAGGAAGCGCTCGCGGGTTCGCGCGGCCTCCAGATTGTCCATCACTTCCACGTAGACGCATTCCCACGCGTCCCCTTGCCGATAAGCCCGAGAGGAATACCGATTGTAGTCGGATATCCGGCGTTCAAGGTCATTGGTTGACCCGATATGATGCCGCCCGGTGGCCGCACTTTTGAGAACATACACGTAGGAGGGCATGATCGTATCTCCAATTGTTCATTGGGACTGCACTCGACGTACGTCTTATTGTCACCGGCCCAGGGCTTGCACCACCAAGCGGAGATCTACCGGCAGGGGCCGGCGGCGCTACCATGAATCGGGCTGGTGACCACTCCGAAAGCTGGAAGGAGAATCGAATTGCCATCCTGACGCCATCAGGACCGTAAGACCCGAAGCGTCACGCGACCATCATTGAGAGATGCGGGCTTGTAAACGAACGACGCGTATCGCGATTGTCGCTGGAACCATCGTTCGATCAAAGAACGTTTCCGGAACAAAGGGGGCGGGAAGCGCTGACCGGATGTTTCCCCCCGGGCTGTATCAATACCGAAAACTCGGTATCCAGCGCAAGGGACAACGTGAAAGCGTGGGTGATTTCTGCCGGACAGCTCGGCGGATCGATGGAGCGGGAGACGGGGTTCGAACCCGCGACGTCAAGCTTGGGAAGCTTGCATTCTACCACTGAATTACTCCCGCGTAGTGCTTCAACCCTTGGTTGATGGCACGGGCGCAATGTAACCAACATTACAAGGCAGATGCAATCCCACTGCTGGAAAAATTCTAACTTAACGGATTGCTCCAACGCTCTGTTACATAGCCCATCGTTATCACGACATAGCCATATGACCATTGAATTTCTTGGCGCCGCCAGAACGGTGACCGGGTCCATGCATCTGCTGACCACCGATCGCGGCAACCGGGTGCTGCTGGATTGCGGCCTGTATCAAGGGCGGCGCAAGGAAGCCTATCAGATCAACCACGAGCTTCCGTTCGATCCAACCGAGCTGGATGCCGTGGTTCTCTCGCATGCGCATATCGATCACTCGGGCAATCTCCCCTCGCTTGTGCGAGGTCGCCGCGACGAGCGATACCACGGAACGATCTTCTGCACCCACGCAACGCGCGATCTGTGCTCGATCATGCTGCCGGATTCGGCCCACATTCAGGAGTCCGACGCCGAGTTCCTGCGTCGCCACAACCGGCTGGAGTTCGAGCCGATCTACACGTCGGAGGACGCGCAGCGCGTGCTGGGACACTTCCAAAGCCAATCCTACCACCATACGTTTCAGGTTACCGAGGACGTATCCTGCACGTTCTACGACGCGGGCCACATTCTGGGCTCGGCGTTCGTGGTGCTGGATGTTGAACGCCGCTCGGGCCCTCCCATGCGTATCTGTTTCACCGGCGATGTGGGACGGCCCAATCGGCCGATCCTGCGCGACCCGGAATTCGTGGGCGATGTGGACCTTCTGATATCGGAGAGCACGTACGGCGGCCGGCAGCACGAGAGCTTCCCCAACCTGGCGCGCGAACTGAAGCAGACGATCGTGGAAACGATGGAGCGTGGCGGCAAGCTGATCATACCGGCGTTCGCGGTTGGTCGTACGCAGGATATCGTGTACATCCTGAACGTGATGTTCGAGCAGGGGCAACTCCCCCGCCTCCCCATCTACGTGGATTCCCCGCTGGCCATCAACGCCACGGAGATATTCCGCAACCACATGGACTGCTTCAACGAGGACGTGGCGAAGCTGCTTCAAACCGATCCCGATCCGTTCGGCTTCTCCACGCTGCACTATCTGCGCGACGCCGAGGAATCCAAGGCCTTGAACAACCGCCACGAGCCCTGCGTGATCATCGCCGCCTCCGGCATGATGGAAGCCGGTCGCGTAGTACACCACCTGATGAACTACATCGAGGACAGCCGCAACACGATCATGGTTGTCGGGTTCCAGGCCGAACACACGCTGGGTCGCCGGATTGTGGAGCACCGCGAAATCGTCGGCATCTGGGGCAATGATTACAAGCTGAATGCCCAGGTGAAGACGATCAACGGCCTTTCGGCACATGCCGACCACGACGAGTTGGTGGGCTATATCAACCGGTTCGACCACAAGCGCCTGAAGCACATTTATCTGGTGCATGGCGAACCGAAGGCTCAGGAGGCCCTGAAAACAGCGTTGAACGGTGCAGGATTTGTCGATGTGGTTGCGCCGGCCAAGGGGCAGAAGGTGAAACTGTGAGCGACGGGCAAGCCGGCGCCATTGCCGTAGTTGTGGGCCTGTTGACCAACGCTCGAGGTGAGATCCTGCTTGGCCAGCGGCCCGCGCACAAGAGTTATCCGCTACAGTGGGAGTTCCCCGGCGGCAAGGTGGAGCCCGGCGAGTCGCCCGCCGAAGCGCTGGCACGCGAGTTGGCCGAGGAGTTGGCCATCGATGCCGTTGCCGGGCAGCTTCTGTTCAGCAAGACGTCGTTTTACGCCGACGGCGGGAACTTCGCCGTTGGCTATTACGCGGTGGAACAGTGGTCGGGCTCGATCGTCAACCACGCCTTCGCCACCGTTCAGTGGGTAGCCCCGGCATCGTTCGCGGCCTACGACATCCTGGCCGGCAATCGGGAGAACTGCGACCTGCTGGTGACACGCGCGTTGATCGTGCCCGGATAGCCCCTGCAACGCCCGCCGCGATCACGGAACGTAACCACAATCGGCCACCCGGTTTCAACATATTCCCAACGGCACTGTCACATCCGTCGCCATGGTTCGTAACCTGGCAAGACGGAGTTCGGGCTTGCAATTCATGCATCGTTGCCCCTACTTGCTGGCGCGCAATGATGATGCAATGAATCGCGATGGAGGAGATACGATGAACGGCACACGGACACACGGGAACAATACTCTGTACAGGGGAATTCGGATGATTGCCGCGATGAGCATCTGCGGCATTGTGGCGGCTCTTGTTGTAACGGCCACACGAACCGGCGCGGACCAGTACGCAAGCGCATCGCCGGCGGTAACCATACAGTACAAAGGCGTTCACAGCGAGAACATGTTGCTGGACTTCTGCTCGCAGCTTCGGATGGTGCGCGGCATTACCGGCATCAGCTATCGGGATTACGACTCGGCCGCCGGCTCCGCGCTGCTGACAGTGTACTACGACCCCAAGCTGGCCTCACCCCGGCAGATCAGGATCTTCCTGGACCACTCGAACATCCTGTGGTTCCCGTCGCGGTCGATATAGGCGCATGGTGTGCTGGTGGTATCGTGAGGGGATGCGGTTTGCGCGGGTTCTCGCGGGACGCAGCGGGGTGTAACAATCAGCTTGGGCGACTGTACTACAAGCTGCCTACAAAGCGGCATCTTGCCTACTCCCGCTCACAGGCCATGCTCCGTCCCAAGCCCGCGGGCCTTCATCCAGACCGCCGCATCGCCACAGGCTAAAAGGAAGAGGCGCTTTCCATAGATCCCGACCGCCGAGCGGCAAACATTGATTCCAGTAGCACGCGGAGTTTTGCCGACTCACATTCGTCACTCATGCGCATAGGGATCACGGCGCAGCATCTTCAGATCGCACGCACACGACGCGCAAACCAGTAGGCAGACGGAATGGGTTATTCATATTATATCCTCCGCGAGCAGCCGAACGGCACCAACGCAAATCACTAGAGTATTCCCCACCTCGTGCCTGCTTATGTCCAGAATTCTCGACGCACGAAATTGGATCTTCCACCGGTGAACCCAACGAAGCATACGAGACATAACGATCGTCCAAGCACCATTCGGCCACGCCGCCGTACATATCATGAAAGCCCCATGCGTTCGGCAGCTTCCCAGCCACCGCGTGCGGCATATTCCCACTATTGCCCTGCCACCAGGCATACTCGTCCAGTAAGGAAGCATCATCACCAAAATGCCACGTTGTATCGCTCCCGGCTCGGCACGCGTACTCCCACTGCGCTTCGGTTGGTAATTGTATAACCCAATCCGAACCGAGCTCGCCGTTGGAGTGCAATATCGTCGTCATGCGCCGACAACACTCCAGCGCTTCAAGCCACGAGATACCATCTATTGGAAACTGCTGCCAATCCGCACGATTACGATACCCCAACAACTCCTCCCCCATCACTACCGCCCAGGCTTCCTGTGTCATGGGTGTACGCGCCATGTAGAAACCACGGGTTATTCGCACCAGATGCCGTGGCTGCTCGTCGGGTTCGGCATAAGGGTCATCCGCGGCCGACCCCATATAGAACTCACCCGGCGGGCACAAGATCATCTCCATCGATTGGCCGGCACCCAGCGACATCGTGATGGGTTGCCAGCCTTCAGCCTCGTGTGTGCTCATTGTCGTTATCGGACTCGTCCGATATCCCTTCTTGTTGCCAGTTGACAGTGGGCTGAGTGAGCGATTGGGAGCCTCGCATCGCCACCAACCTTGAAGTAGACCGATGTTGCTTCAGTCCGTTCAAGCGGCTGACAGCCTCAACCACCATCACACATGGTAATGTCTTGGATCGTTGAGTATGAATCTCGGCTAGCGAGCGATGACGAGGATCAATCGAGCGTGTCGTCTGTTCGACCGCTCTGCGATCGCGATCGGCGTTCAAGTTCAGCACACTCTTTCGGTGGCAGCGATACGCGGTCTGTCTTCGCCATAGTGCACTCTACGAGCAGCTACTTGCTAAATCATAGGAACTGTCAACTAGGAAGATCCAGAAGGCGAAAACCACGTTCCTTCATGAAATAGATCGCCAGGTAACAGCACGCAGCTCCATTCGCCTGCAATTAGCGCCTCGAGAAATTGAATCATGCTGCCGGGGAATGCACAATAGCGGTTATCACGGGGGTTCACGATAACAACGGACCACATATCCGGGTTTCCGTGTGAAGTATCCCACAGCAACAAATCACCGTTATCCGTGGCACCAAACGGCAGAACTCCCCCAGGTTCCGGGAACACCGCGAATGGGAATTCCTCCGGCAGCTTTGCCTTAATTCCGCGTAGCATGTTGCCGTCGCTTCGAATTGCCTGGAACAAATCCAGATACTCGTTTGAACTACCGGGCGTAAAGATCCAAAGGAAATCGTTGATCGATCCTGCTCCGTATGTTTCAACGAACATCCGGTAATCGGACGGAAGCGCCGATCCGATCACCTCTTCAACCGAAGCCCAATCACACGTCGGTACATTACATACACTCGGAGGAGGAATGTTCATTAGCAGCCGTTCCATCAATCACCTCTTGACGTTAGGACCACGGCACGCTCAACATGAATAGTTGCCGAAGGCTTCGGAGAGTGGGCCTATCAAAGTTTCCAGTGTGGGCGGGTCATCGACCGCCGACCCCATACGAAACTCACCCGGCGCGCACCAGATCATCTCGACCGATTGGCCGGCACCCAGCGACATCGTGATGGGTTGCCGGCCTTCAGCCTCGTGTGTGCTCATTGTCGTTGTTGAGTATGCCCACCGCAGGAAAGCGCGATTGGAACAGAAGTGCTGTGTAGCTGCGGAGGGAGCCCGAAGGCAGATCGCACCAACAGTCTCCGGAACGTTTACCTCTCGCCGCTCGCGGCTCGGAGAATGTCCACATAGAATTGGTCCAACGCATCATTCAGCGGATACTGATGCGCCGTCACCGTGAAGCCGCCCGTTCCATGCGGCCGCACAATGTATTTGCCGCTTTCCAGTGTCGCAGTCACATGCTCCTCCCGGACCCGCCCGCTGTTGCCGATACAATCGCGGAGCTGAGCCCAGAGAACAGCACGGTCCTCGGGTTCACGCCAACGATGCAACATCCGGCCCTCGGGCACGCCATCCCGCAAAGGAGTAGTCCAGGGCCTCATCATAACACCGTTATCCCAGATATCCTGCATCCATGCTACATCCGAAACCACATGAGCGAATGATGCGTAGTAGCACAATGACGCATTAATAGGGATGGTTGGTGACTCTTCGCCTGCAAAAGTTCGGACATACTCCGGGTTGAATTCGCCAACAAGACTATCGAGCAACTCAAACGCACATCGCCAATTTCGAGCTACGGCATCCGCGATTCTATCCTTTTGCATCGCATCACCGAATTGGGATCGATAATAAAACGAGCACATACCGACGACAACCATGACATCGCTTTTATAGAATCGGTGCTCCCTCAAAAGGTTATTACGCCCAGTTACTCCAAGCCCCCCACGACACCTATGATTCTCATCATAATAATCATCAATTTTTATCATAAAATCCGCGGCAATATCTGACGTATCAAAAATCGCATGCGAGCATTCAGCCAATGCTTCATGGATATCCGAAACGTTATCAACCTGACAGGTATAGCTACCGATTTCATGTTCCGAAACGGCAAGCCGCAGCCACTTATCGTCGAAGGACCGCCACCGAGCACATACCTCGGCGATGCGGCTAAATGTTGCGACAGGATCTGAAACGCCCTCACTTAGAAAGACGTCGAAACTGACGGAAGGCGGCGATGGATAACCAGGCATGAAGATCACGGGAGAAACTCCTTACTCTTTTGCGACACCATGCGAAGCGGACACCTGGCACCAGCCGCACGATTGCGATAGTCCAACAGTTCCTCACCCTTCGCTACGACCAGGGGTTCCTCTTTAGAAGTGTCTATATCAGATCGACACCTTGCCTACTCCCGCTCACAGGCCATGCTCCGTCCCAAGCCCGCGGGCCTTCATCCAGACCGCCGCATCGCCACAGGCGATGAGGAAATCGTGATGATTGAAGCACCACAGGAAGTCCGCCATCATGTTGGTGAGGTACACGTCTCCGGCCGTCGACTCGCTCAACACGGCTTCAAGATCGGCACCACTGACGAAGTCGATCATCCGCAACGTGCGGTTGCGGTCGAAGAACACGACGAATGGCTTGCTCCCGAGATACTCCCCGATCAGACGCCATGTATTGGCGCCATGCAGGCTCACGCGCGGGCCAAGAGCGCCCCACAAGTATCCATCCGTTAAGTATCCATCCGTGCCACCAACCGCATACGTTTCCTCCACCAGGTCACGAAGCCGTGCGGCGTCCTGTTCAGGAAGTACACGGCACGGAAGTTCGTTGATCGCTGCGGCCTCCAGTATCTCGTCTGCGTATCGTTCGGTCATCATCGCTTGCGTTGCACGGCCAGGCGCCTGGCGCCCTCGTTAGTGGACGGATACCTGTATGAGACAAGCGACGTCACTGCGCTGTGTTTGCATTGCGACATCAGAATCATCTAGCCCACACATAGATGGGTCGGTGCGGTAATCGCTCCGGATGCAGAGCGATTCAATAGTCGATGATCGAGAGGAGCTTCATAAGTTTCTAGAACTCTTATCGATACACTCCACCAAGCAGACACAAGCACTACGAACGCCCGTTCCTTGTTCAGACCGGAATATCAGTTGTGAATAGCACGAACTGGGCTCAGCACTGGAGCCGCCCGGCCGCATCATCACAAGTACTCGCACCCCACAACCTGCTTCAGACGCTTGGCTCGCTCGATATCCTGCTGGCTGGAAGCCAGCAACAGCCCACCGGCCATAACGCTGCGATGAAAGACCTCCGCTCCGTTCAGCAGAACACACACGAATTCGTTGACTGGTAGATCATAGACCAGCACCAGATGCACTGTAGTTGGCGAAGTCACCTGTAACTCAATCTCGAACGGCTGATCAGGCAGGAAATACGATGCATATCCGTCCGCGAGAAGCTGTTCGATTGCATTCAGCCAGTACCCCCACCATTGATCGATAAGATCAAGAAGCGGTCGGTCAAAGATCCGCACACCAGCATGCTCAAGCACAATGCTGCCGTAGATATAGCGGGTATTGAACTTCGGAAGGATGGATCGAATACGTTCGGCATCCTCGACAGGAATGCAGTACTCATCAGGATCCTGTTTAGCCTTCGACGCCTGTGCATACGGGAGCCTGGGATCGAGCAGGTAGGACTGGATTGTGATCATTAGCACCTGCAACTGCTGAAGAGGGGCACAGCAATCAGTTCCATATCAGGTCAACGCCTCGGCACAGATAACCCGGATGCCGGCCGTTTGCAGGAATACGTTGTCGGCATCAATTGTCCCACGATATGCCGAGGAACACTCCTCCTCACTTTCACCGTATTCACCACCACGTACGATCTTGAGAATCGGCTTGGCGCGCACACATACGGGATCCACAAGCTCCTGATCCGAAGCCTGATACAGCGAGAAATCGTCCTGACACCATTCGGCCACATTCCCATACATGTCGTACAGACCCCATGGGTTTGGCAGCTTCAAGCCAACCGGGTGCAACTGTCCCCCGCTATTGGCCCTGTACCATGCATGTTCGGCAAGCGCAGCCGCATCGTCGCCGAAATACCAGATCGTTGCCGTACCTGCCCGGCACGCGTACTCCCATTGTACCTCTGTTGGCAAACGCACCTCATGCGTTTCGGCGAGGGCGCCCCGTGAATGCAGCATCAGCGTCAAACGTTGGCAGAACTCCGTCGCTTCGTGCCACGTCATGCCATCAACAGGCAACTTATCGGCATCCAGGATATTGTTTCGCCCGACTGGTGGCTCTCGTTCCATCACAATCCGCCATATCGCCCGCGTTACAGGAACGCGAGCCATGTAGAAACCCCGCGACAGCCGAATTGGCAACGATGGGAGCATACTTTGCTTCGGATCGGCAACACCAAGAGGGGCACCAACACGAGCCGTTCCCGGCGAGCACCAGATCATCTCGATGGACATTTCGTCGCTCAGGACGATTTGTTGTTGAGGCGCTTCTGGCATATAGTTCTCAGCGTCTTTGTTTTGCATTACAGATCCCCTACTTGCTAAACAGCAGCTCCACATACTCGTAAATGCCACCAGGCAGCCGTTTTGATCTTTTCTCAATAATTTTAACAGTCACAAATTCATGACTCTTAGCCATTTTCCCTGTAAACGTCCTATCTAATGCAGCAACAAGAGGATCTACGCCCTCAGCTATCGCGGCATTAAACGAAACAAGATTATCAGGCAGCTTCGGCTGCCAACTTGCATGAATTCCATTAATCGGCCTTCCATCAAGGACATGTGCATCGAATAGGCAGTTGAAGACATCCCTTCCGGAAACACCCGTCCCTTTTGAGTCGATGTAAAAATTCAGATATCCTTGCTGGTCAAATCTGCATTCTGCGAACCATGTTTTTTCACCAAACGTTCGAACTTGAAAAACCGAACTGTCGGATTTCATGATTTCAATATTCTCATACCGAAACTTCGCACCTCGAAGAATTCGCCTCCCGGAAGGATTGCTTGGGTTGTAATCACGAACATGGCCAAATTCGAACGTTGCGCCGCTGTCAGTTTTAATCACTACACCACTTCCGGCGGAATGCGAACTGCTTGCGGACGACGATTGCGCGGCACCATCATCGTTTCTAGTGTGAGCAGAAGCGTTTTCCGGCACCGGCTCGCCGGTCTGCCGAACGGGACCCGTACTATTAGGCTCTGAACCGGAGGCGAGGTTGGAACCACCTCTGCCCTGATCCGCTCCGCTCATTTCACCGCCACCGGCTGCGCCGGAACCGCTCGATTCGGCATGACCTCCGGACTGCGGTGGCGGTGTCCCACCTCCTCCTTCCGCACTGTTGCTGATCGGTCGATTGCCCGAAGTTACATTGTCGGAGCCAACGATACCAGACCCACCATCGCCCTGCGCATTGAGCGTGCCGACGTGCTGGCGCGACACGGCATCAACGTCCTGCAACTCCAGCTCGGCGACATTGGAATTCACGGTAGCTGATGCGCCTGCCGGCCCATACGTCTTGGGCATCATGACGTGCATGTAGTCACCGAATCCACCATGGAGATCATCAAGCGTCTTTTCAAGCTGGGTTATCCGCGATGGGCTGACCAGTTCCAGCACGTTATCGCTTTGGGATAGCAGGTCATCACACTCCTTGACAATGGCGGCTGCCTTGCCCTCCAGCTCGATTGCGGTTGCTGCATTTGGATGCGCATTGATAAATGCCCCCAGCTCGGTGCGCACGGTCTCCGCCTGTTCGCGTATCTGTGTGAGCTTGGCCCTGCGCAAGAGGCCCAACGGACCGTACGACGTTACGGCCGGTTTATCAGCCGACGCTGTTGGTGGTTCCGATTTGGGAGCCACGATTTCATCCGTGGATTTCGGAGCACGGATCTCGTCCGGGGCTTTCGGAATCGCCGGGCCGGCGGGTTCCGACGGATGTATAGCTGGAACATCGGGCTTGTTCGGAATCGGCTGCTTTGCCGTGGCCTTCGTCCCGGCGCCTTGTCGTGATGTGCCGCCACCAACCGCGGAGGGCGCTTCCGGTTCCTTCAATCGCACCAGCTTGCCCCGTTCGCTCACGGCAAGCTCGTCGGACTTTGCTATTACCTGCTTCAGCTTCTCAACATCCTGCGGCGTATGCACATACTGGCGGAGCTCGGTATCAATGTTCTGTTGCAGCGTTCGAGCCGCCTTGGCATCAACCGCGGCCTCCTTGATAAGCGATTGAACCCTGCGGAAGGCCTTGGCGGCATTGGCGCCGCTGCCAACGATGCCGATAATGTCCAGCGCAACGGAGAAGTAGTCGGGTTCGGCCGACGTCAGCGATTTTGCCTGTTTGTAATCCGTGGTGTGTGCCGCCGCCGTTGTGTTGGCCTCTCGCAGATGGATTGTGGCACTGGTTACAGCCAATCCAAGATCGATACCAACCCCAAGCCAGATAATAAATGGCGAAGCGGAACCCTCGGTGGCAATTGTGACCCCAACCATCACCAAACCGATGATGAAGTCACGGATCATCTTCTTCGTTTCTTCTTCACCCTGCTTCTGCTTTATCAGCGCATACACTTCGGATCCCTTATCGATACCCATCGCGGTCAGGGAATTGTCGATCAACTGATCGAAGCCCCATACGACGTTGGGATCCGATTTTATTCGCTCGATGACAGTGCGAATGTTCGTAAGGCGCCGCGCGGATGCCTCCTGAAACAGCGTCAGCAGTTCACCCTCGGTCTTGGCGTCTTCCAGCAGATAGATAGTATCGTAACGCTCGCCGTATCCAAGGAAGGACGCCAGGATCGGATATTTCTCTCCAAGCGACTTCAGCAATTCCTCGTTCTGGGCATCAAGGGCAAACTTTCTGGCATACGCGTTTACACGAAGTTCGTTCTGTTCTTCGGTCGTTCGCGCACGGGGATATGCAGCATGAAATTCCTCCCAGATGGCATCGCGTTCGCGTGCTCTGGCTCGCACGGGCTCCAGCGCCTGGAATACGGCGCGCAGAGCCGAGCTGCCTGCGAAATATCTGCCCGATTCGCGATTGATAGCCTGTCTGCTGCGCTCAAGCGCCAGCACAGTCTGCTGCACGGCTTTGTCGCGCACATGATTCAGCACACGGTCCTTGGCGTCGTTGTATTCCGAGAGACTCTGGTAGCCAGCCCGTTCGGCCTCATCGCCCTTGTGTTGTTGATTATCCCAAACGGCCCACGGCAGTACCAACGGCGTTGTGACAGGTATCGCACCGGACCCCACCGTGATAATCGTGTTGCGTGAGGCCCGCGCATCGATGGACGCAGCTACCCCGGGCGTCGCATTCAGCTTGTTGATATCGGTATCGATGCCGCCTGCCTTGCTGCGATTAATCGCGATCTCGGCCTTTGCTGCCTCCAACGCCCATATCGGCACCGAGTATTCACGCTCTCCCGCACTGAAGCCTTCCTGCGAACTCCACTTCTGCGATTCAACAACCGTGCGCACCTCGGCAAACTTGATGTCCGAGTCGGGATTGTCCTTTTTGATCGCCGCCCAAAGAATGGCCGTTGCAGCATCCTCTGCTTTGCCGCTCGCGTCAACGCGCACCTTAACAACCTCCGATTGATGCAGATTCAAGTACGCATCGGCGGTGATTGTGCTGTCGGCTCTTGGGACAATGATGTTGTTAGCTGGAACGCTGGGCCCGATGTCGTTTTCCGAGCACCTCATCAACCCCAGCCCGCTCCTCAACGTCGGTTTGGTGTTCTCGCGGACAGCCTCGGCCATGCCGCGCATGCCCTGCATGCCGCGGGTCAGCAGGCGGGCCAGCGCACCGCGTGTGGCACGCTCGGCATCGCGTTCCAGGGCGGGCACCGAGGCCGCGGGCTCCTCGTAGTCGGCATCACGCTGCTGTATGGCGTGCGCGGCCTCGTGGGCAATCAGACCGTCGCCAAACGGTGTGCCGGGCCGGAACTGGCCGGCGCCGAACACGATGTCGTTGCCAACGGTGAACGCAAGCGCGCGCTCCTGCGCGGCCAGACGCGCGGCATCGGCGTCGGTATGCACCCGCAGGTTGCCCACATCCTCGCCAAACGCCTCGTTCAGCCGGCCGCGCACATCCGCGGGCAGCGGGCTTCCCTGGCCAAGCTGTTCACGGATCCGCTCCAGACCACTGCGCGCGGCCACGGGCAACTCCGCAGGGCCTGGCGTGGTCAGCGCCGGCATTTCAGGCACCGCGCTGGCGGAAGTCACCTCACCTTCATTCTGAATGGCCGCATCAAGCTGCTCGGCGGTTGGTGGTACGGTCAGGTTCTGTCCGATAGCATCACCCACAACACGCAACGCGGCCCGGGCAGCAGGATCGTCAGCGCTTTTCTGGCGCAGCCGCGCGGCATAGGCATCGCGGCGCTGGGCGGCTTCGGCGAACACCTGGCGCCAGCCGGTGCCCGCCGGCAGTGCGGCCGGCGCGTCGGCCGGGGCGTTGGCCACGGTGCCCAGACGCACAAACCGCGCAAGGCCCTGCCCGATACGCGCGGCGACAAGTTCCACATACTGATCGGCGCTGGTGGCGCCCACAGTCTGTGGCGCGTATCGATGGATCGCACGCTCCAGGTGGGCTGCGTCCATGGCGCGGTAGTGCCCAAACCAATACGCCATCCACGGACATCCCTCGGCGCTCCACTGCGTGTCGGCGAACACGGCGGCCGCGCGCTCGATCACCACGTGTTCCAGACGGTCCAGATACTCCGCGCGGCGCATGCCGCCAGCGGGTACCGTTGCGGCATCGTCCTCGGCAATCAGGCCGGGCATCGCGGCGGCATGCGCATGCTGGGC
>CBHYLN010000098.1:0-19058 GCA_966128725.1 uncultured bacterium | reverse complement strand
GCCAGCTCGTCGTGGCGGCGCTCTCTTCGGCGGGGGGGGGCATGGCCATTGGCCTGGGCACCATGAACAATCTCAGCTGCGGCGATGACGAGCGGCTGTACTACGATCCCCTGGGCGGGGGGGCGGGCGCCACCGGGGGGGGGGCCTAATGGGGGGGCGGGGGGTTCCCGGCCCCGCCGACGATCGGTTTTGATTGTGGGAAGGAAATCCTGCTGGCCCGGAGTTCCCGGAGTTCGCGCGGCGTTCCACTCCGGGCGTTATGCCGTGTGAGGCCCGTGCCTGGCCCAACCGTGCGGTACGGTCAATGCATCACGAGACGATGTGTTGTTCGCCATCACTGCCTTCAGTGCCATCTTCCGCGCGTATGTCATCGATCGCCTCAACCGCCTTCATATCCGTCAGCGTTGCGATAAGGATGCCGTGGAACTTGCCGCGCTATGCGCGCGCGCCGCAATTGCTCGCGTAGTGCGGCAACACACTCCTCGCGTGCGCATCAGGAGCGCTACGGGCAATCTTCTCCAGACGTTCGGCCGCGCGAACGCGAGTGTACATCTCGTGTGTGGGGTCGGGATGTTGTTACGTTTCTGCAATTCAGTGTCCGTGATGAGTGTCCGTGATCAGTGACCGATCGCGGGCGAGCGATGCTTCGGAACATCTGGGTGCCCCGATCGTCTCTCCGGCAAGCGATCGTATGGGGCACAGTTTGTTCGTTGTTTTCACATCCATTCGATTCAGGGTTATCCGATGCGAACTTCCACACGAATTACCGCGATGCGTCAAAAACATGCGCAGGGTGCACTCGGCATCCGCGGTTCGTTGCCTGCCGTTCGAGCCTTCCCGGCGCTCGTGTTGCTACTGCTGAGCCTTTGGCACGGGCGCCTGTTCGCGCAGTCCGGGCCGCCGATCTATCCATGCGCCAGCGATAGCTGCCTTGTGGATAGCCTTGCGCTGACCACCGGGAGCGATCCCATCAGCGGAGTTCCATACCAGCCCGGCACGCCCGACCCGTTCTGGGTGGTTGTCTCCGAGCCCGGCAACGGCAATGCACGCCGAGCGGCCGAGGTGGTACAGGCGCCGGCCAACGCGTGGGCGCCAGGGCAGGGGAACACGCAATGGATAGGGCGCGGCAACTCCGGCCAGGACATGGTGCTTGGGCGGACTGAGTACGCGATGTGCTTCTGTGTATGCGGTTCGGAATGGGAGCTCGGGCGGTACGATTTCGATCTCGGCGTTCTTGCCGACGACAGCGCGGCCGTCTTCGTGGATGAAACGTATCTCGGCAGCACGAGTGCCGGAAGTGCCAAGAACGTATCGGCGATACGGGGATTCGCCATGCTCGGCAGGGGAATTCATTGCGTGCGTGTTGTTGTGAGCAACCAGATCCCTGGCCACTCCGGGTTCGATCTGAAGGGTTTGGTGCGCGGCGCCGGCCTCGTGAACCTCGGCTGCTGCAATTCGGTGATGAGAGGTTCCGGGCAGTGTGAGGTACGTGGCCTGAGACTTGTCACCGATACCACGTGGAAGATTATCAGCGGGCCGGCGTCGCCCGAGGTAACCTACCCGAAGTGCGCGGAGAACATCCTTGTGGATCATTGGCCGCCGTGGGGTCAACCAGCGGGCGGCACGATGTGGATCGGGCTGAACGCGTCGGGCTCGTCGGTGGGCGAGATCGCGGACTACACCTACCGCAAGTGCTTCTGCATGGTGCGGCCGGGCAGCCTGGTGATGACCCTGACCGCGATGTCGGACGACTCCGGCGACGTGTACCTGGACGGTGCGCTGCTTGCCCCGCAGATGATGGGCATCAACTACCGGGTGCCGACATCCTACAACCTGCTTGTGCAGTTGGACTCGGGATGCCACTGCATCGACTTCGTGGGCCACGATCTCGGCGGGTCGATAACCGGCATCAATGCCGAGATCAACCTTTACGGCAACGGCATCGGGAAGCCGGAGTGCTGCCTGTGCGAAAGCTGTGCCATGGTTGGCGGTGTACCGCGTTCAGGGGCCACGCATGTCGTGCTGGCGGTTGCGCCGAATCCGGCCAAGGGCCCGGCCACCGTGCGATATGTGCTGGAGCACCCTGGCACCGTTGCGCTGGATCTGTACGATGTCGCCGGCAAGCGCCTGCGCGCGCTTGATGCCGGCGAGCGTGAAGCCGGCTCGCACACAATCACCATCAACGGCGCGCCGTTGCCGGCCGGCCGGTACTACGTCATGCTCACGGCCGGCGGCAAGGTCAGCACACTTCCATTTGCTGTGCAGTAGGTGGCGGCGTTCCATCGGCACCTGTTCCCGAACTGTGCCCGTGCCGTTCGACCCTGTGCATCCGGTTCATGAACAACGACATACACAAACAGGTGTGGGGATGGTACGTGCAATCGAACAGTAAAGCGTTCAGCGGAATGATCGGCCCCGCGCCGATCCTGCCTGCGGTGCTTGCCGCCGTGTTCGTCGGGCTTGCGGGATGTGGGGCCAGGACGGCGGCCGAGTCGTCGGCGGCCCAGGCGGCGAAGCCCGTGGAATCGCGCACCACCGCATCAACCGGGCGGGCGGCCGAGAGCCGTGCCGTGCCGCCCGGGGTCGGAAGTCCCGTCTCGGTATTCAGCCCCGCCGGCGGCGATACGGCGCTGCGGATCAGCGCGTACGTGCGCCGGGTGTATCAGGACCGTCGCGGCCATCTGTGGTTCGGCACCAACGACGACGGGGTCTGTCGTTACGATGGAATTTCCCTGAGGTATTTCACGAAGCACGATGGGTTCGGCGGCCGTGCCGTGCGCGGCATCGTGGAGGATCGTGCCGGCAATCTCTGGTTTGCGACCGATGCGGGGGTGATCCGGTACGATGGGAAATCCTTTACAACGTTCACGGTGAGCGACGGCCTGCGCGACAACAACGTCTGGAGCATCCTCCATGATCGGGACGGAATTCTCTGGTTCGGTACCAACGGAGGGGTCTCGCGCTACGACGGAAAAGTGATCGCCGATTTCGGGCTCCCGCCAGCAAACCGTGCGCCGATCGATTACCCGACGGGGAATCGATCCTCCGCAACCGTCTGGAGCATGGTGCAGGATCGCGCCGGCACCATCTGGTTTGGCACGAACGGCGGCGGTGTGGTCCGTTATGATGGCCGTGTGTGTGTTCGCATCGCGAAGCGGGAGGGATTACCGAGCGATTTTGTCTGGAGCATCCTCGAGGACCGTGGCGACAAGCTCTGGTTCGGTACCTCCAGCGGCGTTGCCCGGTTCGACGGAACCACATTCTCCACATTGACGGTGAAGGATGGCCTGTGCCATGATTTCGTCTGGACGCTGCTGCAGGATTCGGACGGGAATATCTGGTTTGGCACGGCTGGCGGCGGCGCATCCCGGTACAACGGAACAACGTTCACGAATTTTTCGGCGAACGACGGCCTGGCCAGCCAACACGTTCAGAGCATCATGCAGGATAACGCCGGCAGGCTCTGGTTCGGCTGCTCCGGCGGACTCTTTCGCTTCACCGGAAAATCCTTCATCCATATTACCAGGAACGGTCCGTGGTAGCCGTCATCGCGTGGGTTCGGCATGTTGACGATGGTGATCGATCCAGGCTGGACGGCTGATGCGCAGGCAGGCAGCCGTCCCATGCATTGCTCCACCAACCACGAACGCCGCACCCCGTGGATGGTATCAGGACATCCTGTTCGCCCGGTGTTGCACTCCGGGCGTTGTGCCGAGGTAAGGCCCGTGTCCGGTGCAGCTGGCCGTGCGCCTCTTTCTCAGGCCTGCCCGCAGCACTTCTTGTACTTCTTGCCGCTGCCGCATGGGCAGGGATCGTTACGCCCCGTCTTCGGTCCGGAGCGTACGTACGGCTCCGACGCTGTGTATGAATCATGATGGGAGGGGTTGTCCGCCATCATTGTCTCCAGTGCCAAAGACTGCGCAGCGAGTTCCGCCGCGAATGCGTTATACCGGGGCTGGGGCGTATCCCGTTCGGTGCGAACGCCGAGATCGATCTCCACATCCTCCAGGTCGCCGTGAATATTGATATCCACCGCATTGGCTTCAAACGCCGCGCGTATGTCGTCGACCGCTTCAACCGCCTTCATATCCATCAGCGTGCTGACCAGGAGAGCGTTGAATTTGCGGCGCTGTGTGGGCGCGTGCCGCAATTGCTCGCGAATTGCAGCAACACACTCCTCGCGTGCATCCGGAGCGTTGCGGGCAATCTTCTCCAGGCTTTCGGCTGCGCGGACACGGGGATACAGCTCGTGCATAGGGTCGGCAAGGTATGCCCGCAACGCCGGTATTGCCGCCGAACCCAGTAGGGCATAGGCCTTGGGGAGCTCCTCCCAGAACCAGTCGTTCTCGTCGAACACCTGAAAAGCTGGCAGCAGTCCTTCGATTGCTTCCGAGGCTTGCATTTGCGCAAGTGCGCGCACTGCGTGCAACGGCGCCCACACCTCGGCGTTGGTGGCTGTATCCGCGCTCAGCCTGGGATCGTACACCATGCGAAGCAGTTCCGGCGCATGCTCGCGGCCAAGGCCCAGTTTGCCGTAATCATGCCAGGCGGAGCCGCCAATTGCTGCGTCCAACGCAAGCAGTCGGGCAACGGGTTCGGAATAGGGAACGGAAGTCATTGCCACAATCGTGGTTGTTTCAAGGGCTTAAGAGATAAGGTAAAGAGGCAATGGACGGATCATGTCTCGGATTGCCATTCTGATCGGTAACCTACCCTTCCGTTGCGTTATGTCCGTTGGGGTGGGGAACGTGTATTCGCCCTACGCCGCCGCGTGCCCCGTATCGTCGCTGACGGCGGCCGCCGCGCGCAGCGAGGAAATGGCCCAGGTTCGGTCCGGGTCGTCCATCGCCAACCGCTTCACGCCGCCGGGGAACCGCGAAAGCAGCTTCTCGTATTCGGCCTGCACGTTGGCGTCCGGGAATGCCCACGGATGCAGATAATACACCGCTTCGATGCCAACCTGCAGCATCTCCTTCGCGCATCCGAAACACGGCTGCATCGTAGTGTACACGATGCCGGATTCCAGCGCTATGCCGAAGCGCGCAGCCGATAATATCACGTTCTGCTCCGCGTGAACGCAGATGCAGAGATCGTAGCCCGTGCCCGATTGATACCGCTCGCGGTTGCTGCAGCGCTCGCAGCCGCCATCCAGACAGTTCACCATGTTCTGCGGTGTGCCGTTGTAGCCCGTGGAGACAATGCGATTGCCCACCACCACCAGCGCCCCAACACGGTTGCCCTTGCAGTTCGCGCGGCGGCGCACCGCCATTGCGATGCCCATGTAATATTCGTTGCGGTCCGGACGTGAATCGTGCAGCGTCATGATCTGTTTGAAGTGTGTATGCCAGACGTGTATGCCGGGCGGACTGGGGCTCGCCGCCGGCATCGTGCCACGCGCGGTTGCGTGCGGCGGCCCTAGTCTACAAAAACTGCCGGAGATGTCATGCTCCGCGCCGTTGGCATCCAACATCATCGTCAACACGTACGGCTGGCTTGTCGCTCGTTCGGCCGTGCCGGGATGCTGGCGACGTTTGTGGGGGTGACGGCGTGTTACTCCGTTGCGCTGTATGGCGTGATCAAGCAGAGGTGATGGGGTCTGTACATCCGGGTATACAGGGCGCGTTATGCGGTTCGGAGGAATTCACCGCAAAGGACGCAAAGGCGCGCGAAGGAAGGCGAGATGGATGCGGTAGCGCAAACGGCAGTGTCATCGCCCCACATCCCCACGCATGCACAACCCGGCGAATGAAACATGCGGCAGCGCGAACGGTGATGCCATCGCCCCATATCGCCACGCATGCCCAACCCGCGAGGCCCATTAAGCATGCACCAGCGCAATCGGCACCGCCGCCGCCCCATATTGCATCGCATGTCCAACTCAGCGGATGTACACATGCGTCGCGATAAAACAGCACCGCCGCCGCCGCATACAGCCGCGCATGGCTAACTGATGGCATGGATCACGCCACCAGCACACGCACCGTGTGGGTAACCACGCTGCCGTTGGCCACATAGCGGTGTTCCACGGCCTGCACGGTAAGTTCGGCGCTCCCGTGGGCGATCAGTTCACCAACACGCGGCAGGGCTGGCGCCGCGCCGCCGGTATACGGAACCTCGAACAGGGTCACGTTCCCACGGCTGGGCACGTGTTGGAATACGCTGACGGTACATGCAACGGTTATCGGCACGGCGCTCTCCTGAAGGTGGATTGTTCAACGCGGGGAAACCAAAGGTAGCATCGAACGGTGATGGCCGGCAAGGCCGTTGTCGTGGGGCATACAATCGCCAGCATGGTGGGGTGTCGTGCAGGGCGCCGTGCGCGCGACCTGCCTGTAGCATACCCCCATACGGCATACGCACGGCAGCGCCCTCGATGTGTTCCGTATCTCCTGCGGCCATGCAGGCGGAGGCGACGATGTTGGATCGTGTCGGAAATCGGGAAGACACCACGGCCTCTCGCTGAGCCACGTGGATTGCGTTCCTATTTTTGCCCATCATCCAGACATCGTAATCAGCACATACTCCATGCACGACACAGCCGCTGTTATCGAATCGCTCGAGCGGGCGCCGGCCCTTATCATCCCATTGGTTCGCGAGGTGCGGCCCGCCCTGTTGAAGCGCCGGCCCGAGCCGGCAGCCTGGTCCGTACACGAACACGCCTGCCACCTTGCCGCCGTGCATGGCATTTACTTCGATCGCCTGCAGGAGATGCTGACCTCACCTTCGCCCACAATTACGCCGCACGATCCGGGCGCCCCGGATCTGCTGGGGATGGACCTGGAGCCCGCGCTGGCGACCTACGCGGCCGACCGCACGCGGCTTGTGGAACGCCTGCGCCTGTTAACGCCCGAGCAGTGGGCGCGCACGGCGGAGTACCCTAAATACAGCCACTACTCCGTGTTCATCATGTTCCGCCATCTTGCCGTGCACGATTTCCTTCACGCCTACCGCATCGAAAAATTGATGCTGCGCAGGGAGTGGGCAACCGAATACGACGGCCGGAGTTTACACGGGCCTGACGATGACACACGGCAATAGGCGTTTGCCGGTTGGCACAATGAGGATGCGATGAATAATCCCGAGGATATTGTTGTTGCGCCGGTTCCGGTGGCCGCGTTATTGCCGGATCGTCTGAGGCATTGGCAGGGCCTGCCGGGCCAGGAGTATTTCGTTGAACAACACGCCCAGGCGGGCCGTGCCTGCAGGTTGTTCGTCGATTCCGAATGTGTTGGATATCTGATCCTGAGCGACGGCGGTGTGCTCGTTGAACTACACATCGAGCATCGCGCAGGGATCACGCGATCGGCGGTTGCCGCGCACGTCCTGCGGAAGCTGGGCATCGGCCGCGTCTGGTGCCTTTCGTTCAACGTGGGCACCATGGAGCTGTGCCGCGAGTTCTGCGAGGAGCCCGCGGAGATCGGCATTGCGTGCCGCGTGTACCGCCGGCGGCCGCGCCTGTCGCAGCCCTTCGGCGTGCGAGCGGCCAGGCCCGCCGATCTTCCGGCAATCCTTGCGATAAACGAACCGGATATTCTTGCATCGCCCGAGGAGGCCGCCGCATATGTGGCGGCGGGGTGGCTGCTTCTGTTCGAGCAGGGACCCGACCCGACAGGGTTCGGCGTGATGACCCCGATAATGAGCGGCCGGCCCGAGGTTGATATCGGAATGCTGGTTGCGCCGCCGTTCCGTGGCAACGGATACGGCGCGGCCTTCATACAATTTCTGGCCGAACACGTCCTGGCGCAGGGTCGGGTTCCCGTGTGCGGGTGCGATGTCGATAACCATGCGTCGCGGCGCAGCCTGGAGAACGCCGGCTTCACCACGGAGCACAGGCTGCTGGAATTCCGCGTGCGGGGTGGATAGGCGTGGTGGACGGGCTATCGCTTGTGACGATGGGAAATGGGACCGATGAGGTGACGGTTGTTGATCGTGCGGGAATAGCAGCCGGTTGAACTACCAGAAGTCGACAGGTTTTTCAAGGACGATCGGATCGGACGCGAAGGCGGATGCCGCGGACGACGCCCTTCAACGCCCGATAGTACCGCTGCGCCACGGTAATTCCCCTGTGATACGTCGCCGTGATATCCTGTCGCTTTTTCCGGTCAGGAACCTTGTTCCTATTTTCCGCCTTCCCAAAATCTTCCGCACACACGAACGCCGCGGAGCGGGTGACGGGCTGAACACGGCCGATCCGCGCCGGGATACACACATAGGTATGGAGAACACCATGGGGTTGATCCGAATCAAGCCGCTGTACGACACCGTGTATGAGCATATCAAGCACCAGGTGCCGGACGATACATTGGTCGGTTTCAGGGAGGGCGGTTTCGTTGGCGGTTACGGCCCCAAGGGGTATCTGTGGGATACACCGCATGGAAACTGGACAGGGTCCGCGAGCGTCGAGCCCGGCCACTCCGATGCCTTCACAACGAAGATCGAGACGGTCATCGGGGGTGCCAACACGTTCGTCGACATCACCACGATGAAGATGCCGGACGGCAAGTTCTGGACGGCGATCAGGGCCGGTCTTCGCGAGATAGCGAAGAAGGGACGAAAGGTACACGTCCGCATCGTGATCGGATTTCCCGTCGATTACGACCGCCCGGATCTGTGGGCGAAGCTGCAGGAAATTGCGCAAGCGTTGGCGGGGCGGCCGGGCTATGTGACCGTGGATATGGGGATCTATCGCTATTTCACCAGTCAGACATATCCGGAGGGGTGGAACCATTCGAAGATCATCGCTGTCGACGGCAGAACGCTCATTACCGGCGGCCACAATCTTTGGGACGAAGACTATCTCGGGCTCAAGCCGGTCTTCGATCTGTCGATGCAGATGGATGGCCCGATCGCCCGCGGCGGCCACGCCTTCGCGGATTGTCTGTGGGCGTTCATCGACAAACACAACCGCAACGAGCATACGTACTCACACCGGATGAGGGCGGACCTTACGATCGCCAACGATCCGCCTGTGCGGTACGCCCCTGTCATCACGCCACCGTCCGCGGGCAAACTTCCGGCGATGTGGGTCACCATGTCCGGCCGGGGCGTCTTCATGAACAACGGCCGTGAGATCCACATAAGCACCATGCAGATCGCGTTCCGCGAGGCGCTGAAAACCGCATCGCACTGTCGGATTTCGCAGCAGTCCTTCGGGTCGCACTGGGTGAACTGGAGCGGCGGGCAGTTCGAGGTGCATCGGCACGATCACCTGCCGTTTCCTGTTATTTACCACAGGAATAAATCGACCGAAAAGTGGCACGCGTTCAACGTCGAGATCATGCAGAGCCTCGCGGATTTCCTCGCGGCCAACAAGGACCGCCAAACGTTTGCTCTGGAGATCCTGATGTCGCCGCCCGACCCCGGCAGCTATACGAACGAAGAATCGGAGGCG
The DNA here is from genome assembly GCA_966128725.1 of uncultured bacterium. Taxonomy (GTDB): domain Bacteria; phylum Bacteroidota; class Ignavibacteria; order OLB7; family OLB7; genus JAFDZV01. The sequence goes on along the minus strand of CBHYLN010000098.1, from coordinate 9,667 downwards.
GCCGTTCTCGACATCCTTGCCTATCTGTTGTCGAAGAAGGAGCACTTCCGGGACATGACGAAGCCGCAACTGGTAGAGGTGATGAACAGACTGGTCAAGTTGTGCTGGCCCGCAGTTACCGACAATGCGGGGAAGCCGGTGCGTTACTGGGCTGCCTTCGGGAAGGCGATGTACACGCACGCGAAATTCTGGATGCTGGATGAGAAGCTCTTCTACGTCGGCTCCGAGAACATGTACCCAAGCCTGGCGAGCCGTGGGCCCATCAACCCGGTGGGAGGTCTTCAGGAGTTCGGTGTCATCGTGGAGGCGGACCAGGCCGCGCGTGATCTGGTTGTCGAAGGGTACCACGCCCTTGCCATAAAGTACTCCTATCGTCGATCGCTGGCGGTGGAGGATCTCACATTCTAAGCTCGGCGTTATCCGTCCGGAAACATCCGCATCGAGTGAGGCGGCGGGCGTGTTTCCGGTCGGTTTCAACACACTTCATGATCCACATGCACAACAATGCGGAATACGTCCGCGCCCGTTTCGCGGAACTGGCGGAATCGTTTATCGGCCACGACGGCGTGACGCTGGGCGAGAAAGGGAAGAAGGGCTTCGGCTCCGGCGCGTTGCAGGCGCGCGGGAAAATATTCGCGATGGTGACGGCCTCCGGCGAATTCGTGGTGAAGCTCCCGAAGAACCGCGTCGACGAACTGGAGGGCGCGGGCGTCGGCCGCCGGTTCGAGTCGGGCGGCCGTGCCATGAAGGAGTGGCTCTCCGTATCTCCCGAAGCCGATGCCGACTGGCGCGCGCTTGCGTCGGAGGCGCTGCGTTTCGTGGGCGGCGCATCCTGAGTCGGCCGGGCAATGATATCGGCTCGGCTGCAGGCCCGCCGAGCGCCAGCCGCCGAGCCGCATGTTTATCCATGCCGACGATGTTCAGGGAATGCGCGCGTTCCATCGCGACACCCTGAGGCTGCGTGCCCGGTACGCGCGGGGAATGCCTCCGCGCGTTTCTCGATCCCCCATGAGGCTGCCGGGTGAATCGCGCGCGCGACGTGCCGATCTTCTTGTCCTGAGCCTCGATACCAATGCGCGTGATCCTTGTGCACACCGTTGGGCCTCGGCGGTGGCGCGGCAACGCGCGGCGTGTGGTGTTTGAGCGCAAGCCTGTGAGCGTGGCTCCAGCGCCCGTTCCTGTTGTATAATGCATAGTTGTATAACGCACAGTTGTATAACGCACACGGTTGCTTCGCGCAGGCCCCGCGGCATAATGCCACTCGCGGCCGTCGTGTCCCGCGGCTGCCGTGTCCCGCGTCCGCCGTGTCTCACGGCTCTGGCGTATCCCCACCACCGTATCGCTTCCTATTCCCCGCGCCCCTCTCTATCTTTCGCCCAACTCGCCGCGTGCCGTTCGGCGCACGCGCACGTTTCCGTCCAGAAATCTCCGGATCGTCATGGTCATTCGTCACCGTCTGCTCTGCCTGATGTTCGTGTTCGCCGCCGCCGCCGCAAGCCTTGGGCGCGCCCAGTCGCCGCTCTCGATGGCCCGGCCGGCCGCTTCCGCCTCGATGCCGGAGTGGGCGCGGTACCTGTACGAACCCACACCGAACGTGCATCGCGTCGACAGCGCATACCTGGCCTACTACGCGGTCCATCCGTACGAGCGTGACCAGTACACGCGCTACTACCGGCGGTGGCGCCACCTGAACGAGCCGTTCATCGCGGCCGACGGCACGCTGCGCCGGCCCACGGCCGAGGCGCTTGCCGCAAGCCTGGAGGAGCGCGCGGCCCGGCCTGCGGCGCAACCGGCGGCGCAACCGACGGCGTCGCCAACCCAGGCGAACACGTGGACCAACGTTGGCCCGGTGGAAACGGTGAACTACAACGGCTCGGGCGTTCGGCAGTCGTTGCCGTGGCAGGTCAACATCTACGCGTTCGATGTCTCGCCCTCGAACCCGAACATCCTGTACTGCTTCACGGAGACGGGGGGATTCTTCAAGACGACGGACAAGGGGGCCAGCTGGGAGTTCCGCGACGTGGGGCTTGCCACCAACTCCGAGGCGGTGGAGATCCACCCCACCAACCCGAACATCGTGTACTGCGGCGTTGGCAACGGCATCATACGCACCACCGACGGCGGCGGCACCTGGAAGTACGTGCTGAGCAAGCAGGACCTGTGGGTCTACGATATCGAGGTGAGCCCAACCAATCAGACGAAGATGGTGGCCGGCACGTCCGACGGGTTCTATCGCAGCGACGACGCCGGCAGCAGTTGGACCCGCACGCTGGACCGCTCCGTATGCGATCTGGAGATGATCCCGAACAACGGCGATGTGGTGATCGCGATGCGCCTGAACACCAGCGCGAAGCGCTACGAGATCTGGAAGTCCGTGGACGCCGGCCGCACGTTCACCATCCGCCCGACCGGGTGGGTAAACGATCTGGTCTCCGATGGCGGCGGCCGCCTGTGTGTTACTCCGGCGAACCCCTCGCGCGTGTACGCCGTGCTGCTCACCGCCAGCGGCCCGCGCATCCTGCGCAGCGACGACGCCGGCGACACATGGCGCGTTACGGCCAGCGGGGGCACCGACGCGCTGAAGATGGATAACGGCCAGGGCTACTACGACCTGAGCATCATGGCCGCGCCGGGGAATGCCGATCAGCTTATCGTGGGCACCACAACGGCGTTCAAGTCGGTCGACGGCGGCGCCACCTTCACGCCGGTTGGCGGCTACTACGGCCCGTTCCCGATCCACCCCGACATCCAGGAAATGAAGGCGCAGGGGGGCGATGCATGGATCTCCACCGACGGCGGCATCACGCTTTCCACGGATTTCTTTACGGCGCATTCCGAGGCCCGCATGCGTGGCATATGGGCCACCGATCTGTGGGGCTTCGGCGCCGGATGGATTCAGGACGTGCTGGTTGGCGGGCGATATCACAACGGCAACACCGCCATCCGCGACTCGTACGCGGGCGTGGGCTACCGGCTGGGCGGCGGCGAGGCGGCCACCGGCTACGTGAACCCGATCGAGTGCAACCGCACCTACCACTCCGATATCGGCGGCTACATCGTGCCCGATTCCATCAGCGGCCAGGCCCTGTATTTCCCGGTTGGCAAGTTCCCCAACGAAAGCTACTTCCCGGCCGAGTTCAGCGAGATGGAGTGGGACCCGCGCTGCTGGAACGTGGTCTGGCTGGGCAGGCGCAACACCGTATGGCGCAGCAGCAACGGCGCGCGCAGCTACGACTCCGTGTTCGCGCTGCCGGACACCAATTCCATGGCCATGCATATCGAGATATCGCGCGCGAACCCGGACGTTATCTATCTCAGCGAACAATCCAACAAGCTGTGGGATGGATGGATCTGGCGCACCGCCGATGGTGGCGCAACGTGGAAACGGCTGGCGACGATACCCGGCACATCCGGCTCCGAACGCCGCGTGATGCAACTGGCCGCCTCGGCAAGTGATGCCAACACGTTGTGGGTTGGGCTGCTCAACGGCGGCGCCGCGAACAAAGTGTTCCGCACCACCGACGGCGGCGAAACCTGGACCAACCTTACCACGCCAACAATCGCGGGCATTGCCGTTCACGACATCCTGCACCAGTACGGTACCGATGGCGGCGTGTACATCGGCGGATCAAGCGCGAAGGTGTTCTATCGCAATGCGGGCATGGCCGACTGGGTCGCCTACGGCGCGGGCTTGCCCGCCAACTTCTACACTCGCGCGTTCAAGCCGTATTACCGTGCGGGCAAGCTGCGGGCCGCCTCCAGCATGGGGTTCTGGGAGATTCCGCTGTACGAACACGGCCGCCCCGTGGCCGCGCCAACCGTGGACAAACGCGCCACCTGGTGCGCGCGCGACACCTTCCACTTCGACGACTACTCCGCGCTGGAGTACGACGAGCAGGAGTGGAGCTGGTCCTTCCCGGGCGCCTCGTACGTGAGCTCGACCACCGTGCGCAACCCCAGCGTTGTGTACAACGCGCTTGGCGAGTACGCCGTAACGCTTACCGTGCGGAACAAATACGGGACCAGCACCAGGACCGTTGAGAAGATGGTGGCCGTGGTGCGCAACGATTGCACTGTGGACACCGTGCCCGGCCTTGCGCTGGACCTCACCGACCGCGGCAACACCGTCACCATCGCGCCGATCCCCGGCCTGCACAACGCGGCCGGCTTCACCCTTTCGGCGTGGATCAAACTGAACGGCAAGCAGGAGTGGTTCTCGCAGATCGCGTCGAGCTGGGGCAGCAACGTCGGCTTCGGGTTCGGCTTCGCCTTCACCGGCTACGTCCCAACCTACAACCTCACCTTCTCCTGGAAGGACGTGCCGTATCAGCTCACCTCACCGTTCAACATCGACTCCGGCGCCTGGACCCACGTGGCCGTCGTGGTGCGCCCGGACACCGTGATTTTGTATCGTAACGGCGTGCCGTGGTCGCGGCCAGGGAACTACGCCGGGTTCGACCTGGCCTCCGCGCCGTTCGAGGTGGGCGGCGGAGTGCCGGGGCAGGGAGGGGATATCAACGGGCAGATCGATGAGATGAAGTTCTACAACCGGGCGCTCACCACCGCGGAGATTCGCGAGAGCATGCACCTGATAGCGAAGGAGGGCGAGCCCGGCCTGGTTGCGCACTTCCAGTTCAACGAGCAAACGGCGGAGTCCTTCTACAACCGCGTTGGCGGCACCCACTCGTTGAACGCCGGCGGTCGACAGGCCGTCTCCACCGCGCCCGTGGCAAGCGGCAGCAGCTTCCGCATGACCGTGAACGATGGCGGCGAGAAGAACTTCACCGGCACCGGCCTGCGGCTGTACCTGCCGGCAGGCGGCACCTACCCGAACGGCGAGATGGTGGCATCGCGGCTTTCGATTCCGCCGGACTCCCTGCCGCCGGTGCGCGAAACGTTCGCCAATGCCTATTGGATACTGCACAACTGGGGCGCCAACCAACTGTTCTCGCTGGACAGCATCGCGTTCGATCGGCTGGGCGCGCTTACACCGGGCGATCGCGATTTCCCGGCCGTCTTCAAGCTCTACACCCGCGGCCCGAACGAACACCGCAACACCTGGGGCACGCCAGTAACGCTTGGCCGCACCGCCGACTCCCTGCGCGGCCGTGTGGCCTTTGGATCGTGGGGCGAGCTGGTAAGCGCCGGGCAGTTCACCGTTGCCACGGCCGGCACCTCCGTGCTGGGCGCCGAGCCACCCGCCGCGCTTGCGTCGGCCGACGCCCTGACAGCGTGGCCCAACCCGTGCGCCGGCGAGTGTACGCTTGGCCTGATAACGCGCGACGTTGAGGAGGAGGGCGAGCTCATCGTGACCGATATGCGCGGCGCCGTGGTGATGCGCCAGGACGTTGAGCTGATGCCCGCGCGGCGATTCCTGTATCGCCTGAACCTGGCGGCCCTGCCCGCCGGCGTCTACGCCGTGGAGCTGAACGGCCGGCGCGTGATGGTGACGAGGAGGTAGGGGGGGATGCGCCGTGTGCTGCGGAAGCCGCGTTATTGCATGGTCGCAGGCACCACGGAAAACACATGGATTGCTTCGTTGGGGGCACTCTCGTAAGGGGTGCCCCTATTCTTTTGGTGCCCGCCGTGGGGGGCGCATGATGATGTACTGGTGGGGGAGAAGGTAGTCCGATTACATTGTGTGCTAAGTCCACCCCGAAATCCGTGTGTTGCTCGTCCTGCTGAAACCTCGTTGATCTACCAGATAGCGAGAGTCGAGTCGGAAGTCATGCATGTGTCTCCCCAAACTCCTCTCGTCGCACTGAAATTCCACTGTCAGATAGCCATTGTACGGTGGAGCACGTAACTGCAATAATCGTTGATCAAACAAATGAGAATAATTGACCCATTCGGCTCTCGCGCTTGTGAAGCGGAGCTTAGTGCTCTCGGGAAACGCTACAGTGACCTGTACTTCTATAACACACCGTTCAACGAATCCGCACTCAATCCTGAAACCTATTTGATAATTGGTCGTCGCGGATCCGGAAAAACTGCGCTGGCGCAATATTTCTCATTTCAATCAAAAATGCCCAATGCGCTATGCATTGAATCGCGTCGGGGTAGCGTATATCTCGAGGTGCTGTCAAGAGTGTCAATCTTTGCTTCAAATAGTAGGGCAATCGCGATACCGCAACTTATGCAGGTGTGGGAGTATGTGATTTGGTCGCTAATTGGGCGCGAGATAGAGAAGGATACTTCTGCGCATGATTCCCCTTTGGTCGATGCGGAACCTCTGCATACGTCTGAACGTATAGCCGTACTTCTGCGGCGATTTCTGGACTTCTTCAATGAACGTCCGGAAAGTACCATGGGAGCCACAATTGAGAAATTTGTAGCTGAAGCGAATATCCCGGCAATAAAGCGGCGTGCTGTGAAGTATGCATCGAAGCGTAGAATTATCGTGGCGATTGATACACTTGAGCAATATAATGTAGATGATGTGCCTTTGATGTTCGCATTTGCCGCGTTGGTTGAATACGCTTCCGAGTTCAATACTTCGCACACAGACCAGTATATCTATCTGAAGGTTTTTGTCTCAGGTGAAGTGTTCCCTCACATGAAGGAGGCTGTTCTGCTAAATCTCTTAAAAGCAGTGCGGCATCCGGTGTATTTGCTGTGGCGCCCTCGTGATCTTCTGCGGTTGATTAGTTGGCGACTGTATCGATATCTTTTGGATAATAATATCGTGGCTGCGAGTCAGTTGGGTGTTGTTAATTGGGAGGACGATAGTGATGTTCTTGATCGAATTTGGGTCCCGCATTTCGGCCGTAAGATGCGGAATTCCCGAGGTTTTGAAGAGCAGACATGGCCGTACATTCTTCGTCATACACAGATGCGGCCGAGGCAGTTGATAATGATATGTAATGAGATTGCTAAGCGGGCGGTTGAAGCTGGAACCTTCCCGCAGTTTGAAAATGATCAAATTGTTGAAGGTGTACGTGCTGCCGAAATGGAGTTATCGGGAGAAATAATTAATTCGTTTAGCGATATTTATCCAAATGCTACACGAATTGTTGATTCTCTGAGTGGTCTAGACATGGTGTTCGAAGGCAAGGAGCTTGATCGTCGTGCTCCGGAATCCGCACCGTTCTGGCATGGAGATTATTCGCCGGCACGGTTTCGTCAACTAGCTGCCGAGCTTGGAATTATTGGAATCGTTGATCGCTCAAATCCGCGATCTGGTTTTATTGACGCGGATTTTGAATACGCGATGAATGACCGTCTGGCAATCTCGCATCGAGATACATGTGTTGTTCACCCGATGTTTTATCGCAAGTTGAGAATCGTAATGAATACAGATGCACGAGTGATACCGTTTACAACCGAGCGGAGTCGGCTATGATGCTTTGGCGCAAACGAGTCGGTACGCGATCAGAGAGTCCAGCGCTAAGTATGGCCACTGCTATAGCGCATGCGTTGACGGAGTGGTTGTTTGCGATGTCTCCGCTGATTGTTGTGGCGATAGTCATGGGGCATGCTGAAGAATTCCATCGTTTGTTCGAATCTCCGGAATGGTCCTTCGGTGCATCGGTTTTGAGTGGTCAGGCGTTGGTAAAGTTTGCCGTTGGGCTCGCTCGCGCCCGGCGTACCAGCGCCGATCGTGTTCTACTGGGTGCGTCGGCGCTTCTTGTGCTGTGCGCTGTACCTTCGAATGTCGTGCTCGCATTGGTTATCAGTGCGGAAGTAAGGCGCAGCCCTATAGGTATGGGTTTTGCGATATTGCAAATCCTGATTTTTGTTACGGCCTCGATATTGTTTGTTCTTGTCTCGACAATGGCGCATATGGTTAAAGGTGAAAATCTTGTGCCATCGAGTGGTGATGATCCGGTGTAACACGTATTTACGGTGTCAGGGAAGACGTTAGCTACATAGTGATGCCGAGAAAGTCAAGTCCTATAATAGACTTCTTTCATAAGTGTATGGAACAGGCGAAGTTTGCAAGAAAAACTCGCCGATGTTCTATAACGATATCCGAGACAAAGCATCGCTCGATTTCAAACGACTCACCGGAGTCGAGCATGAGACGTTCGTCGCAATGCTCAAGGTCGCCCAGCGCGCCAGCGGCAAATTCGGCCGCCCACCGAAGCTCTCGGATGCCGATCAGTTGCTCCTGGCACTGATGTACCGGCGTGAGTATCGCACACAATACCATATCGCGACTACCTATGGTATCAGTGAGCCGACCTGCAGCCGCATCATCCGTCGCATTGAAGCGATTCTCACCGGAAGCCGCCAGTTCACTGTGCCGAAGCGGCTTCCGAGCAAGCCCAGCCAGTTTGCGTTTGAGGCTGTCATCGTCATCGTCGACGTGACGGAGGTTGCTGCTCAGCGCCCCAAAAAGTGGCGCTGCTTGCTGAGAGTGCTGATTGGTGCTTCCGTTGAGGACGCTGAGGGTGGGCCTCCTCACCTCCCCACAACATCCTCCACATCCCGCGCAACGATGTATTCCGCGGGATCTTCGTGCAGCGGGCGCAGGGCCTCGAAGTGCGCGCGGCCGCAGGTGATCTTCGCCCCCTCGCGGTCGCGGAGGTCGTCGGCGAACAGGCTGCTCTTGGTCTCCACCACGAAGTAGAGCCGGTCGCCGTCGTCGGTGGCGATCACCACCGCCCAATCCGGGTTGTAGGCGCCGAGCGGCGTTGGCACGGTAAACCAGCCGGGCAGCTTGGCGTAGACTTTCACCGCCTCGTTCTTCTCCAGGCCTGCGGCGAAGGCTGCCTCCGTCGCGGAGTCGTAGATCACCGCCTCATAGACCGACTTCCGCGTTTCGGTCAGCATGTTCCGCAGATAGCCGGTCAGCTCCTCCTCCTCGAACAGCTCCTGCGCCCAGTAGTGGCTGGCACCCAGGCGGCGGTAGCGGATGCCGTCCACCAGCGCCAGCCGCTTGGTTCGGTTGATCGCCTCGGCTGCGTGGTCGATGAACTGGCCGGGGTTGCGGGCGAAGTCGTCCAGGCGGCCGCTCTCGGTCAGGATGCGCGCGATGCTCCGCCGCGTGAGCTGCGTGCGGTCCTGCAGGTCGGTCAGCACGTCCGGAAGCTCCACGCGCTCCTGCAGGGCCGTGCTCACGGCGGTGCTGCGTTCGTGGGTCTCGATGCCCCCCTTGCCGATCGCCAGTTCGGCGGTGCGCCATTGAAGGCGGGTTTTCGCTACAGGTGGGCAATCGCGCAGCGCGCGCGTGCAGTCGGCGATCAGCCGCTCGTTGTCGAACTCCACGCGATACGTGGTCCGGTGCTTGATCCGCTCCCACAGCGCCTTGAACTCCGGGCTTTCCAGCATGGCGCGGCGGGGGCGCACGCTGCGGCGTTCGTCCGCGTTGCGGATCTCCAGCCGCCCGGCCCCCTTGCGGAGCGCCGCGGCGATCTCCTCCTGTTGTGCCGCATATGCCGCCGGCACCTCCAGCGTTCCGGCGGCCAGCGCCGCGCGCAACGTGTCCTGAATGCGTCCCTGTGCGTCGATATAGCCGGCTGCGCGCAAGCTCTCCCAGATCTCGGCGGAGGCCACGGCGCCCAGCGGGGCGGGGCGTCCGTCCGGGGCGGCAACGGCGATCGCCGCGAAGGCGTGCGGCTCCACCGTCCCGAATCGGATTCCGGTGTCGGCCTCGATCTCCTTCTGCAGGCCCTCGGCGAACTGCTCGTAGCTCTCGGTGGCGATCACCGTCAGAGTGTTGGTC
>CBHYLN010000097.1:0-19376 GCA_966128725.1 uncultured bacterium | reverse complement strand
CCCGATACATGGCGGCCAGACTGGTGGTCGCGTTACTTGTTCTGCCGATCATGAACGTTTACGCCGGCGGCGTGCAACTGGATTGGAAGACCATCAACTATGGCCTGGAGAACGCGACCACGCTCAACAAGCTGATCGTGCTGGACGTGTATACCGACTGGTGTGGCTGGTGCAAGCGGATGGATCGCGACACGTATGCCGACAGCACCGTTGTTTCCTATCTCAACCAGCGTTTCATCGCCTGCAAGATGAACCCGGAGAAGAGCGGCAAGCTTACCTTCAACGGCAAGGAGTATTCGCTGGGCGAGTTCGGGCAGGTACTGGGCGTTCGGGGGTATCCGGCCACGGTGTTCTTTAGTGAGAAGGGCGAGCTGCTTACCGTGGTGTCGGGCTATATGGCGCCAAAGGATTTCCTTCCGGTGCTGAAATATTTTGGCGACGGGGTGTACGCAAAAGGCGTCTCCTACGAAGACTACATCAAGAATGGCTCAACCGGAAAGTGACCCGCCGCAAGCGGCCGTGATTTCAGCCGATCGGGGGCTCCGTGCGCGGTGCTCCCGATTGTTCGTTTTGCCGCGCCGTGTGTTGGCCGTGGCGGTGACGTTGATCGCCGGCGCGGCCGCGTTGCATGTGGGCAACATGGCCGCCAATGGGGCGGGCGGTGTTGGCGCGGATACTCCCACCGATCGGCAACCGGATGTGCTGGCGGCATACAGCGTCCGGCCGGATCTTGCCGCCGAGGCGTTCAACGTCCGGGTGCGGCTGCACGGCATGCCCGGCGATACGTTGCTGTTCTGTTTTCCGGTTTGGGCGCCCGGAGCCTACGATCTTGTCACCTTCGGCCGCTACGTCCGCTCCTTCCAGGCCACCACGGCATCCGGCGCAACACTTCCGGTGATTCGCCGCGATACCTCCACCTACGCCATCGTGGCGGGGGGGCAGGATGTTGTGGTGCAATACACGATTGCCGATATCGAAACACCGCCCAACTCCGTCTGGTTCTGCACTACGGATATCGAACGGTCCTACGTGTTCGCCAACGGTGCCGCGGTGCTGGGATACGTTGCCGGGTTCAAGAACGTACCGTGCACGATTGCATACGATGTTCCGAACGGGATGTCGATTGCCGTGGCGCTTGATTCCGTTGCGCCCGATCAACGTCTGGAACATGACCAGGTCGTGCGCCATTTCTATGGGGCTCCCGGTTACGACCAGCTTGTGGATGCCCCTGTACAGATGGGGCACTGGCAGCGCGCGGATTTCGAGGTGGATGGTGTGCCGCATACGATCACCGTTACCACGCTGAGCGGCACCGACACCGTGGACATGGCCGAGATGGTTGCCACCACGCGGCGGATCGTGCGCACGGTAAGCGGTTTCCACGGTGGCATCCCCTACCGGCGATACATCTTCCAGCACTATATCGCCGATATGTCCGAAGTGAAGTTCCAGAACTCCTTCGGCGCGCTGGAGCATGCGGCCAGTTCCTCCTATCTGGCCTCGGCGCCCCTCCGAAGCCGCTACGCGCAGGAAATTGGGTCGACGGTTGCCCACGAATACTTCCATGTCTGGAGCCCGAAACGCTCGCACTCGAACGTGCTGGGTCCGTTCGATTACCAGCATGCCCCGCGCACAACATCCCTGTGGTTTGCCGAAGGCCTTACCGAGTATTATTCACGCGTGCTGATGCTGCGTTCCGGGCTCTGGAACTCGCGCCGATTCATGCGCGAAATGGAGTCCGATTTCGAGGGGCGCGTGGGCGTACCGCAGGCGAAGTCGATCGAGGAAATCAGCCGCGACATTTCGAGCCTGCCCCTGGACGAAAGTTCGGAGGCGCTGTACGGGCGTGGCCCGGTGATCGGGCTGCTGCTCGATATCGCCATCCGCTCGCGCACCGGCAATCGCATGAGCCTCGACAACGCAATGCGCTACATCGATCGGCACTACGGTGACTCCGGCAAATCCTTCGCCGACGACGAGTTGTTCGGGATCATCGAGCAGGCAACCGGGGCCAATCTGGCCGAGTTCCATCGTCGGTTCATTGCGGGGCACGAGCCGCTTCCCATCGTGGAGTATATGCGCATCGCCGGCATGGCGTACGATCCCGTGCCAACCCGCACGGCCGTATTTGATGCGGTTCTGCGGCGTGGTGATTCCGGTCTTCAGGTTGTCTCGGTAGCGCCCGGCGGCAGCGCCGACTCCTCGGGTTTGCGCCCCGGCGACCTGATCACGACCGTGGAGTTCCGGACCGGTGCCCGTTACGAAGCCACCGAGTTCCCTGTTGATGTATACGGCGCCGACTTCCTGGCAACCCTGCCGATGGGTGCGTACGAGGTTCTCCGTAACGGACAGAAGCAGAGGCTTACGGCACGCACCGTGTACCGCATGGAACCGCGCCGGGTGTTGATCGTCGATACCGGGGCCGGTTCCTCGGCCCGCGCGATCCGCACGGAAATCTTCGGCGAGTAGCAACTTCCGGCCTGCAACGTGCGTTCATCAAGGCCACGCGTTGCTGGTCGCCCACGCTTCCGGCAAGCCGGGCACGGTGCCGCGTTCCAGTTCCAACATCCAACCGTATACGGTGTTCCGTCATGATCCCCTATGCCCCAATACTTCGATTGCTGAGTAAACCGTTGCCGGCAACGGCCCTGTTGATGCTGCTGTGCGCCGCTACCGGGCTGCAGGCTCGGCCACAGGCCAGCTACACGGTTGCGCCCAACTTCACAACCGAAACGTTCGAGGTCACGGCCGAGCTGAACGAGATACCCGGCGACACGCTGGTATTTCACCTGCCGATTTGGGGGCCTGGCGCTTACGATATCGTCAACTTCGGCGCGTTCGTAAGCCGCCTTACCGCGGTTGGGCGCAACGGCCAGGCGCTGCGCGTGTTCCGCGGCGACACCAATACATTTCGCATCGTTGGCGCCGGGGGGTATGCACGGATTGCGTACACCGTTCATGATATCGAATCCGTGCCCAGCTCGCTCTGGTTTGGGCTGTCGGACATCGAGAAGGATTTTGTGTTCGCCAACACCGTGGCGATTTTCGGGTACGCCGATGGCTACAAGAACATTCCGTGCGCCGTTACGTTTGCCGTGCCGAAGGGATGGGATGTGTCGATCGGGCTGGATCCCGCAAAGCCCGCGCGCGCGGGCGTGTACGCCTATGTGGCCGCCGATTACGATGACCTGGTCGACGCGCCATTGGTGATGGGCCGGTTCCAGCGGCTGGAGTTCACCGTGAAGGGCGTGCCGCATTCGATTGCATTGTTCGCGCCTGAGAAAGCCAAGCCAGCGCAGGCCCGCAGGCTGGTGGATTCCGTGCGCAGGATCGTGGAGATCGTCAGCGGCTTCTTTGGCGACATGCCGTACAAGCGTTACGACTTCCAGCTCTTCCTGGTGCGGCCAACGCCGGAGGATGTTCTGTTCGGCGCGCTGGAACATCGCAACAGCTCCACGTACCGCATGCCATGGAGCGAGGAACTGGCCGAGAGCTCGTTGCTGGGCGTGATTGCCCACGAATACTGGCATGCCTGGAGCCCCAAGCGTATTCACGTGGCCGAGCTTGGCCCGTTCGATTATCAGCGGGCGCCGCGCACCAACTCCCTGTGGTTCGCCGAAGGGCTTACCGAGTATTATGCCAAGGTCCTGCTGGTGCGCAACGGCATGGTTGGCGCCGATGAGGTGACGGACCTTGCAAGGTCGGGCCTGGGGCGAAATATCGGCAAGCCGCAGCGCCAGCCAATTACCGAGCTCAGCCTGCATGTTGCCGAACTTCCGCCGGAGCAGGTGATGCCCCTGTACACGAAGGGGCCGTTGCTGGGCCTGATGCTGGATGCCGAGATCCGGTTGCAGACCGGCAACAAGCGCAGCCTTGATGATGCCATGAGGGCGTTCAACGAGGAGTTCGGCAAAACCGGCCGCACCTTCGGCGACGACGACATCATCCCGTTCATGGAGCGTGCCACCGGGGCGCATCTCGCGGACTTCTACAACAAGTACATCGCCGGCCGGGAATCGCTTCCTATTGCGGATTATCTCGGCAAGATCGGTTTTGCGGTGAGCACACGGTATCGCGACCAGATGACGCTTGGCGCCTCGGTTGAATCGGTCCCCAACGGCTGGAGCGTGCTTGAAGTAACGCCGAACGGATCGGCGGCCAAGATGGGGCTTGTGCCGGGCGACGTGCTCATGGATGTGGAGATGGAGCGCGCCAGGCTGCCGCTTTCGCAGGCGCCCTCGGGGCTTGCCAGCAGCCTTGGCGATATCAGGGGTGTAAAGGGATTCCGTGTTCTTCGTGGCGGTGATACCCTGAACGTGGCCGCCGTGTTCGTGCCGGAGAAAGTGCCGAACTCGTCGGTGGCGATCGATGCCAACCCAGGCGAGCTCGCCCGTGTGATTCGCAAGAGCATGTTGGGCCTGTAGCCGCGTGGTGGGGGATCGGTTGCGCGCGCCCCCTGGCGCGGCTGATTGTTGTTATCGTTGAGACATTCGGAGAGTCGCGGTTGGGACGTACGCATGTAACCGTTGCCTCGCTGGCGGTGAACGTTGGGCTGTTCGCGCTGAAGTTCTGGGGATTTCTGGTGAGCGGCTCGGTGGCGCTGTTCTCCGATGCGATGAACTCGTTGCTGGATATCGCATCGTCAACGGCGGTGCTGATTTCCGTGCGTGTTGGTCGCAAGGCGCCGGATCGCGAACACCCGTTTGGGCATTCGCGCGCCGAGCCGATTGCCGGGTTCGTGATCGCCGTGATTGCATGCGTGCTGGGTGTGGAGGTGGTGCAGGAGTCGATCGTGAAATTCCTGGTGGCGCACGATCACGAGATCAACCCGTTCCTCTTCGTTATCCTCGCCATTGCCGTGATCGCCAAGCTGGGGCTTTCGTGGTGGCAGCAAAGTGTTGGCGTGCGCGAACGCAGCCCGGCGCTGATTGCCTCGGCGGTGGATTCGCGGAACGACGTCCTTTCCTCCATAGCGGCACTCAGCGGCATCACGGGCGCCGCGCTCGGGTTTCAACAGGCCGATGAGATCGCCGGGCTTGTGGTAGGCGTGCTGATCCTGTGGGGCGGGGTGAAAATCACGCGCGAAAATCTGGATTACCTGCTGGGCCGATCGTCCTCCGATGCCACATTGCGCCAGGTGCGGCGTGCGGTGGCATCGGTCGCCGGTGTGGAGGAAGTCCGGTTCTGCCGCGGCCACTACGTTGGCAGCGAAATGCATTTCGAGATCATCATCGCATGCGCCGGTGAGTTGACCACGCACGAATCATCCGCGATCGCCGATCGTGCCCGCGACGCGGCGGAATCACATCCGGACGTACAGATGGCCTTTGTCCACGTGGACACCGTTGAAGGTCCGCACCACTACCCCGAGCTTCGCGACGTGCTCAGGCACTAGCAATGCCGCGAGCCTTCCCAAGGGGCGACTCAGTTGCCCATCATGCCTTCGTGATGATGGTGATGCCCCGAGTGATCGGCGGGCATCGTCTGCGTTCCGGCATCGAACGTGATCGTTGGCCTGTTTACCGGTACCATCTCATCCTCACCCTCGCGAATCGTGTACATGCGATCCATCGCCACATTCTGGAATGTCTCCACATGCCCGGTTGTTGGCCATGTCACCGTAAGCTTCGTGATCGCTTTTGCGTTGGCCAGCCCTATCTCCTGCTGTAGCGTTGCCGACCCGAAACTGCCGCCCGTGTTCACCGTGGCATGTACCGTGCGGTTGCCCGATGGCGTGGCGATTGTTATCGCGATGCGCGCGCCGATGGCGCTTCGGTTGCTGCGCACGCCCTGCAAGGCAAGCGTTATCCAGTGATTGCCGTTGCCGGGATTCAGGAACAGCGCGCGGCTTGCCACGTCGCCCTCGAACGCACCGCCCATCACCGCATATACATCCTGGTCGCCGTCGTTATCGATATCGACGAATGCGATCGCATGCCCCTTCTGCAGATGCCCGAACCCGCCCGCGGTGGTGACGTCCTGAAAGAACTTCCCATCGGCGTTGCGGAACATCCGGTTCGGCACCAACGCGTTCATATCCGGCAGGCCCGTGCCAACGTAGATATCCGGATAGCCGTCGTTATCCACGTCGCCGAAATTGCATCCCATGCCCACCATGAATCGGTTCAAGTGTGCGTCCCTGGTGACATCGGTGAACGTGCCGTTGCGATTGTTGTGGAACAGTTTCGGCAGCTCGCCGCCGGATGCCTCGCCGCGATAGTCGCGCACGGTCATCGCAACCACATCGCTGGTGGCGCTGGCAAAATCACGCACTCCGTAACCGCACACGAAGATGTCGTCCCAGCCATCGTTGTCGTAGTCGAAGAAAAACGTCGGGAAGCTGGCCGAGGGCGAGGCCACGCCTGCTTCGGCGGTGACATCGGTGAATGCCCAGGCGCCTTTGGCGCTTCCGTTGTTGCGCAGCAGGTGGTTGGGCTGGGCATGGCACGAGAGATACAGATCCGCCCAGCCGTCGTTGTTGTAATCGCCGCAGGCCACACCCTTCACGAATGCCGTGATATCCAGCCCCAGCTCGTGCGCGCGATCGGTGAACGTTCCGTTGCGATTGCTGATGAACATCTCGCACGGATGCGGCGCCATGCCGGACTCGTTGCCGATGAAAATATCCAGCCACCCGTCGTTGTTGAAGTCCGCAAAGGCGGCGGCCTGTGTGGGATGGAAGGAAAGGATGCCGGCGGCGATCGTGACGTCGGAGAACGTGCCGTTACCGTTGTTGTGCAGCAGCGAATTGGGATAGGCGCCAAACTGCCCCATCCATGCGCCGCGCAGCACCAGCACATCGGGGTAGCCGTCGTTGTCGTAGTCGGCGTGGATCATGTTCAGCCCGCCGGTAAGCTCGGCGATGCCGGCCTGTGCGGTTGCATCGGAAAATGTGCCGTCGCCGTTGTTGCGGTAGTATGTCATCGGCGATTGCATCCCCCACGACGATACCAGAATGTCGATATCGCCATCGCGATCGAAATCCTCCGTGCAGCATCCGCCGGCCAGGCCGCGCCCGTCAAGGCCAAGCATCGGCGCCACGTCGGTAAAGCGCGGCAGCGGGTATTCCGAGGCAAACAGCGATTCCGGCAGCAGCCACTTCGCGGGCACGCTGTCCGGGTACGTGCCCAGCGTCATGTGCGCCACGTTCAGCAGCCAGACCGATTGCAGGTCGTTCTCGTTGCGTGCAAGCAGCGAGCGCAACACATCGATTGCCGCACGCGATCCGCTTTGCAGCGTATGGCGGCCACCAACGCCTATCGGAAACAGGCAGGATTGTGATGTGTGGTTGGCGACGCAGTTCTCCAGTTCGCCGCGCCGGAGATAGGCAAGCGCCAGCGCGCGATCCAGCACCGTCTGCATGGCTGCGTTGCCCGCGAACGCCTTCTTCTGCCGCAGTATCAATGTCTCCGCTTCGTCCTGCCGTCCGGCCTTGATCAGCTCCTGGATCAGCAACGGATAGTTCGCGGGACTTTGCTTGGCAAGTTCTGCAAGCATCGCCACGCGCGGGCCGTTGGCAAAGGCGTTCTGCGCAACGTAGTTCCGCGCGTTGGTCTGTGCCAGAAGGTCCACCATGGCGCGTGTGCCATCGGGCGCCACTGTGCCGGCAGTGTCGTTGGCCGGTTGGGCGCGTACGAGCATTGCGGAACAGAGGAACAGCAGGAGAAACTGACAGCGAAGCGAAAGGGCATGGCGAAGAGTCACCGGCGCTCCACGATGATTAGGGTGTATCAATCGGGGGATGAGGGGGAGCGTGTCGCGACAACAATACGGCGAACACCACCCATGTGCAAACGGCGGTGAACATGCCGTGCGGTAGACGGAGTTGACAGTGCCGTATATCGCGCATCATGCTCAACTCGGCGAGTTAACCATGCGTTGCCGCTAACGGCGTTGAGGGTGGCGCTATGTATCGCATGCTCAACTCGAAGAGTTAACCATGCGTTGCCGCAAGCGGCGTTGACAGTGCCGTACAACGATCACATGCTGTTTACCCGGGTATGCACTTCGTTTGTCCGGAGTTGTACTCCGGAGGTGGCAACCAGACCGCCGTCGAGGGTCGGGAGTACAATTCCCGGTCAACAAGGGACCGCGGGAAGAACGGTACGCACCTACGGCGCTTTTTGCATATGCCTGGGTGAATGCTACAGACGGGTGGCACCTACGGCGCCCTGCCAAGCCGGATTCAAGCAGCGAGACGGCGTAGCTCGCAGGATCGCGATCCACACAACGCAGCGAGTTAACCATGCGTCGCGGCAAACGGTGTTGACAGTGCCGTATATCGCGCATCATGCTCAACTCGAAGAGTTAACCATGCGTTGCCGCAAACGGCGTTGATAGTGCCGTACACCGCGCAGCATGCTCAACTCGAAGAGTTAGCCATGCGTTGCCGCAAGCGGTGTTGATGGTGCCGAACATCGCGCAGTATGCCCAACTCGAAGAGTTAACATGCGTTGCCGCTAACGGCGTTGACAGGGCCGCATACCGCGCATCATGCTCAACTTGGCACAATACGAGCGCGGCGCTGAAGGTTTGCACCAACAGCGCCGCGAAACGTATCACGCGTTCGATCCGTGACCAACGGGTTGGTCAGTCGTGATGATGATGATGGTGATGGTCGTGCCCTTCGCCGTCGCCGCCTTTGGCGCCGCCAAGCATCAGCACCGTGCGTGTGATGGGCCGGAGCTTCCCCTCGCCTTCACGGACGCCGTAGAAGTGGTCCATCTCAACCGTGTGAAACACCGACTTCGGTTTGGAGTTCGGCCACGTTACCGTGATGGCGTTGATACGCGTTGCGTCGCCAAGGCCGATCTCCTGCTGCAGCGTCGAAGCGCCGAAGCTGCCGCCCGTGTTGACCGTGTTGTAAATCGTCCGGTTGCCGCGCGGTGTGGTTACCGATACCGTGATGCGCGCGCCGATGGCGCTGCGATTGCTTTGCACGCCTTCAAGGGACAGGGTAACCCAGTGATTGGTGTTGCCCGGGTTCAGGAACAGCGCGCGGTTGGCCACATCGCCCTCGAACGCGCCGCCCATCACCGTGTAGACATCCTGATCGCCGTCGTTATCGATATCAACAAACGAGATCGCATGCCCCTTCTGCAGGTGGCCGAAGCCGCCGGCGGTTGTCACGTCCTGGAAGAACTTCCCTTCGGCATTTCGGAACATCCTGTTCGGCATCAGAGAGTTCATGTCCGGCAGTCCGGTTCCAACGTAGATGTCCGGGTATCCATCGTTGTCGATATCACCGAAGTTCGCCCCCATGCCCAGCATCAGCCGGCACATCTTCGTGGCGGCGGTAACATCGGTGAACGTGCCGTTGTGGTTGTTGTGGTACAGCCTCGGCATCTCGCCGCCGGATGGCTCGTGGCGGTAATCGCGTACAACCATTGCCACCACGTTCGATACCGTGCTGCTGAAATCGCGCACGCCATAGCCGCACACGAATATGTCGTCCCAGCCATCGTTGTCGTAGTCGAAGAAGAAGGTTGGGAAGCTTGCGGTTGGGGCGCCCACGCCTGCGGTGCGGGTCACATCGGTGAAGCTCAGGCGGCCGCGCTTGATGCCGTTGTTGCGCAGCAGGCAGTTCGCGCCCATATGGCAGGAGAGATACAGATCCTGCCAGCCGTCGTTGTTATAGTCACCGCAAGTGACCCCCTTCACAAATGCCGTAACATCCAGCCCGGCCTCGTGGCCTCGCTCGGTGAAGGTGCCGTTGTGGTTGTTGATGTACAGTTCGCATGGATGCGGCTGGGCGCCGGACTCGTTGCCGATGAAGATATCCAGCCAGCCATCCTTGTTCAGATCGGCGAACACCGCGGTCTGCGTGGGGTGATACGAAAGCAGGCCGGCGTCGATCGTGACATCGTCGAACGTTCCGTCGCCGTTGTTACGGAGCAGCGAGTTCGGATAGCGGCCGAACTGTTGCAACCATGCGCCGCGCAGCACCAGCACATCGTCGTCGCCATCGTTGTCGTAGTCCGCATGGACCATGTTCAGGCCTCCGGTGAGTCCGGCCAGTCCGGATTCGGCCGTGGCGTCGGTAAACGTTCCGTCGCCATTGTTGCGGTAATACGACATGGGTGACTTCATGCCCCACGATGAGGCGATGATGTCGATATCACCATCGCGATCGAAATCCTCCGTGCAGCAGCCGCCGGCCAGCTCACGGCCATCGATGCCGAGCGATGGCGCAACATCGGTGAAGCGCGGCAGATCGTACTCCGACGCGAACAACTCCGGCGCCAGCAGGTATTGCGGCGGGACGCTGTCCGGATGGTTGCCCAGAGTCATGTACGCAAGGTTGAGCAGCCACAGCGATTGCAGATCGCCCGGGCTGCGCTGTAGCACCGATTTCAGAACCTCGATCGCCGCGCGCGATCCACGTTGCAGCTTGTGCACGCCGCTGCCTTTGATCGGGAACAGACATGTTTCCGAGGTGTGGTTGGCGATGCAGTTCTCCAGTTCACCCTGGCGCAGATAGGCCAGCGCAAGCGTGCGGTCGAGCACCAGTTGCATGGCTGCGTTGCCGGCGTATTTCGGCTTCAGCTCGAGCACCAGGTTCACGGCGTCATCCTGGCGCCCGGCCTTGATCAGCTCCTGTGCCAGCAGCGGATTGTTCTCCGGGCTCACCTTGGTCAGTTCCTTCAGCATATCCAGCCGTGGCGCCTGCGCGAAGGGATTCTGGCCCACGTAATTAACGCGGTTGACCTTCTCCAGTAATTCAATCATCCGCCGGGTTCCGTCGGATACCCGTGGGGCCGGTGGGGCATTCCCGGGTTGATGATGCGCGTGCTCGGAACTATCTACGGCGCCCTGGCTGAGCGCAACGGCATGTAGTACGCCGAATGTCAGAACGATGCAGAGGGTGAGGCGTATTCGCATACGGACTCCAGTGCTTCAATGCTGGGTATTGGAAGTACGGATGAAGGGGAGGCAAGAATAAGGATTCCGGTGGCCTGTGAGCAAGGTGACACGGGGTGCCGTGATGAAATTTATTGCGTGGCCGAACACGTAGCTCATGCGTCGTCGCAAGCGGCGGTGAGCGTGGTTAAGCATGCGTCGTCGCAATCGGTGATTATAGTGCCGTATACCGCGCGGCATGCTCAACTCGAAGAGTTAACCATGCGTAACCGCAATCGGTATTGATGGTGGCGCACACCGCGCGGCATGCTCAATTCGCGGAGTTAAACATGCGCTGCCGCAAGCAGCGTTGACAGTGCCGCACAACGATCACATACTGTTTATCCGGATATGCACTTGGTTTGTGCGTAGTTGTACTCCGGATGTTGCAACAAGGCCGTCCGCGGGGGCGTGAGCACAATTCCCGGCCAGCAAGGGACCGCGGGAGGAACGGTACGCACCTACGGCGCTTTTTGCATATGCCTGGGTGAATGCTACAGACGGGTGGCACCTACGGCGCCCTGCCAAGCCGGATTCAAGCAGCGAGACGGCGTAGCTCGCAGGATCGCGATCCGCACAACGCAGCGAGTTAACCATGCGTCGCGGTAAACGGCGTTGATGGTGCCGTCCATCGCGCATCATGCCCAACTCGCTGATTTAACCATGCGCTGCCGCGAACGGCGTTACTGTGCGATCCGGTCGATCTTCGCGGCAAGAATGAAGTCGCTTTCGGTAAGGCCGTTTACTTTGTGGGTCCAGATTTCCACAACAACCTTCCCCCATGCCAGATGGATATCGGGATGATGTCCTTGCTGCTCGGCGAGTTCGCCCACACGATTGGTAAACGCCAGCGCGGTGAGGAAATCAGGGAAGGGGAATTCGCGCACAAGATGATGTGCTTCCACCACGCCCCAATCCTGATGTACCAACGCATGCAGCGGTACGATCTCCGATTCGGTGAGCGGCGGCACGCCTCCGCGGCAGGGGATACAGTCCTTTGTCGAGAGATCCAGCATCGTGGGCTCCACAATCGGTAGTTGTTCGTTCGGGCCGCGGTGTCCGTGTTGCGCGGCATCGTCCCATGCCGTCAACATACGAACTCCGTTCCGGTGTAGCGCGGACCGTGGCATCGTGCAATTGCCGTACGTTTGTGCGGTCGCGCATCACAACGTTATGTTCCGTGTTCCATGAGCCAATCTCATCATCGATACCGTTGCCTTGGCGTGGCCGCCTGTGTTGCGGGGGTGCTGGTCGCCGGTTGCGCGCGCGAGCAATCCGGTTCGGTTGTGCGCCAGGCGCCGCCGCGCTCGCTGCTGTTTGCGTTTTACAACGTCGAAAATCTGTTCGATCCCGCCGACGATCCGGCACTGCCTGGCGATGACGAGTTCACGCCCACGGGCACTATGAAATGGAGCAACGAGCGGCTGGATCGCAAGCTGCAGAACGTGGCGCGAGCGATCCGGATGATGGGTGATGGCGCCGGTCCGGATGTGATCGGCCTGTGCGAGGTCGAGAATCGGCGAGTGTTGGAGCTTCTTGTTGCGGAGTTCCTGCCCGTTGGCGAGTACGCGATCGCGCACGCCGAATCGCCGGACGAACGTGGCATCGATGTTGCCGTGCTCTACCGCCGCACGGTCCTGGAACTGCGCGGCATCCACATGCACCATGTGCCGTTGCCGGAGGGCGACCGGCCCACGCGCGATATCATGGAGGCAACATTCGCGAAGGACGGGCGTGAGTTCACGGTACTGGCGAATCACTGGCCGTCGAAGGCCGGCGGCGAACGCGAAAGCGAGCCGCGCAGGCGTGCGGCGGCACGGGCCGCGGCCGGCATCGTGGATTCGCTGACCCGGCGCAACCCGAAGGCCGATGTGGTGCTGATGGGCGACCTGAACGACGTGCCGGCCTCCGACGCCGTGGCCGATGTGCTGGACGCACGCGGTTATGTGATGCCATCGGGCCAGGGCAATCCCAACGATCATCGGCTGGTGAACACGGCCGCGCCGGTTGCCGAGGCCGACACCATTGGCAGCTACTTCTTTCGCGGCCGATGGGAAACGATCGACCAGATCATGCTTGCCACGGCCGGGGCCCTGGATTCCAGCGGCCTGGTGTTGTACGTGGCGGCCGAGACGGTGTTCGCGCCACCGTTCCTGCGCGATGCCGCGTTCGATCCCGTCAACCAGCCGCCGCATCGCACCTACGTGAAGGGCACGCGATACATAGGCGGCACCAGCGATCATTTCCCCGTGATGTTGCGTGTAGGGTGGGTGGTCCCGTAACGGGCCGGCCGGGCGTGTGCTGTGCGCTGGCAGGTCCCCGGGTCTGCTCAATAGTCTGCCGTGCCGAGGTATTTCAACAGTCCGCTAGCGCACTACAACAACGGGCTCGGCAACGGCGCCGGCAGCCGTGGATGCCACCAGCGCATAGGTGCCGGTTGGCAGCGCGCCAAGCTCCAGCGCCACGGTATGGCGTCCGGCAGCGTACCGGCCCGCGATAACGTTCAACACGCGGCGCCCCGCGCCATCAACAAGCGTCAGCCGTACGGCCGTTTCGCTTTGAAGCTCGAACTCCGCCACGGCAGCATCACGTGCGGGCATGGGCCACACTTTCAGCATGGTGATGCGTGCCCGCAGCTCGCCCATGCTGCGGCATCCGTACGTGGAGAACTGCCCGTCGATTGAATCGGTTGCCACCGCCGGAACATCCCACAGGAAGGAAAGGAATCGCAGCGGGGTAGTGCCGGCCGCGCTTGCCGGCACCGTGCAGGCAAGCAGCGCCAGGGTATCGCCGCCTGTGTACCGTCCGGAAAGCCGGATGCGTTCGGTGCCGACAAGGCTGTCGAACGTGCGGCCGATGATGGTTGCGCCGGAGGCTGAATCCGCCACCAGGAGCAGGCCATTGTAGTCGATGGTGGCGGTCCATGCCGTTGCGCCGCTCAGCCGGAACGCGTCGCGATCGGCCAGGGAGATCCCGATTGGGAGCCGCACATGTGTGCCGGCCGCGGCCGAGTCGTACGGGAGCATCACCGTGGCGCGCGCGGCCGGGGCAACGCGCAGCACAACGGGCACGGCCGCAAGCTCGCCGCATTCCACATCAACAAGTCGCAATGTGTCGTGCCAGGCGCCCGGCGTGTTGGCCGCACCGGAAACGTCCAGCCGGATCGAGGCGCCCGGCGCCAACGCGAACGGCGTTGACGGGGTAACCGTGGCGAAGGTCGCGCCCAGCATGGCGCGAACCAGCAGCGGCGCGGTGCCGGTGTTGGTCAGCACGGTGAACCCGCCGGCTGTTACGCCAACGGACACCGGCCCCATGGCGATGTCCGGCGGAACCGTTGTTACGGCAATGCCCAGCATCGCGCCCACCAGATTCGCAACGGAGTCGCCGGAACTGGCATTGCCTTCCAGCAGCAGCGTGGCCGCGTGCGCTCCGGGCCCGGGCGGCGCGAAACGAACACGGATGCCGGCGGTGCCACCGGGTGGGATCACCACGGGGAAGGTCTCCAGTATCTGGAAGGCCGATGTGCCCGGAGCAACAAGCCGTGCGCCGGAAATGGTAAGCGGCGCACCGCCTGTATTGCGCACCACGATCACCGTATCCGCCTGCGTGCCGCAACGCAGCGGCGCCATCGACAAATCATCCACCGCGATCGCGGCCAGCCTGCCGCGTTCGATAACAGGAATTGTCGGCACGGTGGAATCACACGCCGGCGCTGTCGCGAATCGCAGCAGCGCGGCCCGTGCCGAATCGCCCGCCGGACCCAGCACCCGGACGGTAATCCGTGCGGAGTCGCCGGGGGCAATTGTTGCCGGCAACGCGCCGGGCACCACCTGAAACCGCGCGGAGTCCGGCCCGGCAAGCCACGCCGAATCCACCTGTATCGGCAGCGTGCCGTTGTTGTGCAGCGTGATAACGCTGTCGATCGGGTATGCGGCGGCCGGGAGCGTTCCATCGAACACCAGGGGCGTGGGCGCAGCCGCCAGGGCAATCGTGTCGCTGCGTCCGCCCAGCGCAAGATCCGTAGGCGAACCGGCATCGTTGGAGATCACGCGCAGCACCGCGCTTTTGGCGCCACGGCTGGCCGGCGCGAACCGCAGGGCGATCAAGGTTGTGCTGCCCGGCGCAACAACCAGCGGCGCCGATGCCGTTGGCGGCGGCGCGATCAGCGCGAATCCCTCGTTATTGTTCAGCAGGCTCAGGCCGGTTATCACCAGCGGGGCATCGCCGGCATTTGCAATCGGCAGCGTGGTGTCGCGCCAGGCTATGCCGCAGGGGCCAATCGCGATCGAAAGGCCGGGGGCAACCAGCCGGGCGGGCGCAAGCCCGCGACCCAGCAGCACCGTGCGGGCATTGCCGCAGGCGGCCGGGATGCCGTAATCAACATAGGCCGAGGCATCACCCTCGGCGGGCGTAAAGCGTACCGTTATCGTATGGCATTCGCCAGGCGCCAACGAACGCGTGCCGCCGCCTGCAACCAGCGCGAACGGCCCGTCGGCAGGAACGATTGCAACGCGCAGATCCAGCCGGCTGGTCCCTGTATTGCAGATGGCCGCGGTTATCACCGAATCTCGCGCCACGCCGCGCACCGAGGCGCCAAGGTCCGCGCGATCCAGCACGGTAAACCCACAGGCCGGAACGCCCTGGCCGGCAAGCAGGAACGTGTCGGTGCCGGCGCATCTACCGTACACAATTGCCCGCGCGGCGCGCGCGCCAAGGGCCAGCGGAGCGAAGCGCAGTTCCACGGGAGTGCATGAGCCGGCCGCCAGCGGCGCGCCTGTTGCGCCGGACACCACGGAGAAATCGGCCGAGTCCGGCCCGACCACCACAATGGAATCCACCTGCATGGGCAGTGTGCCAATGTTGCAGATTGCGCCGGCCACGGCCGTATCACGCCCGGCGCCCAGGCTGATGCCGCCGAAGTCTATCACCTTCATTGCCGGTGGAATGCCAACGCGCCCTACCGCGATGCTGAACGCGGATCGCGAGCTGTCGCTGCGGCCGATTTCGCTGAGCGCAACCACACGCACGCGATCGTTGAACATGTCGGCAAAGTAGACACGCGTCGCGGTGGCGGCCAGCCCGCCGGGGCCATTGATCTGCGCCAGCGTGGCCGGGCCTCCGTTGCCGTCGTAGCCGGCCCTGCCATTGCCCGCGATGGTGCGTATTACGTTCGATGGCCGTGCAACCGAGCGGATGCGGTTGTTGCCGGCATCGCTGATGTAGAATTGGTCGGCGCCGATGGTTATGGCACGCGGCGCCGACATGCGAACGTCCCGGGCGTCCTTGTTGTCGCCGTCGTATCCAACGTAGCCGGTGCCGGCGAGCGTGGAAATGATGGTGCTGCGCAGCTCCACGATGCGTACACGGTGCGAGCCCTCCTCGGCAATCATCAACGAGTCGCTTACACGGCGCGGGTCCGTTGCCACGGTAAGGCCCGCGGGGGATTTCAGGATCACCTCGGTGGCCCGCAGCCCGTCGCCGCCGGTAGCCCAGCCGCCGCCTGCAAATGTGCGGATGGTGGATGTGGCGAAGTCCACGAAACGGATGCGGTTGTTGCCCTGATCGCTGATGAACAGGCCGCTGTTGTTGGCGGCCACCGAAACCGGGAATTGCAGCTCGGCGTTGGTGGCAATGCCGCTGTCGCCGGAGAAGCCCGATCCCCCGGTTCCAGCGAACGTCGTGATTGTGTTGGACGCCAGGTTGAGCCGCCGGACAACGTGGTTGCCGTAGTCGGCGATGTACAACGAGCCGGCATGCAGTGTCAGGCCCATTGGCCGGTTCAACCTGGCCGAGCCGCCGGGGCCACCATCGCCGGTGTAGCCGGATGCGCCGGTACCGGCCACGGTGCTGATGATCCCGTTGCTCAGATCCACGCGACGTACACGATGGTGCCCGCTTTCGGCGATGTACAGCATTGTGCCGTCAAGCGCGACATCGGCGGGCGCCAGCAGCAGGGCGCTCTGCGCGTCGATCCCATCCTGGTCCAGGCCGCCGCCGCCCGCCACCAGGCCCATGCTGTCGGGCAGGGCGATGCGGTTGGTGGTAACGCGCACCTTGTACTGCGTGCCCGATCCAGGCGGCTCCCATACGTAGCGCAACCCGGTAACGCTTCCGATGATCAGCTTCCAGGTGGCGCCACCGTCGGCACTGTACTCAAGCTTCACCGCCTCGGTTGGCGGCACGCCCTGCCACTGGATGGTAACCGGATCGCAGCCCAGGTACGACTCACCGCCGCGCGGCGTCACCAGCGTCAGGATGTTCGCGTACCGTGCGCCGTACAGTCCGCCCGACACCGTAACCGGGAATGCCGGGCAGGGGCGTGTATGCGGCTGCATCTGGCTGGATGCCACCGTGCTGTCGGTTGGCTTGAACCAGAGCTGAACCGATCGCGATTCCCCCTCCTGCAGCGTGAACGGTGGGGCGGGGCCGCCCCAGTCGAGCACGCCGAATCGGAGTGGATCGCCGAAGGTGATGCTGTCGACGGTTACCTGCCCGCCTCGCGCGAACAGCTTCACCGTGTATTGCCCAATGCTGGGCGGGGCGATCGTGCCGAACCACACATACTCCGGCACGGTTGCAAGGCCGATCACCGAACGCTCCGGCGCAGTGTACGGCATCGTTGCCGCGGCAGCGTGCAGGCTGTCCACAAGGCGAAATTGCCGCAGCATGCTGTTGGGGCCGCAACCGTATCCGGAGCGCCATCGCACGCGGCACGGCTTGCGCCCCTGCACGCGCAGGGCAATCGCCGTGTAAACGGCACGGATGTGTTCCTCGTCGTCAACGCCGCCATACCATGCACCGCCGGTCCGTTCGGCGATGTCGCGCAGATCCTGTGTCATCGGCAGGCCGATGGTGATGCAATACACGTCGATGCCGGCGGCATTGGCCCGCCTGACGATGGAATCAACCGGCGGGCGCTCGTTGGGAACGCCATCGGTAAGGAACACCATCGCGCGTTTGGCGCCATCGGCAGGCAGGCGCTCCAGCATCGGTATGGCGCCCACCGATTCGTCCAGAAACGCCGGCACGTAGTTGGTGCCGGAGCCAAGGGTAAGCTGGTCGATCAGGGTGGCCAGATAGTTGGGCGAGGTGCTGAAGGTGGTAAGCAGAATGGCCAGATCGTCAAATGCCGTGAGGCCCACATCGGTATGGCCGTTGAAACGCACCGCGCGCACGAACGCCGTGGCGCCGCGCTTCAGCACGGTGATGCGGGCCGTGCCGGAAGGCGTCGGCAATGACATGGAGCCGCTGCGGTCGGCCACAAGCACCGCGTGTACGGCGCTGTCCACATCATCG
Source organism: uncultured bacterium (assembly GCA_966128725.1). Lineage (GTDB taxonomy): Bacteria > Bacteroidota > Ignavibacteria > OLB7 > OLB7 > JAFDZV01. The sequence continues at coordinate 1,181 of CBHYLN010000097.1, read as the reverse complement.
GGCGGGCACTCGATCGTAAACGTGGCGCCGTTCACGGCAATCCCATTCTCGAACGCATGCAACACCGCCGTGTCCAGATCGCGCACGATGTTGCCTCGATCGTCGAGCACCACGAATTCCGCCGACATGTCCGGGAAGTTGCTGGTGTCGATGGAGATGATCGAGAGCGTGTAGCTCGGCAGCGAACTCTGCGCGATGGCCTGCCCCATCGCGATCAGCGACAGAAGAAGGATCAACGCCAGATATCGGTGCCGTTGCAATGGAGGCATGGGATTGTGGGCCTGCCCGGTTGTGCGCGTGCGCGACACAGCGAACGGATTGCACCGCCCACACGGCGGCGCGATTGTTGATAATGCATGAGCCCGGCCGGTGGGCCTGCGTGCGGGATTTGGCGGCGGGAACATACGGTGCCGCCAGATTGCCCGTGGCCGGAAGATGGGTATTTCGCGGCCGAGTTGCTATCACATTAACACTGCCGACGGGGCAAGAGTTACGGGCGTGCGGGGTGGCGTGCGTGAAACGTGGTTCGTGGTTGGCCATGGTCCAAATGCCTGCGTGGCGAGATACGGCCTGCCGGACGGCCCGGGCACGATCACGTGGGCAACGATGCGGGCCTGCCGATCAATATTCTGAAACGCAGGGAGTGCAGCACCGCGGCCGTTGCCAGCCCGGCGGTAAGGCCCCACCAAAGCCCGGCGCCGCCGATGCCAACCACAAACGCAAGAGCATAACCAAGCGGCATGCCAACCAGCCAATATGCCAGCAGGTTTACCAGCATTGGGCGCGACGTATCCTTCAGGCCGCGAAGCGCGCCAAGCGTGGCAACCTGGATGCCGTCGAACACCTGGAATGCGCCGGCGATGGTCAGCAGTCCGGTTGCATACGCCAGCACGGCGGCGTCGTCGGTGTAGATCCGGATGATGGGGCCTGGGATGGTCAGGAACGCGATGGCCGTGCAGCTCATCACCAGCGCCGAAAGGCCAATCCCCACCCACCCGGCCAGCCGTGCTTCGGCGCGCCGGCCGGCACCGATGAACTGGCCAACACGTGTGGTGATGGCGTTGGAGATTCCCAGCGGAATCATGAATGTAAAGGCCGCCACGTTCAGGGCAATCTGATGCGAGGCCAGCGGCAGCTTGCCGATCTGTCCCATGAAAAGCGCCGTAAGGCTGAATACCCCG
>CBHYLN010000096.1:0-19386 GCA_966128725.1 uncultured bacterium | reverse complement strand
GGGCGCGCCCCGGCCGCGCGTTGTTAGCGGCCGCGTGGTTCCGTGGCGCGTGTATATCGGCAATAACATTGCCACGCCCGCGTTGCAAGATGTGTTTGCCAGCGGCAGGTGCATGGCGGTAAGCAAGCGCCGGAGTAGATTACCCAATCGGCCCCCACAGGCGCGCCGCCGTTACCAGTATTGCGCGCGGTGATCGTGGGGGTGATCAGCGGCCCTTGGCCACACATTTTCTCCGATGTGCCAACCGTAATTCTTACACGCACGTCCCGGGATAACGCCCGGATGGCGCCACTGTTCGGTGCGCAGGGGTTCGCGGTGGTCGATATGCCGCTGGTGGAGCTGCGCCCGATCGCCGGCGATGCCTGTGGAACGCGGCAGGTGCGGCGCCTGGCCGGCGGGGAACCCGTGCTGCTTACCAGCGCGTTTGCAACAGATCTATGGCTCGATCTTCGCGAATCCGAATTCCGCGAGCACACGCCGCGCGCCTACTACGTGGTGGGCCGTCGCAGCGCCCGGCTGCTGGCCGAATCCGATCCGGATGTGCCGATTGCCGCCGTTGCGGAATCCGGTGAGCAGTTGCTGACCAACGATTTCCAGGATGTGCGCACCCTGCTGTATCCATGCAGCACCGCCCGGCGTGATGCCGTGGTGGATGCGCTGGTGGCGCGTGGTATCGATGTGGTGGAGCTGCCGCTGTACTCCCCGGCGCTTCCGGATGGCGCACGCGAGCGGCTTGCCGGCGCCCTGGCGGCCGATGCCAGGCCTGTCGCCATAGTGTTCTTCTCGCCATCGGCGGTGGACAACTTTTTCCGGCTTTCGCCGGTAATCCCCTCCGGGGCTATCTTCGGGGCCATCGGTGAAACAACGGCCGGCGTGCTTCGCGCGCACGGCGTTGCAAGCCCGGTGGTAGCCGAACATCCCGACCCCGCGCTGCTGGCGCGTATGCTTGCGCATGCGATGCCGTAGCCGAACCCGCCGTTTGTTTTGCTCGAACGGCAGGCGATCCAGAGACAGCACTCCCTCTTGCCCGACCATTGATGAACGACCAACACGAATCGCTCCTGCTGCGCACGCTTCGCGGCGAAACAACCGAACGCCGTCCGGTTTGGATGATGCGGCAGGCAGGCCGCTACCTGCCCGAGTACCGGGCCATCCGGGCGCGCACAACGTTCCTTGAGCTGTGTAAAACCCCGGACCTAGCGGCGGAGGTCACCGTACAGCCGGTTGATCTTGTCGGGGTGGATGCCGCGATCATCTTCAGCGACATTCTGGTGGTGCCGGAGGCGATGGGCATGCACCTGATTGTGGAGGAGGGCAAGGGCGGGCCACGGTTCCCGGAGCCGTTGCGCGATCCGGCCTCGGTTGCGTTGCTGCGTCGCGGTGTTACCGGCGAGCTGCAATACGTGTTCGACGCCATCAGTGAAACCAAGCGCCGTCTGGCCGGCCGTGTGCCGGTGATCGGGTTTGCCGGCGCCCCGCTTACGATTGCCGCGTATATGGTTGAGGGGCATGGCTCGAAGACGTTCGACACATTCAAGCAGTTCCTTCTGGTGCACCCAACCCAGGCACACGAGCTGTTGGACGTGCTTGCACAGGAGCTGAGCGCCTACCTGCTTGGGCAGATCGCTGCCGGTGCCAACATGCTCCAGTTGTTCGATACCTGGGCGGGCCTGCTGCCCGAGGAGGAGTACCATGCCTTTGGCTTGCCGTATGCCGCAAAGGTGCTGGCCGAGGTGCGTGCCGCTGCTCCGCATGTCCCATTTCTCTATTTTCCGAAGGGCGTGCGCTCGTACGACGGCTTTGCCGACACGGGCGCATCGGGATTCGGCATCGACTGGGGAACCGACCTCGCGCGTGCGGTGCGCGAAATCCCCGGCACGTTCGCGCTTCAGGGGAACCTGGATCCGGCCGTGTTGATGACAACGCCAGATACCATTCGCCAGGCGACCCATCGCATGATGGCGAAGGTGCCCGCAACGCGACCCTATGTAGTGAATCTGGGGCACGGTATTCTCCCAACCACCCCTGTGGACAACGCTCGCGCGTTTATCAATGCAGCGAAGGAATATCGCGGGGCATGACCTGGCCCGCGCCATGATGACGCATGTTCCCACTCAACGCAGTAGCCCGGAGGTCTCGTGAGCATATGGTGGTGGGTTGGTTTTAACGCAGTGGTTCTGTTTCTGCTGGTGGTGGACCTCGGCATCTTCCATCGCGACGCGCACGAAGTGAAGCCGAAGGAAGCAGCGATCTGGAGCGTGGTATGGATCTCCCTGGCCATGCTCTTCAACGTCTTCGTGTACTTCAATTTCGGTTCGCAGGCGGGCGTGGAGTTCTTCACTGCCTACCTGATCGAGAAGTCGTTGTCGGTGGACAACCTCTTCGTGTTCGTGCTGATCTTCGGCTACTTCAGCGTTCCAGCGCGGTATCAACACCGTATCCTGTTCTGGGGCATTATCGGAGCGCTTATCATGCGCGCCGTGCTGATCTACTTCGGCTCGTTGCTGATCAGTGAATTCCACTGGGTGCTCTACGTGTTCGGGGCGTTCCTGATTTACACCGGCGTCCGGATGGCCTTTGAAAAGGAGAGCAACATCGAGGTTGAGGCCAACCCGGTGATCAAGCTGGTGCGCCGCTGGTTCCCTGTAACCAATGTCTATCACGGCCAGCATTTCTTTATCCGTGAGAATGCCAGGCTGATGGCCACGCCGATGCTGGTTGTGCTGGCGTTGATCGAAAGCACCGATCTGGTGTTCGCGCTCGACTCCATCCCCGCCACGTTCGCCGTCACGCGCGAGCCGTTCATTATCTATACCTCCAACATTCTGGCAATCCTGGGCCTGCGTTCGCTGTATTTCCTGCTGGCGAACGTAGTGGACAAGTTCCACCTGCTGAAATACGGCCTGGCGTCGGTGCTTGCGTTCATCGGCACGAAGATGGTGCTCGAGGACGTGCTCCACATCAACAACTTCGTGTCGCTGGGGGTGGTGGCGCTGATGCTGACCATCGCCGTTGTGGCCTCGCTGGTATGGCCGGCGAAGCCGGAGGAGTCCGGCGAAGGCGATGCTGGCGTTGCCGCCGAGCCGGGGAAGGGCCCTGCCGGCGCACTGCCGGATGCCGAACCCGACGTGCACACCTGATCCGTTACCCGGGCGCAGGCAGCCGTGCCTGTGCCCGCCAATAACCGTTGCCGCATCGCGGTGCCGCGCACGAACTGTGTACTGTGTGGCGAAGTTGTTGGTGGGCGGGATCGATGTGTAGCATCGCGGCGCGTCCGAAATCCCGCACTGCCCGGAAACTTCGCGCGGCGGAAATTTCCCACAGCGGAAACCTCGCGGCGCGATATGCCGGGCCGGCGACAGTTTCATTATCTTCGCGTCCACCCCTCACCCTCAGGGGGCGTCTGCCCGCCAATTCCCCGGCGTGTGCGGCGGGTCCAGCCAATCCTTGCTACGGAGGGAATCCCATGAAATTTCGCTATCACCTCCTTATCGGAGTTGCCACGCTCGGCATTCTGCTGTTCGTTGCTGCCCGGCCGAATCACCCGCCACCGCGACCCAACCCGCCCGTTGGCCCGTTGCCGCTGCCGAGCACGATGTCCTCGCAGGACTATCAGAAGCTGCTGTACCCGTTCCTGGCGAAACGAGTATATCAGTCGCTGGGTTGGAAGCGCGACAAGAAGGTGCGCGATACCGGCCCCTTCATCAACAACAAATCCTACGGCACGCATAACAGCGTGCGGATATTTTACTCGCCCGAGGTGATCACCTGGATGAAGCGTGGGCGTCTGGGAGCGATCCCCGACGGCGCGATGATCATCAAGGAGATGTTCGAGCCGCCCGCCGTCCGGTACGACTCCACGACCGGCGCCGCGTTGGACTCGATGGTGACCGGCTGGGCCGTGATGGTGCGCGACAGCGCCGGCTCGAAGGATGGCTGGTACTGGAGCTTCTACATGCCCGGCCAGGCAATCGATTCGCCTGCCGCCTATCCGTTTTATTACCCCAACTCCGACTTCGGCATCTACTGTGTGCGATGCCATGCCTCGGCGGCGAACGAGTTCACGTTCTCGGCGCTCAACAACATTGAAGGATATCCGGGCGAGCCGCTCACCTTCCGTGTGGACAACTCCTGGTTGCCAAACGGGGGGCTGCCGGTAAGCCGGCGTGTGAACATCGAATCGTCGGAGCACGATCACGGCGACATGGCCGCGCACCCGTCGCTGGCCGCGCCGGCTCATACGCCAAGCTCCAACAGGTTCGCGGCGTTCTACTCCTCGATGAAGCCCGTTGATGCCGACAGCGTGCAGCGCATTCCGCCGCTTACCTACGACCACGTTATCGTTGGCCCCGGAGGTCCGGAGCAGTTCGTGACGTCCGATCAATGCCTCTCGTGCCACGACGGGCAGCCGCTGAATCTCGGGCCGAACATGTTCATTCCCACCGTCGGCAGCGACGGTATCAATCTCTCGCCCTATGGCGAGTGGAATTGGTCGATGATGGGCCTGGCTGGTCGCGATCCGATTTTCTACTCGCAGATCGAGAGCGAACTGAAGCTGCAGCCGACGCATTCGGATTCGATCCAGAACCTGTGCTTCCGATGCCACGGCGTGATGGGCGATCGCCAGATCGCGATCGATCACCCGGGCACGCTCTTCAAGAAGGAGATGGTGCAGATCACCGATCCGCACAACAAATACGCCAAGTATGGCGCGCTTGCCCGCGACGGCATCTCGTGTACGGTATGCCATCAGATTGTCGACGACAAGGGGCCGCTGGACTCGATCTTCACGGGGAATTTCACCGTCAGCACGCCCGGCGAGTTCGAGCCGGCGACCTCGTACATCTACGGCCCGTTCGACAAGCCCGCAACGCTTGCAATGGCCACATCGCTGGGCATGAAGCCGGTGAAGAGCGACTACATCAAGGAGTCGCGACTGTGCGGCAGTTGCCATACCGTGTATCTGCCGGTGTACGATTCGGTTGGCACGCAAACCGGGAACTTCTTCGAGCAGGCCACCTATCTGGAATGGTTGAACAGTTCGTTCCAGAACGAGTATACCCCGAACGGTGACTCGGCGCGGAGCTGCCAGAACTGCCACATGCCGACCCGGTTCCCGGACAACGGCACCGGTGGACAGCTCGAGTTCCAGATCGCCAACATCCAGGATCAAACCTATCCGCAGGCCGACCACCGTGCGCCGATCGACAGCATCACCGTGGTACGGCGCAAGGAGTTCGCGCGCCACACTCTGCTGGGCGTCAATCAATTCGCGCTGGAGATGTTCCGGCAGTTCGATGACATCCTCGGCGTGCGCAAGAAGGACTACATGACCGGCTCTTCGTTTGGTCTGCCGTTTGCGATCGCAAGCAGCGACACGATTGCGAAAACCAAGACCGCGAAGGTTACGCTTTCCAATGTGAAGCTCGGGGGGAAGGGCCTTGCCGCCACGGTGAAGGTGCAGAACCTTGCGGGGCATCGCCTGCCTTCGGGCGTGGGCTTCCGGCGTGCGTTCCTGGAGTTCACCGTCACCGGCGCAAACGGCCAGGTGCTGTGGTCGTCCGGGCGCACCAACGATGTGGGCGTGATTCTGGGCGCCAACGGCAAGCCGCTTCCAACGGAGTTCTTCGAGGTGGACCCCAAGACGGGGCGGCAGCAGTATCAGCCGCATTACCAGTCGATCGAATCGCAGGATCAGGTGCAGATCTACGAGGAGTTGATCAGGAACTCGCAGGGGAAGTTCACTACCAGCTTCCTGGCGCTTGCCGATCCGGTGAAGGACAATCGATTGCTTCCATATGGCTGGACCAAGAACGGCCCGCCCGGATTCAAGTACCAGGTTGCCACGATGCCGCACGGCAATGTGATGAACGACGCCGGATTCCTGGACGGCACCGGCTCGGATGTCATAACCTACAACGTGCCGGCCGCGATGGTCCCGAAGAATGCCGTGGTGACCGCAACGCTGTACTACCAGTCGATCCCGCCGTATTACCTGCAGGATCGATTCTCGCTGACGCCTGAAGGCAAGGGCACGCAGCGGCTGTTCTACATCGCCAGCAACATGGTGCTGGCCGGCACAAACATTGTGGATTGGAAGCTGAGGATCGCCTCGGCAACCGCAACGGTGTCGTAGGCAGCCGCAGGCACGGGGCCGGCCACATTCGATGATGTTCGATTAACGTCGACCGGCCGTTGTGGCGCCACATGGCGCGCGGCGGCCGGCCGAACTTTCAACTGTATGCAAACGACAATCATGATGACCTTCAACAATACCGGTGTGCCCCGGGCTCTGCGATTGGGCCTGTTGTGCGTTGCCGCACTGCTTCTGGTATCGGGTTCGGCCAACGCGCAAAGCGGAACGTGTACGCGTACCAACGGGCCGGCGCTTACGCCGCAGGCGGCGCTGGACTCGTTGGTGCTCGGCAACCGGCGCTTTGTACTGGATGCGATGCTGCGGCGCAGCATGAAGTGCGCTCGCGATACCACTGCGCCGGGCCAGCGTCCGTTTGCGATCGTGCTCTCGTGCATGGATTCGCGCGCGCCCGCCGAGATGCTGTTCGACCGTGGGCCCGGCGAGATCTTCTCGTTGCGCGTGGCGGGCAATGTGCTCTCGAACGACATGCTCGGCAGCATGGAATACGCCGCCGAACACGTGGGCGTGAAGTTGATCGCCGTGATTGGCCACACCCGCTGCGGCGCCATGCAGGGCGCCTGCGAGCATTCGTACGATATGTCCAACCTTACCGATCTGCTGGTGAAGATCGAGCCGGCCTACCAGGCGGTCGACACCAACAAGATCCGGCGCAACTGTGCCGACACCAACTTCATCAAGGCGATGACGATTGCCAACGTGCTGTACACGATGGACCAGATCCCCAAGCGCAGCGTTGTGCTGAAGCATATGCTGGAAACCGGGGCGGTCAAACTCGTGGCCGGCATTTACAACGTGGAAACCGGCGTTACCACGTTCGGGTGGTCGTACAAGCCATAGCGCCGTGCGGCAATTGCCGTAACGCTCGCAAACGGTATCGATCCCAACGGGAGAGCGGCATTGGCTGCTCTCCCGTTCCTGTATGGGCAGGGGGGCGGGGCACTGCCGGCGCAGCCCCGGGGCCTGTTGCATGCCGGTGCCCTGCCATCGTGATGCCGGCGTTGGATATCGCCGCGCGCATCGTTAACATAGTGGCCCGTGGGCAGGATGCCGGCCCACCTCGAGACTCCACACGTAGCTGATCCATACGCATGAAGCAGATCGTTCGCTTGCTCGCCGTTTTCCTGATTGCATCGGCCGTGGTGCATTGCACCGCACGTGCCCAGGATACAACGTGGTTCACGAACTCCACCGCCAAGGCCGGCCTTACCGGTGTGAAGGGGTTCCGCATCAACATCGTGGATTTCAACAACGACAACTACCCCGATCTGCTTCTGGAGAACGGCCTCTCCAACCGCGACAAGCTTACCCGGTTGCTCGTCAATCGGCAGAATCCGGAATCGAGCAATCCGCACGATCGTGTGTTCGTGGACGTTACCGAGGGCTCCGGCCTGTTCGCCAGCCCCAGCGGCGACACCAGCCGCGTGATCGACATTGCAACGATGGCCGATCTCAACAACGACGGCAACATGGACATCGTCACCGGCACGTACTTTGATCGCGTGGAGGCGTTCGCCTTCCCGAACGATCGGTGCGAGGTGATGCTGGGTGATGGCAGCGGGCACTTCGCGTTGGTGCCGAACAACGGCCTGCACGAGCTTGGGCTTGTCAACACGGCCGGCTTCACATTCCTGGATTATAACCTAGATGGGAAGATCGACCTGTACGTCACCACGTGGTTCTCCGACAAGACCAACGGCATCTTCGAGATCAACTACCTGATGCGCGGCAACGGCGACGGCACGTTCACCAATGCCACCGAGCAGGCCGGCATGGGCAACGAGGACTGGCCCGAATACGGAGCCAGTTCCACCGATTGGAACAACGATGGCCTGCCCGATATCATCACCGCGCCGTATTGCCGAAGCGGCGGCAACCTGTGGAAGAACAACGGCAACGGCACGTTCACCGATATGGCGGGGCCGGCCAATTACAGCGCGCAGCACATGACCGGCGATGTGGATGGCAGTGGGCCGCGCGCGCTGTGCCAGTGGGCGGCGCAGCCAGCCGATTTTGATAACGACGGCGATATGGATCTGGCGCAGATCCTTGTGCATGGCGGCCTGGACGCCAACGAAGGGCGCACCACGATTTCGGTGAACGCCGGCGCCGGCTCCGGGTATCGGTACGAGTGGGACCTGGGCCGCCTGCCCCGCGACGTGCCCCGATCCACCCACCTGGGCGATCAGGATGGATGGTGGTTTGATTTTGATAACGATGGCCGGCAGGATCTGGTGATCGCGCAATGTGTGTACCAGGCATCCACCGACAGGTCGTACGTCTGGCATCAGAACCCGGACGGATCGTTCGCCGATGTCACCGGCGAGACCGGATTGCTGTGGTTGAAGGAAACGCACAACACGCGTCCGTTTGATTATGATCTGGACGGCGACGAGGATCTGCTCGTGGAGCTTTGGCGCAAGAACGGCGCCACTGTAAGCGACATCGCGTTGGTGGAGAATCGTATCGGCGACCGGAACAACTGGAGCAGCGTGAAGCTGATTGCCCCGCCCGGCGTGAACCGCAACGCAATCGGCGCGCGCATCACGTTGTACAGCGGCGGCACCGCGCAGATCCGCGAGGTGCAGAGCGGGCAGGGGCACTTTGGTGCGCAGGCGCCGCTTATCAAGGCGTTCGGCATTGCGAAAAATGCCGCCATCGATTCCATCGTTGTGCGCTGGCCGTCGCGTACGGTGGCCAACACCGTGGTGGTGAATCCGCCGATCAACACATTGCTGGAAATCGGCGCCAACGGTCCGGCCACGGCGCCTTCGGCTCCGGCGGTTGCGTCGACCGCCGACGCGCGCGGCTCGGTGCGGCCCAATCCGGTGGGCGATCGTGCCACGGTTCGCATGCCGGCGGCATGGACCTGCGGAACCGTTGCGCTGTACGATGCGGCCGGCGGTCGCCTGGGTCTCTGGAGCCTGCGGCCCGGCCAGCACGAGCTGGAGATTTCGTTGAGTGGCCGAGCCGCCGGATACTACGTTGTGCGGATGGTCTCCTGCGCCGGCGCCACATTTGATCACGAGCTGGTGAAGCGATAAGCCATGCGTGCCGCACTTCGATGGACGCTGCCGATTGTCCTGCTGGCCTGCTGCATACCGGCGACCGCCGGCGATGGATACAGCCGGTACGTCAACGTCCGGTTCAAGTACGTGATCGCCTATCCGGAGAAATTGCTGGCCGGGCAGGGCGAGTCCGACAACGGCGACGGTCAGCGTTTCGTTTCGCGCGATGGCCGTGCCGTGCTTACCGTGTACGGCACGCACGGCGATGGCGCCACACTCCGCTCGATGTTCAACGCTGCCTGCACGGAGATGACCAAGGTGACCTATCGTGCCTGCCGCGCATCGTGGTACGTGGTGTCCGGGATTCGCAACGGCCGAATCGTGTACACCAGGGCGTTGAAGGCGGCCGGCGTTTTCAAGGTCTTTGTGATGGAATACGATGCCGCGCAACGCGCCGTGTATGATCCGGTGGTGGAGCGCGTGGCACGTTCATTTGCCAGCACGCAGTAGGCCCCCGCCGCCAGCGCCATCAAACCCGGCGTTGCAATCATCCACAACTCCCATTGCCCAGAGGTTTGGAAAGGAACAGCGTCGAAAGCTATATTTGTTGCCTAGGCAACTATTGTGATCGACGAGGTATACGGTGAGCAAGAAGAACCCATCGGTTGGAGCGCTGGATGCGCACAGCATCGACGTAGCCTTTGCGTACCTGATCCAGCGATCGGCCCGCCTGCTTCGCATGCATTTTCTCAGCCTGCTCAGCAGCCACGGATACGATCTCACGCCCGAGCAGTGGTTCATCCTGAACAGGCTGTGGGAGGGTGACGGCGTAACACAGAGCGAGCTGAGCGATCGGGCGTTTAACGATCGCCCCAACGTAACCCGCATGGTTGACGCCCTGGAGCGTGCCGGGCTGGTGCAGCGCCAGGTTGACCAGCACGATCGCCGTGCCTGCCGCGTGTACCTCACCGATCGCGGCAAGGCCATCCGTCAGGAGTTGTGGCCCGTGGCGATCGAAGGGCGCAAGCGTGTGTACAAGGGGCTTACCGAAAATGATCTTGCCGAGCTGCGCCGAATTCTCGGCGTGATCGATCGGAATCTGACGGGGGCGTGATCCCCGGCCGGCAGGGCCGAGCGGATGCGCGCCCTTTCTTATATCACAATAGTTGCCTAGGCAATTAAAAGGCGCATGGTTCCGATCCCCGGGACCGGCCAACGAACAACACATTGAACAGAAGGAAGACCACGATGTTGATGCATGTACTGGCGCTTGCCGCCACCGTTATCCCGGGCCTTGCCATGGCCACGCACGCCGGAGGCGACGAGGCCGCCGTTCGCTCGGTGCTTGATTCCTATGTCGCCGGCGAGAACGGCGACGTTGAACGTTTGAAGCAGGCCTTTCACCCCAACGGACATCTGTATTTCATCTCGCCGAAGGATGGGGCTTTCACCGTGATGGCGCGCGACGCGTACATCGGGTTTGTGGAGAATGTTGGGAAGCTGAACCCGAAGACCATGCGGGTGGTGTCGGTTGCGATCAACGGGACCGCCGCAACCGCCACGGTTGAGCTGCGCGGCAGCAACCCCGCGGTCACCATCACCGATTTCCTTGGCCTGCTCAGGGTGGCCGATGGCTGGATCATCACCAGCCGGGTCAGCTCGATTGTGGCCGACGCGCACTAAGCCCTGCTCGACGCCTGGTTTGTGAGCCCATCACAAGCGAGCGACGTCGCGCACCCTGCAACGGCGGTAAACCTCGCGGCGCGATATTGCGGCGCGAGGTTTACCATATCCGGACGTTCGTGTATGCCGACACGATAGCGGGGGCTGGAACGTCCACGGTGGACACGCTGTTGGCGTGGTGATGTGTTGCGAACCGTCCCGTGCCGAGAGAGAGAACCTTCCGTACCGTGCCTGCCGCTGATGCGCTCTGTACCATTGCTTGCCCTGTTGCTTCTGTTTGGCTGGGCTACTGCCTGCGGCCAGGGCCGTGTTGTGCTTGGCGGCCAGGTTACCGATTCGGCCGGTGCCCCGCTGCGTTTCGTTACCGTGCGCGCGCTTGGCACAAACTTCGGCGCCATGAGCAACAGCGCCGGCCGTTTTATCCTGCGCCTGCCGCCAGGTGAATACACCATCAGCTTTTCGATGGTTGGTTACCAGGCGGTGCGTCTGCCGTTGATTGCGCGCGGTGACAGCATGGAGCTGAACGCCGTGTTGGGCGAGGCGGTGATGCGCGCGCCCGAGGTGAAGGTGTCGGCCGAGGATCCTGCCGTGCGGCTGATGCGGCGTGTGCTGGCGCGCAAGGCGCGGCAACGCGATTCCCTGGAAACCTACAGCTACATGCTGTATACCAAATTCGTGGCCGCAACCGATACGCTCACCGCCGGCCGTACCGACGCCCCACGCGATACCACCGTTGTCTCGATCTTCGAATCGTACTCGCGCGGATATTTCAGCCGGCCGGATAACTACTTCAACGAGATCATCCAGCGCCGGCAGACGGCCAATGTGCCCCCGCAGGCCAACTTCGTTGCGTTCGGCACAAATCTGAATGCCTACGACGACTACGTGTCGATCCTGGGCGAGGAAATCGCCACGCCGTTTCATCCCGACGCGATCGACTACTACGACTTCGTGCTTGAGAAGGAGACCGTTGATTCCAACGCCGCGCACATCGCCCGCGTGCGAGCAACACCGCGCGGCAACGGGCGCAAGCTGTTCGACGGGGTGGTGACAATCGATGCCGACCGCCTGGCCCCGCTGGCGGTTGAGCTGGCGCCCAACCGCGCCGTGCGCCTTCCGTTTGATGCAGCGCTTACCTACGATCAGCGTTTCGATGAAGTGGACGGGCGGTTTGTAGTGCCCACCGGCATGCGCATCGCAAGCACCCTGCGCGCCGAACTGTTCTGGGTGATAGCGCCCCGGTTGGATGTCACGATCGAAACCGTTGCCTACGATTACGCCTGCAACGTTCCGCTGGCCAGCGAACTGTTCGAGCAGCGGCGCGTGGAAGCTGCCGCGTCGGCCGAGACGTTCGATTCCACCTATTGGAGCGAGCGCATGGCCCTGCCGCTGCGGCCCATCGAGGTGGAGGCCTACGACGCCATTCGCCGTGCCGAGGATGCGCCGGATTCCGTTACCGGCACCTCGTTGATCGGCCAGTTCTTTACCGATGTCACCCGGCAGATCGGGCGCCTCAGCCGGCGTCCGTTTACCGGATTGGACGACATCATCCGCTACAACCGCGTGCACGGAGCGTATCTGGGCGCGGCCCTGCGCGATGACCTTGCCTCCTGGCTGGAAGGCAACGCCTCGGTGGGGTATGGCTTTGCCGACGGGCATCTCTACGGTTCGATCGGCGCCACGATCTGGCCCGATTCCAACCGCCGCATTGCCTTCGGCGCAAACGGGTTCCGGACGCTTGCGCGCCGCGACAATCCCTACGTGGGGGGCACCGGAGCAATCACTTTGCTTTCGTTGCTTACCAAAAGCGACTACGGCGATTATTACTATGCGGATGGTGCCGAGGTGTGGGCCGAGCTTGGGTTTGGTCAGTTGAAATTCGTACGGCGCGACATCTTTGCCCGGCCCACAACCATACGCGTCTCGTTCCGGCAGGAGGACCAGCGCGGCGCCGGCGTGAACACGAACTTTGCCGTGTTCGGCGGCGGGCGTCGGTTCCGCGACAACCCACCGATCGTCAACGGTCGTATGCGAAGCGTTGGCGCCGAGCTGAATTGGGACTACAACCCGATGCGCCGGGTTGCGCCGTTTGGGCTGCATCTGGGAGTGGAGGCGGCCAACCCGGACCTGTTTGGCGGCGATTTCCGTTTTACGCAGTACACGGCGGCGCTGAATCTGCGCACCCGAACGCTGCCGCTCTGGCGGCTGGACCTTCGCGCCAGCGGCGGCTTTACCCAGGGGAAGGTCCCGCCACAGCGGTTCTTCAGCTTGGAATCCGCGTTCTCAAGCACCGCGGGCGAAGGGGTGTTTCGCGGGATGGATGTCAAGGAGTTCTACGGCGATCAGTTCGCCGCCGTTTCCGTTGAGCATAACTTCGGTGAGATCGTGCCCGGTGTGTTGCGCATTCCGAACATCGCGTCGTTCGGTATCGAGTTCATCGCGCTGGCCAATGTGGGCTGGACACGGTTTACGCAGGCAGCCATGTTCGCCCAGCGCGATGGCGCGCCGCTGGTGCCGCCGTCGTCCGATGTCACGGCCGACCGTCTGTACTACGAGGCCGGCATCGCGCTCAATCGTGTGCTCATCTTCCTGCGCCTGGATATCACGGCCCGTTTTTCGCAGCGCGATCGTCCGCGATTTTTCGTGACCATCGGCGGCGCATAGGCCGGCCGGCGCAGGCTATTCGCCGTAATATGTCCGGCGCATCCACTCCACGAACGCGGTGTCGCCAAGCTCCTCGCGCAGCGCCACCAGGCGCGTGGCATCGTGCCCAAGCGGCAGGCGGATAAACGGGAGATCGCTGTTTACCGCGTCGATGATGCCGTCGATCACCTCAACCGGATCCTGGCGGCGCGGGAAGATCGCGGCCGAGGCGTTTGCCATCCATTGCGCGCGCAGGCCCGCGTACGGCGAATCCGGCTCGGCATCCAACGGGCTGGTGCGCGCCGAGCGCGAGGCGAAGTCGGTTTCGTAGGCGCCCGGTTCCACAATGATCATGCGGATGCCGAACGAGACGGCCTCCAGATACAGCGCCTCGCTGAATGCCTCAACGGCCCACTTCGTGGATTGGTAGAAGCCCCCGCGCGGCGATCCGATGCGGCCGGCGATGCTGGAAAGATTGACGATGGTGCCGCCTTGCTGCTCGCGCAACGTTGGAAGCACGGCCTGTGTCATGGACATAAGGCCGAACACGTTGGTGTCGTACATATCGCGGACCTCGGTCAGGTCGGCCTGTTCGGCAGTGGCGAAATATCCGTAGCCCGCGTTGTTGACAAGAACGTCGATGCGGCCGAACCGTTCAACGGCCGCCGCCGCGGCGGAATCCACCTGTGCGTCGTCGCGCACATCCAGCGTCATGCGAAGCACCTGTTTTGGATGGCCGCGCTCCAGATCGTGCAGCGTCTGGATGGATCGGGCCGTGGCCACTACATTGTCGCCCAGCGCAATGGCGCGTTCGGCCAGCATTCGCCCGAATCCGCTGGAACATCCCGTGATAAGCCATGTACGTTTGGTCATGTCGTGCCTGGTAACCTTGTCTACCGTTCGGGGTACGTTTCTCCTGAACCACGGGAAAATAGCGAACGTTCCGCCCGGTTGGATATTGCCGATATCTGTGGCCGCAACAGGGTCGGCAATGCCGCCGGCTGCGTCCGGAACTGTAGATTGTGCCTGCCTTGATGGCCGATACGCCCCACGCCGGCCCGCCTTGTTGGTGCGCTGGCGATGATAGCCGGCAATCGGCCCATGTTCCCTGTCATGAAAACGATGATCACTTCCAACGATTCAGTTCCGATGGTCGTTCGCCGGGCGCATTCGCGCTCGGGTGCCCCCGCGTTTGTGATGCCGGCGCTTCTGGTTCTGGTTGCGATGGCGATCGCGCCGCCAACCGCCAGCGCGCAGTACTTCGGGCGGAACAAGGTGCACTACGAGGACTTCGGCTTCCGCATGCTTACCACGCCGCACTTCCATGTGTTCTATTACCCGGAGGAGGAGGCCGCGGCCCGCGATGGCGCCCGCATGGCCGAGCGGTGGTATCAGCGGTTGGTGCAGGTGTTCGATCACGAATTCGCCGAACGCAAGCCGATGATCTTCTACGCCAATCACGGTGACTTCTCGCAGACTTCCGTGGTCGACGAAATCATGGGCGAAGGGACGGGTGGTTTCACCGAGCCATTGCAGGATCGTGTGGTGCTGCCGTTCACCGGCTCGTATGCCGACAACGACCACGTGATTGGCCACGAGCTGGTGCATGCGTTCCAGTACGACATCGTCAATCGCACGATGGGGTACCAGGGGCTTCAGCGCATGTCGCAATTGCCGCTGTGGTTCATCGAGGGCATGGCCGAGTATCTCTCCACCGGTCGCAACGATCCCAACACGGCGATGTGGATGCGCGATGTGGTGTTGCGCGACAAGATCCCGACCATCGAGGACGTGGGCTCCGACAGCCGCTATTTTCCGTACCGATACGGACAGGCCATCTGGGCGTACATCGGCGCGCGATGGGGCGATCCGATGATCGTTCAGTTGTACGGGGCATCGCTGCGGATCGGCTGGGAGCCGGCAGTGAAGCGGCTTCTGGGCCTTACCGAGGAGGAGCTGTCGCGGCAATGGCACGACGCGTTGATCGCGAATTATGGTCCGGTGAATGCCGCCCGTACAAAACCGGCCGACGTAGGCCGCAGGTTGCTGAAGGCCGGTGAGCAGATGAGCGTTGCCCCTTCGTTGAGCCCGGACGGCTCGCTGGTTGCGTTCCTTTCCAGCCGCAGCCTTACCTCCATCGATCTCTATCTGGCCGATGCCAACACCGGCGTGATACGCACCAAGCTGCTGAACGCGGCCACCAATCCGCACATGGACGCGATCCGCTTCATCAACTCCAGCGGCGCGTGGTCGCCCGATGGCAGCCTGTTCGCAACCGTGATCTACAACGATGGCGACGATCAGATCGCCCTTGTGGACGTTGCCAGGGGCAGCATACAGCGCACCCTTCGTCTGAAGGACCTG
Organism: uncultured bacterium; assembly: GCA_966128725.1. Classification (GTDB taxonomy): domain Bacteria; phylum Bacteroidota; class Ignavibacteria; order OLB7; family OLB7; genus JAFDZV01. The sequence goes on along the minus strand of CBHYLN010000096.1, from coordinate 3,534 downwards.
GGCGAGATTACCAGCCCGTCGTTCTCGCCGGACGGCGGCTCGCTGGTGTTTTCGGGCTCGCGGGGCGGCATCAGCGATCTGTACATCGTGGAGCTTGCCACCAACAAGGTGAAGCGCCTTACCAACGATCGTAATGCCGACTTCGCGCCCGTGTGGTCGCCCGACGGCACAACCATCGCGTTCTCCACCGATCGCGGCCCTGAAACCGACTTTGCACGCCTCACCTATTCCGAACCGCGCATTGCGCTGTACACACTTTCCACGGGCGCCATCACCGTGCTGCCGCAGTTCGCGCTAGGCAAGAACATCAATCCGCAGTACTCGCCCGATGGCCGCGACATCTACTTCGTGGCCGATCACGATGGTGTCAGCAACATCTACCGTTATCGGATTGCCAGCGGCGAGGTGGCGCGGATTACCAACGCGGCCACCGGCATTACCGGCATCGCGGGCGGGTCGCCGGCGATTTCCGTGGCGCGCGCAAGCGGCAGGATCGCCGCCTCGGTGTTCGATGCCGGCAGCTACGCCGTGCATATCATCGAGCCGGGCGTCCCGGCCGTTGCGGTTCCGGAACGCGACTCGCTGGCCGCGATCGCCGGCGTGTTGCCGCCGCCGGAATACAACGCGCGAGCGCTTGTGCGCGACTACCTGGCCGACCCGGATACCGGACTGCTGGACGACAGCACCTTTACCGACAGCGCCTACTCGGCCGCGATTCGCCTGTCGTATCTGGGCGCGCCAACCCTGGGCGCCTCGGTGAGCAACTACGGCACGTCGCTTATCGGCGGCATCTCGGCCTACTTCAGCGACATCCTGAACTACCATCAGCTTGCCGCCACCGTGCAGATGAACGGCAGCATCGAGGATATCGGCGGCGAGGTGCAGTATCTGTACACGCGCAATCGCTGGAACTGGGGCGCCCGTGCGGCGCACATCCCGGAGGTTCGGTACGGGCGCGCCATCAGCAACGTGGTGTACGAGCCCCCCGGTGGCCAGCCCGTGAACGCCACCGAGGTGGACGACTACACCGAGCGCATCTTCCAGGAGGAGGTCGGCTTCATCGGCCAGTACCCGTTTACAACGACGCGACGGTTCGAGCTGAACGTTGGCTATACACACGTCGGGTTCAGCAGCGACCTGGTCTCGCAATTGTATGTGGGCGGCCAGGTTGTGGCGCGATTCGATACAAGCCTGCCGTCGGCGCCGGGCCTGAACCTGCTGGGAACGTCCGTTGCGATGGTGGGCGACAACTCCTTCTTCGGCTACACGTCGCCCATCTCCGGGCAGCGGTATCGCGCCGAGGTTGGCGGCACGGTCGGCTCGCTGAAGTTCGCGACCCTGCTTCTGGATTACCGCAAATACTTCTTCCTGCGGCCGGCCACGATCGCCCTGCGCGGATATCATTTCGGCAGGTATGGCGGCGATGCCCAAAGCGATCTGCTGACGCCGCTGTTCCTGGGGTATCCAACAAACGTGCGCGGGTACGAATCGGGTTCGTTCGCGAACGATGAATGCGTGGCAACGTCGGGCGGCGGCTGCCCCGTGTTCGATCGGCTGCTGGGCAGCAGGATAGCGCTGGTTGGGGCCGAAGTGCGCGCGCCGTTGTTCGGCACCAGCGGCTACGGGCTTATCAACGCGCAAGGCCCGGGGATCGAGCTTGTGGGCTTCTTTGATGGCGGGCTTGCCTGGTCGCCAGGCAGCAACGCGCGCCTGGCGTTTGCAACCCAGACCACCGACCGCGTGCCCGTGTTCAGCGCCGGCTTCAGCGCCAGGACCAACCTGTACGGTTACCTGGTGCTGGAGGTATACTACGCCTACCCGTTCCAGCGTCCCGATGCCGGTTGGCAGTGGGGCATCAGCATCGCGCCGGGCTGGTAATCTGGTGTTCGGCCGGAACGCGTTGCTCCGGCGAGCCTGCCGATCGGTACGATCGCAATGCCGGCAACGACGACTATACGCAGGCGGGCAATCTGTATCGGCTGATGACGCCCGGGCAGCGCGAGCGCCTGGTGGCCAAGGTTGTGGGCTCGATGAGCGGGATTGCCGGCGAGCAGCGCGAGGCGATCGTCAACCGCCAGTTGTGCCACTTCTTCCGGGCCGACCCCGCCTTCGGCGCCGGTGTGGCAATGGGGCCGGGGGTGGATGTGGACGCGGTGATGAACGCAACGGCGCACTCCGGCTGAGGCGCCGGCCACGGTGCCGGCAATCGCATACCGAATCGCCGGGGCGCTGTTGTGGGATGCATCAAATTGGGTCGGGATACCGTATGGTGCCCCGGCCCTTGTTGCATGCGCTGCGCCTGTTGCACCGCCCATGCATGTGTAATGCCCGGCCCGCCGCCACGTATCGTGGGCATTGCCAACCATGATGTACACATGACAGCATCCGATGCTTACCGAGTACCAGACATCGCGCCGCGATCAATTGGCCGAACGTGCGGCGGGCCTGTGGCCCTGGAAGCCCGCTGCGATTACACACATCGCCGATTCCGGCAACTCCGTCTGGCTTGTTGAAGCCGGCGGCCAGCGCCGTGTGCTGCGGCTTACCAATCCGGAGTACCGATCGTTGGCCGAATGCGAGGCCGAGCTGGAGTTCGTGCGGCACCTGGATGCGTGCGGTGTGCGTGTTGGTGTTCCCCTGACCTCCATTGGCGGCGCGTATGTGGAGCGCGTGGAGTTCGATGGCGCGGTGGTGCTGGCCTCGATGTTCACATTCGTGGATGGCCAACTGGCCACGCGCGATTCCGGGCTGTGGACGCCGGCACTCCTTGGCGCCTGGGGGCATACCCTGGGCGCGATGCACAGGGCTGCGCGCATGTACCGCCCGGCGCTTGCCGCGCGGCGATGGAACTGGGACCGTGAGGTGTTTCTGGCGCGCGCGTTGGAGCTGATCCCGACCGATGAATCGGACGTGCTGGCGGAGTTCCACGAGCTGATGGCGACGCTTGCCGGCCACCCGAAAACGGAAGCCACATACGGCATGGTTCATGGTGATTTCGCTCCGCAGAATTTCCGGTACCGAGGGGATGGCGCAATCGGCGTGTTCGATTTCGGCAACTGCTGCATGCACTGGTATGCTTCCGACATCGCCGTTGGGCTGAGTACGCTTCGGGGGTTGCCAAGGGCGCAGCGCAACAGCGAGCGGGCGTTGATGGTGGAGGCGTACCTGCAAGTGTGCCCGGATGCGGACCTGTCGATGCTGCCCACGTTCCTGCGGCTGCGCATCCTGTACGTCTATCTCTCGCGCCTGATGAAGTTCGGGCCGAACCCGACCGACCCCGAGCGCGCGGTGCTTGCCAATCTGCGGCATGCCGTGCAGCAGAGGTACGATTGGGATACGGCGCCGTAGTGGCGGGCGATTGCCGGCGTCCGCGGGGCCGGCGCGCGCCTGTTCACGCAGGCCTTTGATATCGGGTGTTCCGATGCGCACCGGTGATGCGTGCGCCACAGTTCGTACATTCGCACCGATCCGTCGCCGTGCCGCGATCGAGTGGGCCTGTTGCGCCTGCCTGCGGCACCGGACGACCGTGCCACC
>CBHYLN010000095.1:0-20129 GCA_966128725.1 uncultured bacterium | reverse complement strand
ATAACGCGCCATAACAATCGCTGTTGAACTCCGCGCGAAGCGGTGGGTTGCGGCCCGCCGCTTCGCGCGTTTGAAAACCTCTACGAAAGAGGGGGCATGAGCATGCGGCCGGGCCGGCCGCATGCTGAAATCGACCATTCCCAATGTTGAACACTGATATGTTAAAACGCACCGTTCGTTTGCCGCTCTGGTTTCTGGTATTGTTCTGCATTCTGCCGGGCCGGGCAATTGTACAGGCCCAGCCTACACACGCCGCTCCCCAACCGCCAGGCCCAATCCGTTCCCTGCTTGCCGAGTGGGGCCGTTCGCTGAAGCCGTTCGCGCGCGATCGGAACACCGTGGTGTTCACCACCTCGCTGGAGCAATGTACCGGCTGCTGCTCCTCGGCCATCAACGACATCGTTCGCGCGCTGGAGGGGGCGGGCATGAACGCGAATATCGTGGTGCTGGTTGGCGCGCGATTTCCGGAGGAGGTGGCCACCGTGCGCCGGCTGTTCAAACATCCCAACGTTGTCGCCGACGCCGGCGGCACCGGTTGGGCCGCGCTGGGCGCCCCGCGCGACGTCCCCTGCCTGTACCTGCTGTCGCCGGGGGGCGGGGTGTTGTTCCGATGGGATGATGTGCAGCACAACCTGTTCCTGCCCACCATGGTCAACGCGTTGCGCTGGACGTTTCAGGCGCCCCGGGCCATCCGCCCGGCCGCCGAGGTGAAGCTGGCCGAGGCGAAGGACGCCCGGGTGCTCGACGCGTATTCCCCCTTTAGCGACGGGCGTTCGGTGACCTTTGTGGACCCCAGGGCCGGCCTTATCCATCGTTTCTCGGTTACCGACGGCAGGGCGCTTTCGACGGTGTCCCTGCCGGACACCGCATCGCTTCGGTTCCGGCGGCCGACGGATAATCCCGACTACTGGAAGATGCTGCAGGAGCATTATTCGCCCCTGCATAGGTTGTATGCCGTAGGCCCGAACGTCGCGACCGGCGGGCAGCTCGTGCTCGGCGAATTTCATACCGGGTATGATTCCACGCTGATGGGCGACGGCCGCAAACGGATCGATTTGTTGAAGGCCATGTGTGTGGGCGAGATGGCCGGCGGGCAGCTTGGCGCGTTGCGGGCCTATGCGGTCCCCTCGGGATATGTGGTGCCGCCGGTGGTTGCCGACAGCGCCGGGCGGTTTATTGCGCCGTACCAATGGGACACGGGCAGAATGCAGATCTCGACGCAGGAGCGTCTGGATTCCGGCTACGTGCTGGCGCGTTCCTCGCCGGCGACGGCCACGTTCGAGCCGCTGGCGCCGCTGCGCGAGCTGGGTGTGCGTCTGGGCACGACGCTGGACCCCGTGATGTCCGTGCTGCCCTGCGCCGGCGCCAACGGCAGCCTGTTCTTCTACGACGAGGTCAACACCATACTCTGCCGGTTGGACACGGTTGATGGCGGCCCGGGCATGCGGATCGTGCCGCTGTGGAACGGCGCGGCGTTCAAGGGCGCGGCGGTGAACGCCGCGATAAGCCATGTCGAGCTGCTGCCGCGCCTTGCCGATGGCGCGTCGCCGGCGGCGCCCGAACCGGTGACCGCCCTGGAGGATCGTTCGGTGCACGGGCTTGCCACCGACGGGGCGCACCTGGACATCGTTGCCGTTCAGACGATCAACGATCGCGACCTGGTGACGGTTCGCCGCGCCCGTGCCGATGGGACCATCATCGACGAGGTGGCGTTTTCGCGCGCGAAGGACTCGCCGGTGAGCGCATATCCGATCGGGTATCGCGACGGCATGCTGATGGTGCTTGTGAAGTGGGAGAAGGCGCGGTGGATCATCACCAGCCTGCGGCTGCCGGAGTAGCCGCCTCGCTGTTGTTACGAGCGGCTGTAACCCGGGCGGTGCCAGGCATGCGCGTCATTTCGGGCGACATGTGCCGGGCACATACAACAAGCGGCGCACTCCCCGGCAGAGTAGGGGGGGAGTGCGCCGCGTTTGCCGATGGGCCTATGCGGGCCTTTACGGCGTAAGCGCCACGGGTCAGCTTGTGATCTTCAGCGCGATGCTGTTGCTGTTGCCACGCACCTCCGGGTAGTACATCAACGCGCCAACCGACGGCATCACCGAGTATTCGCCCGGGATCTGCGCGCGCATGATGTAGCTGAACTCGTAGGTCTGCGCCTCGATCGTTCGTGCGAAGAAGGCCACCTTCTCGTCGCGCACGTCACGATCGGCATACCACCAGTTCCAGCGATACCTGTAGTACGGGTAGTTCGCGTCGTCGCCGCCATAGTCGCTTTCGCCGGGGATGGTATATCCCTCGGTTTTGGTGACCACCTCGCAGCCGGCCGGCAACGGGTCCTCCAGCATGAAGTACTCGTAACGCGAGCCCGGGGTAATCCGCACCTTCACGAAGATCTCGTCGCCGCTTTTGGCGGTCCCGTTGAACGGCGTCTTGCTGTACACGTAGCGATCCTTCTTCCACTCGCGCTTCAGCGTGAAGTACTCGCGCGACACTTTGAACCCGGCATCCGAGGCCGCAAGCGCCGGCCCGGTGGCGAAGTACGTCAGCCGTGCGGTGGCGTACAGCTTCCCGCGCCCGCTCTTCTCGATCGTGACGGTGTTCGCGCCCTGGCGCAGCACGCTGTTGTCCAGCTTGATCTGCTGTTCCGGGCTGAACACATCGGCCTTCGTGAAGCGCTTGCTGAACACTTCGCGGCCGTTCACGCGAACCGTGGCCGTGTAGTCCGGCTCCAGCTCGTGGCTTGCGGCGATATAATCCGCAAGCGCGTACACCACCATCGCCGTCTGCCGGGTGTTGCCCCAGGAGTCGCCCTGCTTCTGCCCCAGCAGGTAGTGGATGCCCTTCTTCACCAGCTCGGTTTCGCCCTGTATTTCCAGCAGCGCCTTGATCGCCGCCGCCGATGTTTCCACGGCGTCGTCCTGCCAGTTGTAGTGCCAGCTTTTGCCGCTCCAGTGCGCGGCCGTTGTTGACACCTCGGCGGCGCTTACCAGACGCTGGGCCAGGCGGTCGGCGGTGGCCCGATCGTTCTGGTTTCGCGAGGCCATCGCAAGCAACGCCACGGCGTAGTTGTTCAGGTCATCACGCTTCAGCAGGGCGGTAATCCGTTCGCGGTACAGATCCTCGTTTCTGCCGCGCCCCACAAGCGTGGCCACGTACAGCATGTACGCCTCGGTTGTTCCCTCCAGCCGCTTGTCGCCATCGCCCAGGCCTCCGCCGGCCTTGCGCGATTCGATCATCGAACGCAACGAACGCAGGCCGTTCTGATAGCGGTCCTCGTCGATACGATAACCGGCGCCCCGGGCAACGGTAAGGCCGTACATCACGTACGCCGTCATGAACGGGTTGGTCTGGTCGTGTTCCCACCAACCCCAGCCGCCGTCGTCGTGCTGCAGGGCATACAGCCGTGTAAGGCCCTTGTTCACCATCTTCGGCAGCTCCTCGCGCTTTGTCTTGTCGAACGGAACGTCCAGCTTCTTCAGCACATCGGCCACAAGCACCGTTGGCAGGAATCGGCTCATCGTCTGTTCCACGCAGCCGTACGGATATCCAACCAGATCGTCGAGCGCGCCCAGGATCGAGCTTGCCGCCGAGGGCGAAAGCGCCACCGACAGCGTCGCGGTTGTCTGATCGCTGTTGGCCGGCAGTGCCAGCGTAAGCGTCCGGGACGATGTCTGGTCGTCCATGTCGGCAATCGCGCCCACGCCGCTCAGCACGCCCTGCGGCAGGATCGGCACGGTGAGCTGCATCGCGTCGGACTCCTCGTTCGTCAGCGCCTTCACCGTCAGCTTGGCCTGGCCAACCTTCGGCGCCTTGATCGCCCAGTCGATCCGCTTCTCGCCGTTGGCGGGGATCGTCACGGTCTGTTCGCGCGAGGCAAGCTCAACGCCCTCGGCCTCGAACGTCACCTTTGTGCGCTTCTCGCTGGCGAGGTAGTTGTGCACCGTTGTGGCAATCACCAACTGATCGCCGCGTGTGATAAAGCGTGGGGTTTCCATGCGCACCAGCAGATCCTTGCGGGCGATCACGCTGGCGGTGGTTTGCCCAACCGCGGTTGCACGGGTTACGCCGCGCGCGGTGATCCGCCACGTGGTCAGGTTGTCCGGGAACGCAACGTCCATCACGGCATAACCGCGTGCGTCGGTGCGTACCGAGGGGGTCCAGAACATCTGGTCGCGGAAATCAGTGCGTACCACCGGCTGCACAAGATCGGCCAAGTCGCCGGTCTTGCCCTTGAATTCGCCATCCTTCTTATCGTTCATCTCACTGGCTTCGGCCGCAACCTTCGATGCCGGCGCCGCGGCGGCAAGGCCGTCGCGAGCATCGGCGCGGCGCGACGGGGAGTAGAACGAGAAGTTGAGCGACGTGTTCGTGTTCACCTGATTCCAACGCGAGCCATAGAAGAACTTCTGGATCTCCGGCGTGTTGTCCGGGCGAATGGCGTACACCGCCTCGTCGACAACGCCCACCGCCAGGTCCACATTCGGAATCGGCTCGCCGTGGTCGTTCACCGCGCGCACGGTCACCTTGCCGGGTTCGCCGGGCTTGTACACACTCTTGTCGGTTGTGACCACCAGGCGGATCAGCTTGCCTTCCGGCGTCACCACGATCCGGCGGTTGGTGTTGTAGAAGTTGTCGCCCACCAGCGCGCCGGCGTTCAGGTAGAACATCGGGGCGTGTTCGGCGGTGATCGGCATGCGGATAACCGCCGAACTGCTGCTGAGGCGCTCCACCTGATAGCTGTACAGCGTGCTTCCCTCGGCGGTGACCAGCACATCCAGATCGGCCTGCGGCATGATCACCAGCGCGCTCAGCGTCTCGCCCGGCTTATACATCTCGCGGTCCGGAATCACCTGCACGTCGCCGCCATCGTTGTACCAGTAGGAGTACGTTCCGTCGGCCACATACATCGATGTTGATGTGGTGATCTCCGTGCCGTGTGAATCCTTCGCCGACACGTACACCGTGTAGTATCCGGCTTCGGCGGCGGGGAAGCTCACCGATGCGGTGCCGTTGCCGTCGGTGCTGCCGGAGCCGGTCCACGTGGTTTCGTGGCGCGAGTCGGACCGGCCCTTGCGATCCCACCACACGCGTTCGGCCTTCACGGTGAACGGCGCCGATACCGGCTTCTCGCCGTCGAACGCAATCGTCTCCACATTGATGCGCACCTCCTCCTTCGGGCGGTACACGTACTTGGCTGTGCGGGCGTTCACGTAGAACTCGCCGCGCGTTACCCGTGCCGACGCCGCGCCCGAGATTGTCCGGCGGCTGTTATCGGTCACGTTTGCCTGAACGCGGTACACGAAATCCTCGTCCGTCTTTTCGTCGGTTTCGTAGCTGATCTGGAACGTGCCGTCGGGGTTCAGCTTGCCTTCGCCGCTGCGCACCATCTGCATGCCGCCGTACGTGCTCATCCGGTCGTCGTCCTCGTACAGATAGGCCCATTCCGAACGGTACCACCACGGACGCCAGTACCGCGAGCGATACACGTAATACTGCACGGTGCCCTCGGCAACCGGCGAGCCGAAGTAATACTTGGCGTTCACCGTTGCGTTGATGCGGTCGCCGCGCGTGTACTGTTCGCGATCCAGCTTCACAAGCACCTCGTACTCCGGCTTCTTGTATTCCTCAACGGCGAACGTGAAGCTGCTGGGGATGCCGCCAACCGTTACGGTGATCGTGTAATCGCCCAGCGGTGGCTCGTCGCCCAGAAGCAGCTCGCCATTGAACGTGCCGAAGTCGGAGATGCGTGCCGAATCCTTCTTCACGCTGGTGCCGCGGGCGTCGGTGATCTCGATCATCGCGGTTCCGGTGTCGATGTTCTCGAACGCCCCGTTCGGGGCAACCCCGCGCGCGATGCCTCGGTAGTACACGGTCTGCGATGGGCGGTATACCGGGCGGTCCGTGTGCAGGTACACCATCGTGCCGGAGCGCTGCCCGTAGCGCTGGTAGTAGTAGGAGTCGGCGATAACAAAATCGCTGCCGGTTGCGCCCAGGGCAATAACCTGATTGCCATAGCCCCACCCGTCGAATTCCTCGCCGTCGTCGGACGTATTCCTGTCCTTCAGGCCGGCGAGCGACGTGGATACCGCGCCGTTGCTGCCGGTGCGAGCGGTGATTGCGTTGCTGCGACCGCGCGCGAACGTAAGCGGCACATTGGCCACGGCCTTGCCGGTGGTGCGGTTCACCACGTAGGCAAGGATCTCGCCGTTGGATTGCTTGGTGACCATGCCAAGCTCGGTGATCACAACCACGGTGGCGGCCACCTTGCCGCGTACGGATGCCTGCACCAGATACACACCCTTCTCGTGAACGGGAACGGGGATGTTGTCGTACTGCCAGTACTTGTCGCGCGAACGGATGGTGTAATCCCACGAGGCAACCTGGCGGAACTGGCGGCTGTCGCGCAGGTCGGTGCTGCCCGAGGAGTCGTTGGCGTAGCCCGGCGCATGCGGGTTGCGCTGCGCCATGAAGAACTTCACCGGGTCGGCAACCTTGTACGCGCGCATCTGCACGGTGGCGCGACGGCCTACACGGCCGCTGAAGTTTACCGCCACGCCGGAGTCGCCCGGCGTGTAGATACGGTACGTGGATAAGCTGAACTCGAGTGGGTCGTCGTCGCGATCGAACGCAACGGCCGCAATTGCCGCCATCACCAGTAGTATTGCTGTTGTGATCGTCTTGAACGAGAGTTTCATCGCATCACCTGTAGACATGGCCGCTGGAAAGGATCCAAACCGGCGTGAACGTAGCTCTTATCGGTTACCGCGTGGACTAGACCGATGTGCCCGTATGACGTTGCATCGAAATTGGCGTAACAGCGCATTGCACCAGCGAGTGGCCGCATTGCAAAGTGCAATTGTTCCGATGCCCGCCCGAGTTCCCGTGATTTATATCGCCAAAGCCGGGCCACCAGGCCGGGCCTACTCGAAAAATGCCGTGACGTAGTAATACCAGAATCCAGCGACCTCGCGGGCGGTTGACATCGGGATGCCCGTAATGGTATAAACCTCGCTGGCCGGCACCGTGAACACGTTCCATCCCTGTTGCTGAAACGCCATTTTTATGCGCGGCAGGTGATAGGCGTGGCTTACCACCAGAACGGATCGGGCGCCGAGCTTCCGCAGCATGGGCACGGTGTGCTCGGCCGTGGCTCGCGTGTTCAAACCGTTGGTGTCCGTGAGGATCGCCGATGCCGGCACGCCTCGCCGTACAGCGTAGCGTCGCATCGCCTCGGTCTCGTGTATGGCGCCGTCGGTGGGTCCGCCGGACATGATCACCACCGGCGCAAGGCCATGCTTGTAGAGTTCGATTGCCGTCTGTACACGATCGGCCAACGGGCCGGAAAGGCCGCCATCGGCGTATGCCTTTGCGCCAAGCACCACAATGGCGTCGGCACGGCGGCTGTAGTTGGTGCCGCCAAAGCACAGTATCTGCGCCAACGGAAACAACACCAGGCAGAGCACGAAGCCGGCCGCAACAGCCAGGCCGTGCAGCCGTGGCGAGCGTTGCGCGTACAGGACATGCCAGTTGGCGGCAACGCTTACAATCAACAGCATCATGCCCCCGAACATCAGGAAGGAGAAGGGAAGCGGGAACCCGTCGACCGCCCCGGCGCCGCGCAACCGCAGATATGCCGTGCCGTTGGCCAGTGTGCCCAGTGCCGCCACACCGAGCAGTGCCAGGGTAATCCAGCGTCGCGCGTTCCCCATTGCCGGCCTGGTTGCCAGGCCAAGCAATGCCAGCCCGATCGCGGCTGTAAGAATCGTGGCGCCGTGCGGAAGAAACGGTTCCAGATCGATCCACCAGATGTTGGCGTCGAACCGTACGAACAGCAGCGCCCCCAGCGCGTTGAGCAATGTAAATGCGCCAAGGAACAGCGCGAACCCACGCAGAAGATTCCACGGCATGCGCCTGAGGATGGCCGCGGCACCGGCGGTTCCCATCCGGGTGCCGTTGCCTGCTGGCGTCGTGCCGGGATCGTGCTGCATGGATTCTGCGTTCACTGCATGTGATACGGAGGGGTGGGCAGGCATATGATCGGGCCAGACCGAACTGCGAATGCCTGTTGCGATTGTTGCCATCGGCGTGTGCTCGTTAACGGGGGGGACAGGTGCGGATGCTTCCTGGCACACTCGTTGTCGCAACCGCCGTTACCAGCCGTGTGGGCTCGATGGTAAAAAAATTGTCGAAGATCGAATATCGGGCCCTGCTTGTTCGTCTCAAACCCCGGGCCGTTGCCGGACTTGTTTTCGCAAGCGTTGATCGGGTCTTGTGCCGGCCGTATACGGTCGCGGGTAACGGCCGTTGGGGAAGCGAATGAAACCTTCGCGCGCATGCCCGTACCTTCCAGAAGCTTCGTATCGCATTTTCCTTTGGCTTGGCACCAGGCAAATACCTATACTACTCGCTGTGTGCGGAAATGGCGCACTGTTGAGAATCGCATAACCGACGGAGGCAGATCATGGCACAGTATGAAGCAGGCGAAACGAGTGGATTCAGCAAAGGCTTGCTGATTGGGTTGTTTACCGGAGGCGCGCTGGGTGCCGCGTTGGCGCTGTTGTTCGCCCCGAAGAGCGGGCGGGAACTTCGCTCCGATATCTCCGAGGTGACCAACCGTTATATCGATAAGGCGGGTGATGTTCTCAACGCGGCCAACGAGCGTTCGCGCGAGATCATCAATGAAGGGCGCAGCCGCGCCGAGAACATCGTTGATGAGGCCCGTTCCAAGGCTTCCACGCTGCTCTCGGATGCCGAGCGCATCGTAAGCGATGCTCGCGCAAAGGTTGCAGGCACCGGGGGCCGGATTGCCAATGATGTGAAGGGCGGCGCCAGCAAGCTGGTGGATGCCGCACGCGCTGGCACCGAGGCGTTCAAGGACGAGCTTCGCTCGCAGCAGGGTCCGCCGCCGCTGTCGTAATCACGCGTGCCCGTTCAGGCGCATTGCGTGCGTAATGGTTCGCTGGCCCGTCATCATATCGATGGCGGGCCGTGGTGCTTCCGTGAGGACCAGCACGGAGAGCGTGAGCAACACCCGTCGTGAATACCGCAGTATGGATACTCTTCTCTACGTTTCCGCGTCGGTTGCGCTTGTGGCGCTTGCATGCCTGTTTGTGTACCTGATGACGCTTATCAACGGCATCCGGCAGCTTCTGGGTACTGTTGGCGGATCGGTCCAGAGTCTGGTTGCCGAGATGGGCGCGCTTCGCGTGGATCTGCAGGGCACGATCAAGAACATGGAAGGCATCGCCGGACAGATGCAGGTGACGGTTGAGCGTGTGAACGGTCAGTTGGACCAGGTGGAAGGGATTGTGGGGAATGTGAAGAACGCCACCGACGAGGCCATCGCCGTGGTGCACAGCGCGCGCACGGTGGTTGTACACGCCATCGAGTTCGTGGACAACGTGCAGACATCGGTGCAGCGCCCGGTGAACGAGGTCGCCACTGTTATCTCAGCGCTTGGTGCATGGATCGAAGCCTTCCGCGCGAAGCTCGGCATCAAGGGTGGCAAGCCCGCCAAGGCCCGCCCAACACTGCAACCGGCCGATGAAACCGAGGCCCCGTTGCACCGCTATTCGGACGGCTGACCCGCACGCATTCCGCGCATGCGTCGTGCGCCTGCCGGCAGGCATTCTGGCGGTGTTGTATGCAGGCGCCCACCCAACCTACCCCACCCGTGAAATCGCATCTTCCATTCCTGCTTGTTGAAGTTGGCAACAGCACCATAAAGCTGGCGCATGCCGAGGCCGCAGGTGATTTTCGCGTGGAGCGGTTTGCGCGCATGGAGCGTGCCGTGGCGGCCATCAATCACATCGGGCTGCCAGTGCTGCTGGCGCCGGTGGCGCGCGAACGATCGACGGAGCTGGCCGGGCTCCAGGTTCCGGTTCATGCGATCACACACCATACCGTTGCCGATTTTGTCGGGGTCAGTTACGACACACCAGGTTCGCTTGGGTTGGACCGTGTGCTGAACCTTATCGGGCTTGATGCCCCGGGCATCGTGATATCCTGCGGCACGGCGATCACCGTTGATGCCCTTGGCTTGGACGGTGGCCCTGTCTGGGGGGCGATCATGCCGGGCTTCACAACCGCCGCCGAGGGGCTGCATGCCCGCGTGCCCGCGCTGCCGGCCGTGTTGGCGGGCGACGATGTCATCCTGCCGGCGCGCACCAGCAGGCAATCGGTGGCGAACGGGGTTGTGCTGGGCACCGCGCGCGCCGCGCAGGCGCTTGCCGGGGAACTGGCGGAGCTGGCGTTCGCCGGTGCGGCCGCGCCCGTTACGCTTACCGGCGGTGACGCCGCGCGGCTGCGAGCGCTTTGGCGAGGCGAGCCGTTGCCCGTCGTGAACGAACATCTGCTGTTTGGCGCAATGGCGCGAATCGGCGCCGACCAGTTCGCCCCCTGATCCCGCTTGCGGCGTGTGGCCCGCAGCGGCCGGCGTTCGCTACCGATGACCGCATCGTAACCAATATCACGTCCACGGAATCATACAACCGTCGCCATGTCGCACGCCGAAGAGGATAAGACGTTCGAGAAGATTCATCTGCTGGAGGCGGGTTCGTACGAGCAGTGCCGTTTTGTGGATTGCGATTTCTCCAACGCGGACCTGGCCGAGATTGCGTTCATCGATTGCGTGTTTCAGGATTGCAATCTGCTGTTGGTGAATACCAGCCACACCAGCCTGCAGACCGTGGAGTTCATCAACTGCAAACTCAGCGGTGTGAACTTCGGCCGGTGTCGTGACTTCGCGTTTGCTGTGTCGTTCGAGCGCTGTGTGCTGGATAACGCGGTGTTCTTCAAGCGAAAAATGAAGGGCACGCGGTTCGCGGAGTGCTCGCTTCTGGATGCGGATTTCACCGAGTGCGATCTGAGCTCGGCCGCGTTCGAGCATTGCAACCTTCAGGGCGCCTTGTTCGACCGTACGAACCTGAAACAGGCCGACCTGCGAACATCCTACAATTTCATCATCGACCCGGAGGCCAACGATCTCCGCAAGGCGAAGTTTTCCGTGTACGGTTTGCCGGGCCTGGTGGCGAAGTACGGTGTGGTGGTGGAGTAACCGCCGCACCTGCGCGGCGCGGTGAACCTGGCGCGCCCTGCGGGGGGCTGCGTCAGGTCGGTTCGAGATCGGCGATGGCGGCCTGGATAGGGCGGGCCGAGGGGAAAAACGCCGCGATGCGTTCGATCACTTCGTCGACGAGGGCATCGGGGCATGAGGCTCCGCTTGTGAGCACGATCTCGGTAGGGCGGGATAGCTCCGGAAGCCACGGCTGCGTGGTCCGGACCGACTGTGTGTGCAGATCGAAGTGGGCGATCGCCTCGGCGCTCACGATCTCGTTGGCATCCTTGATGAAGTAGGTCGGCATCCGTTCCTGGCAAAGCTCCACCAGGTGCGACGTATTGGAGCTGTTGTAGCCGCCCACAACCACCGCAAGATCACCGCCCGCCTCGATCAACGCCATCGTTGCATTCTGGTTCTCGTTGGTGGCATAACACAGCGTGTCGCGTGTGTCGGCGAAATGTTCCGCGATCGCCTCCTCGCCGTAACGTTCCACCATCGCGCGACGCAGGCGGTCGGCAATGGCCTGCGTTTCCATCGCGAGCATCGTGGTCTGGTTCACAACGCCGATGCGCAGCAGATCGGCCCGCGGATCGAATCCGTTGGAGCATTGCTCGCCAAACCACTCACCAAAGCGTTCGATGGGTTCGGCGCCGGTAATGATGGCGGCCAGCCGTTCGGTTTCGGCCATGTTCTGCACCACAACCGTGGGCGCCTTGGCGCTGGAGTGCGAGAACGTTGCGCGGGTTTCCTCGTGGTCACGCCGGCCATGCACAACAACCGTGCAATTGCGTTCGCCCAGCGTGCCGGTCCGGTTCCACACTTTCTCCACAAACGGGCAGGTGGTATCCCACGAATAGGGATCGATCCCACGCTCGGCCAGCGTTTCCTGGATATCAAGCGTTGTCCCAAATGCCGGCACGATCACGATGTCCTCGGGCGTCAGCTCCTGCCAGGGCACAAGCTGCTGGCCGCCGGGAGTCATGATGAACCGCACACCCCGCGATTGCAGGTCGTGGTTCACGTGTGGGTTGTGGATCATCTCCGACAACAGGAAGATCCTGCGGCCGTTGTTCTGTTCCACGGCGCGATAGGCGATCTCGATGGCGTTTTCCACGCCGAAGCAGAACCCGAAGTGCCGGGCCAGGCGAATACGCAACGGCCCAAGATCCAGCACCGTTGGCGAAAGATCGCGTTTGCGTGGATCAGCCGTGCGGCGCGCGGCCTTCACCGCCGAGATGATCGGCGAGCGGTAATGGATGGGGATATCGAACGAACGTGCCATCAGGGTGCAAAACTACGCAAGTTCTCCGGCCGGCAACAGCAGAGCGCCAGCGCCGCCGGCCGGATCTGCATGTTGTTACGCCCGCGTGCCGTGCCCGCTCCGGGCTTGCTTGCGCCCGGCAGGCCGCCATGCGGTTCGTGCCACGGTACGGGCCACACGCCCACGGCCGATGCGTGTGTAAGGATATTGGCCGCGCACATGGGCCTGGAAGAACTTCCCCATGGAGGTCGCGCACTGCATCGCCCGGTACAGCGGCGCGGGCACGCCGGCGAAGCGATAAATCCCACCGTTGGTGAAGATGATTTCCAGGATGCGCGATTGCGGGTTGTAGCCGATCGCATGGATCGCGGCCGAGTCGACGGTTTCGAGTTGCATGACGATTACCTGTACGATGTTGTTGGTGGAATGTGGTTTTCAGCGCCTTCGCGGGGCGGCTTTTGAACGCCTGCAATCTACCGATTTGGGCCGACGTGGCCAAGCTGAAAATCGCCCTGCAGGCCTTGCTGCGAAAGGCTTTCAGGGTAATTCGCGCCCCCTTTCGAGGCCTGCGAACAGACCCTGTTTTCAACGGTCTTTTTGTGCGCAGCAGGCCGCTTCGCATGCCGCTTGCGCGCAACCCGGATCCGGACGATGGGGCACGGCTGTTGTGGTGTTGCCGGCTGTTGGGGTACGGCCGATTTCGAGCGGCGCGCCGGGCTTGATCCGCGCTCCAGCGCCCGGAAGCCGCAACACGAAAGCGGCCCGTATCGCGCAATCGGCCCGGCTTCGCGTTCAAAAGTATTGCAACTCCCCGCCGTACCTTGGATTGACGTAGTAGTTTGCTATTTTCGCTCCTCAAAAATTGCGGCACATTCCAACGCCGTCCGTACCCCTGGCGAGATAGACAATAGATGATCGCTGTCCCTTCGCACATCGCCTCGCTGAAGCCGTATCAACCTGGTAAATCGGTAGCTGAGGTCGAACGCGATCTTGGTATTACCGGCTCGATCAAGCTTGCCTCGAACGAGAATCCACTGGGCGCTTCACCGCTGGCCGTCGATGCCATCAAGGCCTCGCTTGATACGCTCCCGGTGTATCCCGATGCCGGCCGGGATCTTCGCCACGCGCTCGCCGATCGCTTTGTGATCCGTGAGGAGAACGTGATCTGCGGTTCCGGGTCGGAATCCATCCTTGCCACCGCTCTGCGAACATTTCTTGAGCCGCAGGATGAGATGATCGCCAGCGAGGGCACCTTTGTGGGCTTTCAGGTACTGGCGCATGCGGTGGGCGTGAAAACCCACTACACGCCGCTGAAGAACTTCGGGTTCGATCTTACCGCGATGGCCGCGAAGATCAACGACCACACCAAGATCGTCTACATCGCCAATCCGAACAATCCTACCGGAACCTCGGTAACCACTGCCGATCTGGAGCGCTTCATGGCGCGAGTGCCGGAGCGTGTCCTGGTGGTGATCGACGAGGCGTACTTCGAGTATGCCGACGGCTGGCCCGATTATCCGGATTCGATGCACTACCGCTGGGACAACGTTCTTACCCTGCGCACCTTCTCAAAAGCCTATGGCCTGGCCGGTATCCGTATCGGGTACGGCATGGCGCATTCGGATATCATCGGCAAGCTCCTGAAGGTGAAGCTCCCGTTCGAGCCCAGCACGCCGGCCGCGGCCGCGGGGCTTGCGGCAATGGGCGATACCGACTTCCTGCGCAGCACCGTGGAGCTGAACCGCGAGTCGTTGCGGTATTACCACACCGAGTTCGACCGCCTTGGCCTGAAGTTCGTGCCGTCGCTGGCAAACTTCGTGCTGATCGACTTCGGAACGGCCGAGCGGGCCGATTGGATCTTCAAGCGTTTGCTGCAGCGTGGCGTGATTACCCGGCCGCTGGGTCCGTTTGGCCTGCCCCACTGCATCCGGATTTCCACCGGCACGATGGAGCAGAATCATCGGTGCGTGGAAGCGTTGAGCGGCGTGCTCAACGAAGAAGTGAAAGCATGATGAGGTTGCCGGACGCGATGTAGGCATTCGCGCGATGCGCGCGGCCCATCCCAACCTCTCCTTCTCGCGTCCAACTCCTACTTATTTCGATACGGCAATGGAAACAGCAGAACAACTTCGCGCCAGCGAACAGGCACATGATCTCTTTGCGATCAAGGGGATTCATCATGTCGAGTTCTACGTTGGCAACGCAAAGCAGGCAGCGTATTTCTATCGCCGCGCTCTGGGATTCAGCCTGCGCGGATACATGGGGCCGGAAACCGGTGTGAAGGATCGCGCCTCGTATCTGCTGCAACAGGGGAAGATCCGATTTGTGCTCACCACGCCGATGAGCCCAGAATCACCGATTGCGCAGCATATCCTGAAGCACGGTGACGGCGTGCGCGATATCGCATTCGAGGTTGAAAGCACCGAGGCCGCGTATGCCATCGCCAACCAGCGTGGCGCGCGTGGTGTGATGGAACCGGTTGAAAGCTCCGACGCCAATGGCGTCATCAAAACCGCCACCGTTGCCACGTATGGCGATACCGTTCACTCCTTCGTTGAACGCGGCGCCTACAACGGTTTCTTCCTTCCGAACTTTGTTGAGCGTACCGACACGCTTGCCAAGCCCTGCGGCCTGAAGCATGTTGATCACATCGTTGGAAACGTCGATTGGAACAAGATGGAGGAGACGGTTAACTACTACCGCGATGTCTTCGGATTCTCGCGCTTTGTCTCCTTCGACGACAAGGACATCTCCACCGAATACAGCGCGTTGCGTTCAACCGTGGTCGCCAACGAAAACAAGTGGGTGAAGTTCCCGATCAACGAACCGGCCGAGGGGCTGAAGCGTTCGCAGATCGAGGAATATGTCCAGTTCTACAAGGGCGCCGGCGTTCAACACGTGGCGATGGAGTCCGAGAACATCCTGGAAACCATTTCCGCGATGCGCGCCAATGGCGTGGAGTTCATCACCGTGCCCGATGCGTATTACGATGATCTGCTCGATCGTGTGGGCGATATCACCGAGTCGATCGAGGAACTCCGGGCGCTCAACATCCTGGTTGATCGCGACGACAAGGGCTACATGCTGCAGATCTTCACCAAGCCGGTGGAGGATCGCCCAACGCTGTTCTACGAAATTATCCAGCGTCGTGGCGGCGAATCGTTCGGCAAGGGAAACTTCAAGGCCCTTTTCGAGGCCATCGAACGCGACCAGGCCGAGCGCGGCAATCTCTAACGAAATCCTACCAAGATAGGGGCACCGAACGTGCCCCTATTGTGTTGTTATGCCTGCAGCCCGCACCCCGCTTCTTCTGTTGCATGGCGCACTGGGCGCCGCCTCGCAGTTCGCGCCGTTGCTTCCGCTGCTGGAGGAACGGTTCGCGCTACATGCCCCGAACTTCCCCGGTCATGGCGGTGAGGCGATCTCCAGCGAACCGTTCAGCATCGCCCGGTTCTCGGAATACCTTCGGTCCTATATCGATGAACAGGGCCTGCGGGGGGCCGATGTGTTCGGGTACAGCATGGGCGGTTATGTTGCCCTGCATTGCGCGCTGCACGCGCCCGGCAGCCTTGGGCGCATCATGACATTGGCGACGAAGTTTGATTGGAATCCGGATTCGGCCTCACGCGAGGCCGCCATGCTGGATCCCGACGTAGTGGAGGCCAAGGTGCCGAAGTTCGCGGAGCAGCTCCGCCAGCGCCACGCCCCCGCCAATTGGCGTACCGTTGCCGAACGGACCGCCGAGATGATGGTGAACCTTGGTTCACGGAACGAGCTTTCAATGGCCGACCTTGCCGGAGTCCCCAATCAGGTGATGATCGGTATCGGCGACAGCGACCGCATGGTGAGTCTGGAGGAGAGCATAGCAGCGTTTCGAGCTCTGCCAAACGGACGATTCATCGCGTTGCCAGCAACACAGCATCCACTCGAACGAGTCTCGCCGGAGCGCCTCGCTCGTGAGATCTGCGAGTTCCTCCCCGACCTCAATTCGTAGCAGGACTTTACTTCCAACAATCTCATCACGAAACGGACATGGCGTCAGAGAGCAAGGCCGTGGCCCGCGCATCCGCGGGAAAGGCCAATACCAACGGCAAAGCGGCCGGGAAGAAAGCGGCGCACGTAGCGGCCGAACCCACGTTCTACCAGACGGTGGAGCGGAACTTCGAGCGTGCGGCGGCGGCCGTGGATTATCCGCGCGGCCTGCTCGACCAGATCAAGGTCTGCAACTCCGTCTACATGGTGCGGTTCCCGGTGCGCATCGGCAACGACATCCAGGTGTTCACCGGGTGGCGTGTGCAGCATTCGCATCACCGGCTGCCAACCAAGGGCGGCATCCGGTACGCCGAACATGTGACCGAGGATGAGGTTATGGCGCTTGCGGCGCTGATGACCTATAAGTGCGCCATCGTTGATGTCCCGTTCGGCGGGGCAAAGGGCGGCATCCGTTTCGATCCGAAGCTGTATACCGAGGAGCAGATCGAGCGCATTACGCGCCGCTACACGATGGAGCTGCTGAAGCGTAACTGCATCGGGCCCGCCGTCGACGTTCCGGCACCCGACTACGGTACCGGCCCGCGTGAGATGGCGTGGATCGCCGACACCTACCAGGCGGTGTCCTCCGGTCAGATCGACGCGCTTGCCTGCGTTACCGGCAAGCCACTTTCGCAGGGCGGCATCAACGGCCGCACGCAGGCAACGGGGCGTGGCCTGTTCTTCGGCGTTCGCGAGGCGCTTTCCACTGCCGACAACGCAAAGCTCTTCGGCATGACCCCGGGTCTTGAAGGCAAGCGCATCATCGTGCAGGGCCTTGGCAACGTGGGATACTGGGCCGCGAAGAACCTGCAGGAAGGCGGGGCCATCATCACCGGTATCGCCGAATATGAGGGCGGTATCTTCGACAAGAATGGTCTGGATGTGGATGAGGTGTTCGCGCATCGCAAGTCCACCGGCTCGATCCTGAATTTCAAGAACGCCAAGAACTACAAGAACGGCAACGCTCTGCTGGAAGTGGAGTGCGACATTCTTGTCCCGGCGGCACTCGAGAATCAGATCAACGCAACCAACGCCGAAAGGGTGAAGACGAAGATGATCGCCGAAGGCGCCAACGGTCCGGTTTCGGCCGGCGGCGAGGAGATCCTTCTGAAGCGCGGCATTCACGTGCTCCCGGATGCCTACCTGAATGCGGGCGGTGTTACGGTGAGCTACTTCGAGTGGTTGAAGAACCTTTCGCATGTGCGCTTCGGTCGCCTTGGAAAGCGCGCCGACGAAAGCTCGTACAACCGCATCATCACGGCCGTGGAGGGCATCACCGGCAAGTCCTTCGGCGACGCCGAGCGCAAGGCGCTGATCCATGGTGCCGACGAGGCGGACTACGTTGACTCCGGCCTGGAGGAAACGATGATCGAGGCCTATCACCAGATCCGCGAGGTGTACAACACCAACCGGAAGGTGAAGGATTTGCGCACCGCATCGTTCGTTGTGGCGATCGACAAGGTCGCCAAGAGCTACATGGAGCTCGGCATCTTCCCGTAAGTCGCGGGGAGCGGAGACGAACGCAGGCCGATGGAAAGCCTGTCAATTACGAAAGGCCCGGCTGGGAGGTAGTCCCGACCGGGCCTTTCTTTTCTTGGTGGGGTAGGGGGGAACAGGGATGATTGTGCCAGCCTATGCCCCAACACCAGGCATGGCCGGAAAAACAATGGGCGCACCGGCTGTGCCGATGCGCCCTGATCTTACTGGTGCCGTGGGCGTTGCGTGCGCCCTCGCGCGCGCGGACGCGCGGTCCGTTTTGTTGTTATCCGATCGTGGCCGCCGGATTTCCCGTGGCGTCGTCCGACGCGGCATCGCCCGGCGCGGCGCCCGTAACCGCCGTTGATGGCGGCACCGAAGCTTCCGTGCCGGCCAGGTTCCGCTGATGCGGGGCTTCGTGCTCCAAGGGCGCAACAGGCCCGGGGTCGGCAGCCGTGGCGGCTTGTTTCTTGGAAGGGTAGAAGATCAACAACAATACCACGCCCACGCTTACCGCCGCATCGGCGATGTTGAAGACATAGAAGCGATCCAGATGACGGCCCAGGATGCTGATGTCTGGAAGATCGATGTCGATGAAGTCCACCACCTGGCCATGAAACAGCGAGGCATAACCGTAGAAGAGGCCGTAGAAGACGCGGTCGATCAGATTGCCGACGGCGCCGCCAAGGATCACCGCGAACGCAAGTCGCAGGCCGTTGGGAGCCTTGCCTTCGGTACGGCGGATCAGGTATACCAGGAATGCGCTGGCCAGCACCGAGAACAGGCTCAGCACCATCGGCATATCGAAGTTCCAGCCGAAGGCCATCCCCGGGTTCTGTACGAACGTCAGGCGCACAACGTCGCCCATGAGTTGCCTGCTTTCGTACAGCATCATTCCCTGCCAATGGATTCCGAACAGATCGAATCCCTTGATGGCAAGCTTCGCGGCCTGATCAACAACAACGATGGCCGTAGCCAGCGTCAGCAGCTTTCGTGTGGTCATCGTCGCTTAATTGTCGTCGTCGCTGATTCCCATCGCTTCCATCTGGATGCGTCCCGGCTCGCAGGGCTTCGATGTGTTCTTGTACACGGTGCAGACCTGGGTAACGGGAACGGCCATCATGCGCTTGGGATCCAGACGCAGCCCGCACACGCGGCAGATACCGAACGTGCGGTCCTGAATCCGGATGACGGCGTCGTCGAGCTTCTTGATATAGTCGCTGGTACGCTGTGCCTGCAGGAAGGTCTTCTCGCGCTCCATCGCGTCGGTGCCCTGCTCGGCCATATGGAGCGAATAGGCACTGTTGTCGTCCATGTTCTCGCTGGAGGTCATCTCGCGAAGTTGCTCGGTAAGCATCTCCAGCTCCTCCTGGTTCTCCACACGGAGATCCTGAATAAGCGCGCGGAACTTGTCGAGCTCCTTCTGCGGGAACGGATCGCTGGTAGCGGTCCCGGTTGCGTGCGAGAAGATGTCCTTCGGGAACTTAACCGTGACCTTCTTCTTCGACGAGGAGCTGGTCTTCTTCGCAACCGGCTTGGTCTCTTGCTCCGGTGCGTCTGCTGGGGGCGGGGTCTTCTTCGATATCATCGTATGAGTATTGAATCCGCTTGAAAGTGAGGGCTCGTGCGCTGTCGCAGGGGCCGTTCCTGCCCGGACATTTTCGTCTGCCGCATCCGACTGGCTGGGCGCGTTGGCGACGGAATGGGCGATTGCTGACGGGGGAGTCGCGGGCACGCTACCGGCCGTCGTTGTCGATTGAGAGCTCTGCCCGGCCTGCGATTCGGGCACTTTTGCCGCAGCCGACTTCTTCTCTGGTTCGGCCTTGGCCGTCGGTGCGGGCTTCTTCGCAGGTGCGGCCTTCTTTGCCGGCGCAGCCTTCGTAGCAGGCGTTGCCTTCTTCACCGGCGCAGCCTTCTTTGCCGGCGCAGCCTTCTTCGCCGGCGCTGCCTTCTTTGCTGGCGCTGCCTTCTTTGCTGGCGCTGCCTTCTTTGCTGGCGCGGCCTTCTTTGCAGGCGCGGCCTTCTTTGCAGGCGCGGCCTTCTTGGCAGGCGCTGCCTTCTTGGCAGGCGCTGCCTTCTTCGCCGGCGCCGCCTTCTTTGCCGGCGCTGCCTTCTTCGCCGGTGCCGCCTTCTTTGCCGGCGCTGCCTTCTTTGCCGGTGCGGCCTTCTTTGCTGGCGCCGCCTTCTTCGCTGGCGCTGCCTTCTTCGCTGGCGCTGCCTTCTTTGCCGGTGCGGCCTTCTTCGCCGGCGCCGCCTTCTTCGCGGGCGCCGCCTTCTTCGCGGGCGCCGCCTTCTTCGCGG
>CBHYLN010000094.1:0-20251 GCA_966128725.1 uncultured bacterium | reverse complement strand
GCGGGCCAGGCAACCGGTTGTGGAGAGATCGCGCGGGCTACAGACGGGTGCCCGCTACGCGGGCCGGACCGCCCGCACGGTAGTGACCGGATTCGTGGCAGGCCTTCGGGGCCTTGCGCCCGCCGTGCTGCTGAGGGCCAACGGTGTTCATCGCCCGGGAATGACGCGCCTGGCCACGGAGCCGCGTCTCGGAACGGCCCGCCGGTTGCCCATGGGATAGCTTCCACGTACCAATCCTGTATATCCGGATATACAGCCGATATGTTCCGTGTGCAGGCTTCTCAATTCGCCATTCTGCCTTCGTTATTGCTTCCGCCGCCCTCAACAGACCACCGCAACCGCTCGGGAAAAAATGGGGAATCCCTGTTCTGGTTTTCGCCACGGCCGATGCCGATGTTCGTGCCCGCTAATAAACAGGAACAGGGAGACACCGAAATGAACACAATCAAAACCCGCAGCAACAGACCACCGCGACCGCTCGGTAAAAAGTGGGGAATCTCTGTTCTGGTTTTCGCCACGACCGATGCCGATGTTCGTGCCCGCTAATAAACAGGAACAGGGAGACACCGAAATGAACACAATCAAAACCCGCAGCAACAGACCACCGCGATCGCTCGGGAAAAAATGGGGAATCTCTGTTCTGGCTTTCGCCACGGCCGATGCCGATGTTCGTGCCCGCTAACAAACGAGGCCCATGGCCAAAAAACAGGGGATACCGAAATGAACACAATCAAGACCTACAGCACGTTGCTGGCGAACGAGATCAAAGCGAATCCCGACTTCACGGCCGCGCTCCAGAACAATCCGGACGGGACGTTGGCCGGTTTCGAGCAGAACGTCACGGCCGAGATTCCGGATACGACGGTGTATCGCATCGTGGTGCTGGCGCTGGGCATCACCGTGGTCAGCATCGCGATCGGCGTGCTGGTGCTGATGGCGACCAAGGAATTGGTGAACGATGCGTCGATACCGACCATCCTGACCGCGCTTGGCTCGGCTGCCGTGGGCGCGCTGGCTGGGCTGCTGGCGCCTTCGCCACGGCAGTAAGTCCGGTCTCGCGCAGGCATGTTTCGGCGCCCGAGACTGGCGCCACGTGGAGCATCGGCACGCTCATTGTGGGCGATGCGTGATGCGCGGGAATGTGCAACCGACATCGGCACCTTCCGCCTGTATACCGGGATGTACAGGCTTGGGCATGCTGGCGCGCGTAATCCATTATCCAGACCGCCTAATACCGCATGGCGTTGTTGCGTTGATGATTTCGTACACCTGATAACCGGGATACCATGATGAACCCATTGTATTGGAAGCATGTCGTGCGGCGCCTGAGCCGCCTTGTTGCTGCTCTGTCGCTTGTGCCTGTGTGCGCCGGCAGCCTGTGGGCCCAGGGCACGCCCACCGTCACGGTGGATGGCCTGAGCGGTGCGATAATCTCGAGCACCGATTGGAATGACGGCGTGTTCTATCCCGGCCAGAAGGTTGCGGTGCGCGTGGTGAACGCGGACATGCTGCGGTATGCGTATACCATCAGCGCCGAGAGCACCGCGATTCAGCGGCAGTACGACGTCATCGGCGTGCCCGGCAACCGCTTGCTGGATATGGTGGCCCAGATGCGGTCGCCAACCACGGCTGTTGCCGACAAGAACCGTGATGCCTCCTGCCTGAACGCGGAGGCAAAGGCGGGCCTGGATACGCTCCGCCGGTATCTGGACACCGCCGCTGGTGTTGCGGGCGCCATCGATAATATCAAGGCCGGGATTGTTTCGCTTATCAAGGATGACCGCGCGCACTGGGATTCCGAGCGCATCGAGGCGCTGCTGGGATCGGCCGCGGCGGCGCGGTACTGGCTGGATTCGGTGCGTGCCTATTTCCAGGCGTTGGTGGCGCCGCCATGCCCGGCAATCAAGAGCGGTGACACATGTTGCCCCAAGACTCGTGACCAGTTGGCCAAATCCGTGAAGGATGTGGTGGAGGATGCAACCACGGCGCTCGCGAAGAACACCGCGCAGTTGCGTTCGTGGCTGGGCATCATGCGTACCACCGGGCAGCCCGTGATGTGCGATACCGTCCGCATCGGGCAAACCGCGCAGCAGTATGTGGTAACGGTGCATCGTGACCCACTTTCGCAGGCCGGCAGTAGCTCGTCGGCCGGGGAGGAAATGACCGCCGCTTCAGGTTCCGCCACCGTGTCCACGGGCAATGGGGAGGGGGCTGCCAAACCGGTTGCGCCAGCGCGCTGTGGCGGGACAGCCTTCGCCGTGATCCGCTTCGAGGGGTACACCCGAAGCCGGTTCGTGTTCGCGATAGGGTTTGCCGGCCACGGGGAGGACCGCACCATCACCTTCAGCCCGTTTGTGAAGCGGTCGGCCGTGTATACCCACACGTACCGCGGCGACACGCTTCCGCCGATCCGTACGGACACGGCCGTTGTGGATTCCATCTTCTACCGCACACATGCCGCCGGCGGGCGGGCGGTGGTGACGCCTATTATCACGCTGGGCGTGTACTTCGGCGGCGTGGATGATTTGAGCGATGATCTCACATGGAGCCGGCTGTATGCCTTCGTCGGGTTCAACATGGAGTTCCCGCTCAGCCGGTATTTCCTGGGGGTCAATTACGATTTCCCGATGGGCGTTGCGGTTGGTGGGGGAGTTGTTTCGCGGCGCGAGGAATCGCTGGCCGAGGCGTGGGCGGCCGGTTCGGACCAGATAACCGAGGCAACGAGGGCCACGCTCGTGAAGCCGCCCGTGGACGTGCAAACCCGCCTGGGAGTGTTCTTCAATATTTCCTTCCGACCTGTGTTCCTTACCAATCTGTTCGGCCTGATCAAGAAGGCGGCAGGGGGATAACGCAACGGTCAACCACGCAGCGCGGCATGAATCGTTTGACCGCCATGTCCCGCGAGCGTTCGGGAGACGTGCGAGGTATGCCCGATCACCCCGTTATACAGCATTGGAAAACACGCAATTGCACAACCAGTGATTGCACAACGGAGTAAGCCGAAAATCCGATGAAGAGTAGGCACGGGAGAAACACGACAATGTTTGTACGACAACTGGCATTGGTGAGCATAACCCCTGCGGTGCCGTTTTCCGAGGTGGCGCTGATCAGTGCCGCGCTGGGGAAGCAGATCGCCCGCGACTTCGCGCCCATCTGGGGCATTAATGCAACCGTGGATGCGTTCGATTCCATCCATGACATTCCATTGGGCTACTGGCCATCGTGATCGTGGAGGATGTGAAGCGGGGGCTGGGAATTCATCTCAGCGAGAATGGGCAGCCGTTCGCGCTGGTGGAGGCCGGCGCCGGGACATCGCTGACGTGCAGCCACGAGGCCCTGGAAATGCTGGCCGACCCGTTCGGCATGCGCCTGGTGGCATCACAATCCATAAAGCCGGGCCAGGGGCGGGTGAACTATCTGGCGGAGGTGTGCGGCCCCTGCGAGGCCGAGGCCTGTGCGTACACGGTGAACGGCGTTACCGTCTCCGATTTTTACACGCCGCGCTTTTTTGACCCCGTTGCGTCGGCCGGCGTGCGCTACAGTTATTCCGGCCGCATCACCGCGCCGCGCCAGGTGTTGCACGGTGGGTACGTGAGTTGGATGGTGCCGCGCACCGGCGAGTGGTGGCAGGCGGTTGATCGCGGCGCCGGGCTGGAGTTCCGTTCCCTTGGGGTGCTGCGGCGCGGCGCGCGAAGCTGGCGCGAGGTTGTTGACGCCCAATCGCCGTTCCCGCCAGCGGAACGTGGCAATGCGCCGGATACGGATGCGCGGTTGGTGGCCGGCGAGGCGGGCACGTTCCCGGTAACCGAGCAATCGGCGGCGGAGTCGGCGGCGGCATGGGCCGGTATGCTGGAGCTCGACATCGCCCGGGTGACGGGCATGGCGCAATAGCGGATTGTTGAAGGTATATGATGGCTGTTGACCGATGCCATTCGTGTTACCTGCCTTCACATACATGGAATGCGGCCGGCATGCGCGCAACGGGGCGCGTTCATCCGGCCCGCATGTAGCCCGACGATAACTATGAACCGATCAACGGCAACCGTGACGGAATATTCACGGGCATTTTATCCTACACCTATGAACAACGGCATTTCGCTTCATATCGGTATTAATGAACTCAGCTGGAAGTATGCAATTCGGTATCGGGAGTTGATGTGTGCGGAGAACGACGCCCGTGCCATGCTCCTGCTCGCACAGGATAATGGCTTTCGCTCAACGCTGTTGCCGCCACAGCAGGCAATGTACAAGAACGTAACGCAGGCGGTCATGGACGCCGCGGATTGTCTTCGGGCAGGAGATGCATTCCTTCTGACCTTCTCCGGACATGGGAGTTGGTTCGATGATCCTTGCGGTATAGAACCGTCGGGCACAGACTCTGTGTGGTGCCTGTACGATACGCCGATTACCGACAATGAAGTAGGGCAATTGTTAAGCCGTTTTGCCGCCGGCGTGAACATCGTGATCATCACTGACAGTTGCAGTTCGGGATCGATATCGAACAAGCGTACCATGGGAGGCCAGGATACAGCGTGTGCGGGAGTCGTCAAGGCGATCACACCAGATGTTGCGAAGGCCGCCTGGGAGAAGTATCGCCAGGAGAACCCTCCATTGTTGAAGGGCTGTGACCACACTGAAATCAAGGCCAACGTTCTCGTGATCTCCGCAAGCCAGGACTTCGGGCGCAATGGTGGCAGTGCAGCCTATGATGGTTTCTCCCGGACTGAACACTCGCGGTTTACCGACGTGCTCCTGCGGGTGTGGCGGGATGGGGCGTTCCCGGGGGATTATCTGGGATTATTCGAGGCTGTCAAACGGGTTGTATCGGCGGTGGATTTTCTGCCGTGCCGGATGAATCCGAACTATCACACGGAACCCATCGGGAACCCGAGTCATTGGGCTGGCATGGTTCCGTTCTCGATTGGAAAGCGGTATGCGATACCGGGGGGCAATGTTACCAGCAACCTGACTACATTCGTGCCGGTTCCCTCTCCTGAGGCTAATGAGAAAAATGTTGTGGTGTCCGATACACCAATCGAAACAGTTAAGGCGCAGGGGCTGATGCCGGCCGATGACCCCGCGAAGCACACATTGACCTTGACCATGGAGGTTGTGGTGCCGAAGGGTAAGGTGGAAAGGGCGCGCGGTGCGACAGTGCTAATTCTGGATGCTCAAAGAAACATTCGAGACGTGTGGTTCGTTGGAAGCGAAGGTGTCGGAACATTCGTTCTCGCGTCCGGAGACTACACGATCCTGTGCATGATGAACTATACGTTCAGTGGCGAAGTGGTGCAGCGATTCCTGCCGAAAGCGCTCCGCATGCCGAACGCCGATCACGAATTGACGCTGAAGCTCGGCGGGCCAGGTGACAAGGGAGATATAAGAGCGATTGTCAAGGTGGATGGCCCCGGCAGCAAGACCATTCCCGACCGCGTCACCGTGCAGCCAGGAAACTTCGTAAAGGAGACCGGTGAGGGAGGTGTTGCATACTTCACAGGGCTGGCGGCCGGGGAATATACAGTTACGGCTGAAGTTCAGCGTATCTGTAGCGATGGACAACCCCGCATGTTCACACAAACAAAGGACAAGGTTAAGGTGCCAGAAGATGATGAGGTTCCAGTGCCCTTTAATTTTACGGTCTGCTCTCCGTAGCGGTGTTCGTGTCCTATATTGGCCAGGTTTCATCGTGGATCGGCAGCATCGGGAATTCAGGAGCGGAGTGTCGTATGTGTGCCAAGCGAGCGTCCACCCATAAGTCTATCGTGTATCACACAAACGCGGCCTTGAACGCATGGGCCCTCGGTGATCGCGATGTTGGGTTGAAGCATCTAACGTATCTGGAAGAGAACGCTGAGGAGCGGCCGTTGCACGAGGCTTACAAATGTGTCGTGCGTGGTCATCTTGCCGATGACCGTAATGCTGCAACGTTCTGGTTTCACGCTGCAGTCGAGCACTTCAGTTCTGCGCGTAATGTGCAGGGCAGGGGCGCGATGCTTCTGAGTCTCGCACGCCTGGCCGCCGATGAGGATATGTCGCTTCGATATGCGCGGGATGCCCGTGAAATCTTCCGGAAGTCCGACGACCGCATAGGTTTTGCGAAGGCATTATTGAACATCGGGGCCTCCCATATCCATCTGCAGGACTACAAGGCTGCTTGCGAAGAGCTGACGGAGGCCCTTTCGCTTCACGGGGAGGACAATGACATCCTCGGCGCGGGCATTGTAATGCTGAACTTATCCGCCTGTTATGATATGAAAGGCGATCTCACGAACGCGCATTGTTATGCGGTGCGGTGTCTGGAGGCTCTGAGGAGGGCGGAGTGCATGACGGTGACGAAGGGATGCGCTATGACCCATCAATGGCGGACAAACGGCTGGGCCAATTTGCCCAAGCGATGTGAGCAATATGTTGCGCAGGCATACATCAACTTGGGTAACAGCCTACGGCATCTCGGCGAGTTTGATCAGGCGGTGTCGGCCTATCTCGAAGCAGAGCAATCGATGCGAGTGCTGGACAATGTACCGGCCAAGGCGGCGGTTTATAATCAGATCGGCGAGGCTTTGCGGCAAAAGAAGGACTACGCACAAGCGCTGACATATTTCGAACGGTGCAGAGTCGCCTTCGAAGCGGTGGGTGTTCGTGGGTATGAATATGCGGTTGTTCTTCAGGGCCTCGGTCAGGTATACGCGGCAGAGGATAAACTGCACGCGGCAGCGCGTTGCTATCGGGATGCATTGCGTGAGTTCAAGAGTTGTGGCCATCATAACGGCCAAGCCGAGATGTTGCTGCTGATCGGCGAATTGCACCATGCACGCAAAAAACACGAGATGGCGTGCCAATTTTTTCGCAAAGGACGATCGATCGGCGAGAAGGTCTCCGCTGCGGACATCGTTGTGCGTGCGAATCGTGGTATCGGTTCGGCAATGATGCACGTTGATTCGGCTGTTGCTCGCGAATGCCTTAAGAAGGCGTTACTGCAGGCGACAGAATATGGGATGAAGGTGGAGCAGATGCAGATCCACCGCGAACTGTCGTCGTGTTATAAGCTTGCGAACGATCCCTGGGCCGCGCTCTCGCATCTGGAACAGTTCGTTGCCCTTCGGGATGAGATTTTTACCGAACAGGCCGATCGTCAGCTCCGCAATAACGAAATCCTCCACAACGTGGAACAATACCGCGACAGGGTGCGCACCCTGGAGTTGGCCAACGAAGACATGCGGGCCAAGCTGGTGGCAAACGAGCGGATGTTCGCCGAACTGTTCGCTCGTATCATGGAGAAACAGGCGTTTGTGAGCAGAGTGGAGGACGAATTGGGGAGGCTTGTGAAAAGCGGCCCGGCGGAGAAGGCGGCATTGGCGGCCGAGCTGTTGAAACTGATTCGGACATTCGGCGATACCGAGCAGGACCGAGCGCGGCTGGCCGAGAAGTTCCTGCTTGTGCACCAGAATCTGTTGGCGAAACTGCTTGCGTTGGCGCCGGACATGACCGCCACCGAGCTGCAAGTGTGCGTGTTAACGCGCCTTACCATGACCGCGAAGGATATTGCGCCGATACTTGATATCTCCGCGAAAGTCGTGTCCAATCACCACGACAGTATCCGGCGGAAGGTTAAGCTGGCCCCCCGCGAGAACCTGAAGACATTCCTCCTGAAGCTTGACGTGGGTGCGGAGGATGGTGATTCACGGTCAGCCCTTTGAGACATGGCCTTCCATCTCACACCAGAACCACAATTGGCACGGTGAGATCCCCCCCTCCAACATCACCAGGGCCGCTACAGCTCCGTGCGGAGTTGTAGCGGCCCTGCGGTTTGCCGTCCGGGGTGTTTATACACTACCCGCGATTACTGCACGCTCAACGGAATCGAGAGCGTGTGGGTGCCGTACTTCAATTGCAGGCGGTATGCGCCGGCAGGCAGGCCCTTGGTGACGATCGGCACGGCATGCTGGCCGGCCGAGCGCTTGCTGGCCCGCCACGTGCTGCGAACGCCCGCCCCTTGCTACTTTGCGCACGATGAAGACCAACCGCGATCTCTATGTGTTCGTTCTGGCGCTGTGCAACGAAGGCCGCGCTGATGCGATGCCGGGTCTGGAACAGTATCTGCGTTCGTTGTGGGCGTTGGCGCGCGAATGGCCGGGCGACGATATTCCGCTGGAGGTTCTTGCCGGTTGGCTCCGCGATGCGTTGTTGCATCCCGCCCCGGCGTTTGATGATCGGTGGCGCGCACTGCCGCAGCCGCGCGAGGATGCGGCTGTGATGCCGCGCGACGCCTGGGAGCATCTGCTCCTGTTTCAGATTGCCGACTTGCGCCGTATGGCCGAGGCAGGGATGTTGGCTGATGAGAACAGATGTTTTGGACTCGACTCGCCAAGCGGCGCACGGTGGTACAATTTCGATCCGTGTTCGTATTTGGAATGCGGCGTGTGTGGGGCTTTTGGTGGGGATGATGAACCTGGCGGTGAGCCAAATGGCGTTCCACTTCAGCGGATTACCTGAGAGGAGTTCTCGGTTGTGTTGATGTGTGGGGCGATGTACGAATAGCGCCGCCCGTGCCGGGTTGTGGTTGGTCCTATCCCCGGTGATGTGTTAAGCAGTGCCGTCACCTGTCAGGCCACTTCCTGTGATGGTTGTTGTACCAAGGCAACCATATACCGGAGAGGCCCACCCGCCGTCGAGGCAGCATGTGAGCGATGCCGTGATTTCGGCCGACCCGCACTCTGTTTCTGGACCGTTCCTGTGCGTTCCTCCACTTGCGAAGGGGGGATCAGGAGGGGGTGCAGCTGCGAGGTATCTGATTACGGCCTGTCACCTTTTCTTCTCACATGCCACTCTCCAACAACGAGTCCTCAATGATTTGCTCAGTGCAGTATGTTTTCCTCTCATCCGAAGCCTACGCCAGACCATGTGGAGGAGTTCTTTAAGCTGTATTTGCCGCTTAAGGACCGACTTCTGCGCTATACCGTGCATGTGTCGCGCAGTAGTGATGATGGGCGGGATTTGGCGCACGATGCGATGATTGCAGCCTACGAGCAATTCCCAAGACTACGATCACCGGACTCCTTACTCTTCGTCATGTTCAAGGCAGCGATACGACTGCATTATCGTCGTCGGATGAAGCAGGCAATTATGCTGCGGCTCGATACGATTGCTCCTGCTGAAGCTGTGGACTTGGGGCCAGGTGTGGAAGATCTCGTGGACGCCGAAGTTCTGCGTCTTGCCATGCTAAAGCTCCCCGAGCGACAGCGTAACGTAGTTGCTTTGCACCACTTGGCTGGACTGAAGTTTGAGGAGATCGCGGAGTTGGATGGGCGGTCAGTTGATGCCGTGAAGAAAGACTGTTCCCGAGGAAGACATCGACTTGCTGAGATCCTTGGCGTAGGGCTGGATGACTTGCAGAGTAAAAGCTCAGAGGCATCTGTGCGCCTAAAGATTACTACAGTCAGTATGCGGAACGAGTCGGATGGGAGGGCAATGCCATGAAGGATGGCCTTCACACACTGAACGAGTTCTTCGACGCTGCACAGCGTTCGATCAATATGCCGGAGGGCGATGCCCGTGAAGTGCTGAATCGATACATACGGAGGCGCGAGCAACGACGTCGACGGTTACGCATTGCATGGTCAATGCTTGCGCTGGTCGCAGGGGCATGGCTCTTGCTATTCTTTGATAGTGAGCGCGATGAAATAGCGCCGACGAATAGCCGGATGATGCGTGTGCACCCTGATGTGCAACGGGTACAGCCATTATCACAGAATCCGCATTCCGCGCAACACCGTCTCACCAAAATGGACCTGAAGGGAGAGCCCATGAAGACAGTTGCTACGATATCAAGGGTCGTAATTGGAGCAATGACAGCGTTGTTTTCAACATCATCGATGTCGGCTCAGAGCGATCTGATTACGAATGGAAGCTTTGAGAAATTGACGGCGGCCGGGTGGACGATTACCGGCGATTCTTCGTTTTCGAGTATGGCAAGTCTATACACAACTGGCGACTCCGCATTTAGACACACCGGAGCTCACTCTGTGAAATTGACATTCGGATCGGGATCGAGTGATGTATTTCAGAGCATTGCGTTGCCGGCCAATCTTGGGACATCAGTGACACTTTCATTCTGGCTTCTGATGCCAACGCGCGGGTCGAATACGAACAAGTGGCTGCAAGCTCAGATTCTCCAGTATGAATCCATGCCGAACTGTCTCGACCGTCTTGGATATAGCACGGCGATTACGAGTAACACCGACAGCATGGTTGCTTATGATGGAAATGGGGAGCAGTATGCGACATGGACCAAGGTTACGCGTACGTTCACGCTCGATCCCCGGGCACACTACCTGCGCCTACAGTTCACGACTGGAAATGGAAGTGGTGGAGCCACCGATCCGCTGTGGATCGACGACGTAAGCCTGGTCGATCATGTGACTGGTGCCGAATTGATTGTCAACGGAGGGTTCGAAGGTCTCGGTGCGGCCAATTGGACAATTACAGGCGATACACATTATCCAAGTATGGCCAGCCTCTACATGGTGGGTGACGCAGCATATGTGTACGAAGGAACCAACTCAGCGCGGTTGACGTTTGGGGCGGGGTCAAGCGATGTCTTCCAAACGATAGTGCTGCCTCCTGATGTGGCTACCGTACGGCTTTCGTTCTGGGTGTTGATGCCGACGCGCGGATCCGGTGAGAACAAATGGCTACAGGCGCAGATCCTCCAATACGACTCGATGCCGAACTACATCGACCGCCTTGGATATAGCACGGCGATTACGAGCAACTCCGACAGCATGATTGCCTATGATGGCAACGGCGAACAATACGCCATATGGACCAGGATTACCAAGGATTTCAAGATCGATCCGCGTGCGCGTTTCATTCGGCTGCAATTCACAACCGGGAACGGTAGTGGAGGAGAGACCAATCCGCTTTGGATCGACAGTGTCAGTCTGGCTCCTATTCGGCCGTCTGCTGTTGACGATGATCGGGTACGTACCACTCCTGAAGCAACCGTCGTTCCAAACCCGGCAACAAGAAGCGCTCGTCTTGATTTCACAGCAGCACGATCCGGTCGATATCGGGTCGTGATGTACACAGTCGCGGGTGAGTTTGTTGCCACATTGCTTAACGAAGGTGTTGACGTTGGTCGCTGTAGAATACCAATCGACATATCTCGGCTATCGTCCGGAACATATCACGTGGCTATCATCGGGGGGGGGAGAACCCAGACAGTTGCACTTCGCATTGTCCGTTGATGAGTTTTAGCTAGCGCATTTATGCGATATCGGTGCGAAGTTCAATTCCGAAATGCGGCGTGCAGCATTGCCGTACGCCGTGGTCATGTGGGCAGAGGCAATGGTAAGGGTGGTCGCGGTGTCCAGCAACTACAACGAAGCAGTTAATTTCGCGTGGTGTCACAATAGGGGGGGGTATTCTAGGCAGTGAATCCCACATCCCCCCACCATCCCTGAAAACGACAAAGCCCCAACCCATCGATGAGTTGAGGCTTGCTGTCGGCGTGGCAGGATTCGAACCTGCGACCCCTACGTCCCGAACGTAGTGCGCTACCGGGCTGCGCTACACGCCGTTGATGAATGGGCACAGTTACTGCGCCCGTCCCACCGCCGCGAGTTCGCGGCGTTGTGGTCAGGGAGGGATTTGAACCCCCGACACATGGATTTTCAATCCATTGCTCTACCAACTGAGCTACCTGACCGTCGTTACTCAGCCGTTCCCATGCGGCCGGAACGGATCGCAAACATACGACCGCAAAAGGCCCGATTCCAAGAACTTTTTGCGTCGTTCTGTGACGCAAGCGTAAATGCCGGCCGGGCAGGGGGCTGCCATGGTTGACCACGACGACCAATCGGCGGCGGCGGATGCCCGTTGTGCGCCGCGCCGTATATTGGCGCCCGATGGACATGAACCTGACGGATTATCCCGCAACCCTTACGCTTCTGTTGCTCAACATCGGGGTGAGCGTGTTGGCGTTCTCCAACCGGAACGTCTTCGACTATCTTGCCCTGGCGCCGTACGAGATGCGTGCGCGCCGCGAGTACCACCAGATCGTTACCTCCGCGTTTATCCACGCCAACGTGCAGCACCTGCTGGTGAACATGTTGTCGTTGTACTTCATGGGAACGGGGCTGGAGATGATCTCCGTGGCGCTGACGGGCGGGCGCGGGGCCTATCTGATCATCTATGCGGTTAGCATGGTGGCAGGCAGCCTGTACCCGTTCTACAAGTACCGCAACGCGCCGAACTATCGTGCTGTTGGGGCGTCGGGCGCGGTTTCGGGTGTGGTGTTCGCGTTCTGTCTGTTCGATCCGATGGCGGAATTGCGGGTGATGTTCGCGATTCCGATGCCGGCCATTGTGTTCGCGGGATTGTACACGGCGTACTCGATCTACGCGATGCGCAACATCGACGACAACATCGGCCACGAGGCGCATCTGGCCGGGGCGTTGGGCGGCGTCATCGCCACGTTCATTGCAGCGCCGTCAATCGTGTGGTTTCTGCGATGATGCGCCGCTGCCGGGCCACGGGATTGTAGGTGCCAACGCCGGTGTGTGTGGGGGTGGGTCGGCCGATTGCGCTCCGCCTTCTGCTGTGTGGTGATTCCGGCCGCGGAATTGCACGAGCACGCGGTGTGTGGTAGTTTGCGCCCCACATGATGATAGCCGCATCCCTTTCACGAAAGCTGTTGATAGGATGCGCGACGCTCGCAATCCTCACGATGTTCGTGCACGGTGCGATAGCCGCGCTTACGGCGCTTGTGCCATCGCTGGTGTATCCGGGGCTGGAGCTATGGCGCATTATCTCCTATCCGCTTGCCATGGCGCCGCTTTCGGCTGCGTGGCCGGGGATTGTGGTGGCCATCGTAGCCTTCGCGATGCCGGGTGAGGAGCTGGAGAGCATCCTTGGCCCGCGCAATCTTGGCCTGTTGCTTGTCGCCACCACGCTGGTGACGGCGATTGTGCATCTGGTGATCTTCTTCCCATCGAACCTTCCGATGGCCGGCCCGGCAAACCTCGGGTTCTTTGTGCTGGTTGGCTACGTGTACCTGTTCCCGCGCAGCGAGGTGCAACTGATCCTGTTCCGGGTGCGCGGCTGGGTGGTGCTTGCGCTGCTGGCGTCGGTGGTGCTGTTCGATTCGGTTGCCCGCTCGGCCAGCGCGGTAGGGGTGCTTACGGTGCTGAGCAACGGGTGGCTGGGGATGATCCTGGGCGCGGCGTATTTCCACGCCCGGTTTCAGAAGTATTCGTTTCTGCTGAAATCCATCCGCTCGATGGAGCGGGCCGCATCGTTTGGCCGCCATCCGGCCGACGAGGACGAGCTTGCGGCCAGCTCGCGGCGATCGGCCACGGCCACGGCGCCGGCGCGTGTGCGCCAGCCGCAGCCCAAGGGCGTGGTGGCCGAGATTTCCGACGAGGAGCGCCTTGACATGCTGCTGGAGAAGATCAGCGAGAAGAGCTACGGTGCGCTCAGCGAGGAGGAGAAGAAGTTCCTGCGCGATTACTCCGGGCGCCTGTAGCGGTTGCCGCCGGACGTGCCGGGCTAACACGTTTTTTCAATCCCCCACGAGCCAGCGGCCGTGGAGTTTCCGTACGTTTGCTACACTATGACATCAGCCGAACGTTTCGATCGTGTACAGAGCGCGGTTGTTCCGGTGATCACGGAGCATTTCGGCGCGGATGCGTTCACCATTGCCGGCCATCGCGACGAGCTTACCGTTACGGTTGCGCGCGAGCGCCTGCTGGAGCTTGTGGGGCTGTTGAAGGAGCACCCGCTGCTCCGGTTCGACATGCTGAAGGATGTGCATGTGGTGGACCTGAATCGTCGCAAGGAGCGCTTCGAGGTTATCTACAACCTGTGGTCGCTGGATAACAACTACCGCGTGCGCGTAACCGCCTTCACCGAGGAAAAGCACCCGCATATCGACTCGCTTGCCGGTCTGTACGGCAGTGCCAACTGGTACGAGCGCGAGGCGTACGACATGCACGGCGTGATCTTCGATGGGCACCCGGACCTTCGCCGCATGTACATGCCGGAGGATTTCGTGGACCCCACGTCCGGCGAGCCGCTGTACCCGCTGCGGAAGGATTTCCCGTTGATGGGCGTGCCCGGCTCGATGCCGCTGCCGGAGCGCCTGCCCTGACAGCCCAGATGTGGCGCCGGCGCGAATAACCCGGCGCTCGATGCGCCCGCGAAATCGTCCTCTCCCGATTTGCGGCGCGGCCGTGGCTGCCCACATGTGTGGTGCCCTGTTGGGCGCCAATAACGGTTGCCACGGCATGAAACGGTATACCATCCTGTTTATCACGGAGGGATCATGGCCAGCAATTTTGAACTGAAGAAGAGCACCGACGATCGCTTTCATTTCAACCTGAAGGCGGGCAACGGTGAGATCATCCTTTCCAGCCAGATGTATTCCGGTCGCGACGGCGCCGAGAACGGCATCGAGTCCGTACGGGCCAACGCCGCCGACGATGCGCGCTACGAGCGCCTGGTGGGCAGCAACGATCAGCCGTACTTCGTGCTGAAGGCGGCCAACGGCCAGGTGATCGGCCGCAGCGAAATGTACTCCTCGCCGGGCGCGATGGAGAACGGCATCGAGTCGGTGAAGCGCAATGCGCCGGAGGCCGGCTTCAAGGATCTGACAATACAGGGATAACCCCACAGGGATAATCCGGCGTTGCGTGGCGCCATCGGTGCGCGCAATCCGGCATCGGGACAACCATTCTCCTCTCGAAGAGAACCAGTAGCGATGAACATCAATACAACGGCAACGCTGGAGCGGGTGTACGACGTACGCCAGCGGAAGATCCTGAGCAAGATCGTCGACAAGGACACGACGATCACCATCGACGGAGAAGATCCGCTGGAAAACTCGATGGTGTTGAACATGGGGCCGCAACATCCGGCCACGCACGGCGTGCTGCGCGTGCTGCTGCGGCTGGACGGTGAAACGGTGGACAAGTGTGTGCCGGAGCTTGGCTACCTGCACCGAGGCTACGAGAAGCTGGCCGAGAACATGTCGTATCACGAGTTTATCCCGCATACCGACCGGTTGGACTACATGTCGCCGATGTCGAACAATGTGGCGTTCGTGATGACCGTGGAGAAGGCGGCCGGCATCGAGGTGCCGCCGCGCGCGGTGTGGGTGCGCACGATGATCTCCGAGCTGGCCCGCATCTCCTCGCACCTGATGGCGATGGGCGCCATGGCGATGGACGTTGGCGCCATCACGATGCTGCTGTGGACGTTCCGCGAGCGCGAGAAGCTGTACGATATCTTCGAGAAGATCTGCGGCGCGCGTTTTACCACGAGCTACGCTCGCGTGGGCGGCCTGGCCAACGATTTCACCCCCGACGTGATCCCGATGATCAAGCAGTTCATCGACGAGTTCCCGCGCCACCTGCA
Source organism: uncultured bacterium (assembly GCA_966128725.1). Lineage (GTDB taxonomy): Bacteria > Bacteroidota > Ignavibacteria > OLB7 > OLB7 > JAFDZV01. Next base: position 4,837 of record CBHYLN010000094.1, on the reverse strand, counting down.
CGACTTCGAGTCGCTTGTCAACCGCAACCGCATCTTCATCCAGCGTGCCGAGGGCGTTGGCGTGATCACGCGCGAGCAGGCGATCGATCTGGGCCTTACCGGCGCCTGCCTGCGCGGTTCCGGTGTGCCGCACGATCTGCGCCGCGACGAGCCGTACCTGTTGTACGATGAGCTGGATTTCGATGTCATCACCTATACCGACGGCGACTGCCTTGCGCGATACCTTACGCGTGGCGCCGAGATGAAGGAGTCGGTGAAGATCGTGCATCAGCTCCTGGCCAAGATCCCGAGCGGCCCGGTGATTGCCGACAACGCACACAACGTGTTGCCCGGCAAGCAGGAGATCTACACAAAGATGGAGGAGTTGATTCAGGACTTCATGCTGATCAACTTCGGCACGATGCCGGAATCCGGCGAGGTGTACCACGCCATCGAGGCTCCGAAGGGCGAGCTTGGGTTCTACATCCGGTCCGACGGCAGCGGCCACCCGTGGCGCCTGAAGATCCGCTCGCCGTCATTCTGCAACCTGCAATCGCTGGTGCCGATGTGCGAGGGCTCGATGATCTCCGACGTGGTGGCCATCATCGGCTCCATCGATCCCGTGATGGGCGAGGCCGACAAGTAGGCGCAGGTCTTCAGCCTGCGCTGCGCTTCAGGTTCAGCTGCGCCGCGCCGTTGGCGCGGGGTTCTGCGGTCTGGATTATGCGTGATGGCGAAATACGTCACGCTGCGTCATGCGCGCCGGCATCCCAAACCTGTATATCCCGGTATACAACCTGCGCCGCGCTGCCACGATCCGGCACGCACCGAAACCAACCAACAACGCCGCTCCGGAACATCCTCCGGGCGGCGTTGTGCGTTTGATGCCTGTGTGCTGTACCGCAGGCGCACCGGCGGGCGCGGTGGCCCGGCGTCAGCACGGGTTGATGCGCAGGATGTAGCACTGCCCCGGCTCGCCGGGTATCAGCGACACCTTTACGCAGCAGGTTTTGGTGACCTGCACAACCACATTGAGCTGGCCGAGCAGGATGGTAGCGCTGCCCTTTACGGAGGCGATCGACGCGGAGACCGGGGAATCCGGGCAAGGCCGTGTTACCGTTGTTGTTGCGCCGGGCAGCAACGAGATACCCGGAAACGCCGTGCTGTTCTGGAAGATGATGTTGTTGATCGTCACCGGGCATCCCACCAGCGGCGAGACGATGATGTTGACGTCGCAGCAGACGTCCTCAGCGCGCGCTGTTGAGCCAAGCGCTGCAAGCGCGAGCAGCGCGATGAATACCGAGGTCAGTACACGTGATTTTGTGTTCATCTGGTTTTCTCCAACGAGAGAGAGTGTGTGGGTATGTGTATGTGAATGGCCGCAGCAAGTGCGGTGAATGGCGTGTGGATCAAGCCGCCAGCCCTTGTTCGTGGCGCCATGTGGCGCGCCCCGGGTGTGGTCACCACGGTAAAAGAGGCGTGAATGGGGTAAGATTGGACACGATGTGCCGCCGGCGTCACGCCCGGACGCCCTGTGTGCGGCGACTGTGGTCGGTGCATATCAGGCCGTACGAGCCGCGTGAACTGGCGTGATGGTGCCTGGCGAGGATTGATGGCCAACGCCACTTCGGATGTTCGTCCGAAGTGGCGTTTCCGGTTCGCCGAGCGCCCGAACGTCGTGCGGAGGGTCCGTTGTTCATCCGACGTTTCGGATCCGGCGTATCAGCACGGCCCAGGCGCCGGCCCGATATTCACCTGCATGCAACCAGCGGCATCAGGTTGGATAGTAACCGCAACACAGCATCCGCCGGGTACGCGGAACGTGGCGCCGCCCGGGCTGGGAACCGTTTGGCTGCCGGTGGCGGTGGTGAAGCAGAACGAAGTTGGTACACCCGGGCATGGCACAAATACCTTTGTGTTGCTTGTGCCCGGGGTGTACCATGTCCAATCCGCGAACAGGCTGAAACCACTGATCAGCACGGTCTCCACCCGAATCGGGCAGGTAAGCTGCGGTGAAACCGTGACCGTGTAGCTGCAGCATTGCTGCGCCGTTGCCGATGTGGGGGAGAACGCCGCCATCGCAAGCAGCGTAAGGGCAACAACGGCGAACGTGTGAAAGCGATGCATGGGTGACAGTGTCATCGGACACCTCCTAGTGATAATACGTGACGTGTGTTGTGCGCACGGCGCATGGCCGGCGCGTTGATGGATGGATTCTGAGTCCTTGGCTACTACGAAGGCCCGGTGCGTCGATGGGAGGCACAGGTGCGAATGCTGTAGCCGAGGAAACGAATGTGCAGGTATGGCGAATTGGGTGATTCCCGATGGGCGCATCGGCGGTTTTGCTGAACCGATGTGTGTACCGGCATCGGGATGAATTGGGATGATGTCGCGCAGCCAACCGGACACCACGCCGACGAGGGGGAAACGGCGCGGCATCCGGTGGTACGCGATGGCAGCAGCAATCGTCTGGCGGACTGTTGAACAGCCACATCGCCGGGGCTGGCCGTTACGTTGGTTGCCGCAACGCTCGGTGGAGCGCAGGCGCAATCGCGTCGGTTGGGCCGCTGGGCGCAGGCTGATGCGAACGGTCCGCGGGGCGTGAACAATTTCAAATGCCTGCTAGCAGGGTGCCGGCTCAACCACGATCACGTAGCATGGCGCGGGCGGCCAGTTGTTGTTGATCGAGATGAACACGCAGCAGCCCGGCGAAATCTCGAAGCGCATGTGATCGGCGCCATACGGCACCAGCACCGAAATATTGCCCACCGTGATGGCGATGCTCTGCAGGCGGTTGGGGCAGGGCACCGTGTTGACGTAGTCCGGTGCGCCGGGCAGATAGAACTTGCCGTCGACGATGGCGCCGGCATTATCGTAGAACGCTGCGTCAACCCGGATGGGGCAGAGCACGCCCGGGTGCACCTGCACCACGTAATCGCAACATTGCGCTTGCAGCGACGTGGCGCCGGCTGCAAGCGACAGGATACATGCGGCGAGCGCGAGCATCATGCGTCGCGATGCATTAATTCGCTGAGTCATTGATTGTCCTCCGTATGGTGTGCGTGATGGATCTTCCTGTGCACGCCATCGCTGATTGCCCGCAATGGGTGGCGTGCGGAAGAATCCTGAATGCTTCGGTGTTGTTGCGTTTTCGGGTGTGCCGGCGCGTGCGTGATGCGTCCGGTTCTGTGGACCAATCCGTTTGGGCAATACCCGTATCGTCGATGGATGATGCATTCCGCATGCCATCCACCGTGGAGATGTATACAGGGAAAGAGGAATCACACCCCGCGAATTGGACATCGGGTGCGAAAAAAAATGCGGACTGTGTGTTGTACGGCGTGATTATGGTGGTAAAACATCGGCGGCGCGTGCAGGGGAGCACGCGCCGCGTGTTATCACACGGTCGGCCAAGCCGAGCCCGCCATCATCCCCCAAGGCCTTGGCCCGGCTTCCGTCCGGACTGGCGGCCCGGTGCTACGAGTACATCCGCCGGATGAACTTGCGCTTGGCTACCGGGAGTATGGTCTCGGCGAACGGGAAGTCCAGCTCGGTGGAGACAATGTACGTGGCCGGGTTCGGCAGTTCCTGAAATTGCTCGATCAGATCGTGCTTCACCCGCGCGGGCGTCAGGCCCAGGTCGTCCATCGGGAGCGTGCGCACCGTCCATGTCTTCAGGTTGCGGTAGTTCTGGTCCGGCCCGCTCAGGATGCTTACCTCGTAGCGCACCACATGCAGCGCCCGCCCCTTCAACTCGGGGATCAGCAGATATCCCTCCTCGGTATAGGAGGGCAGCAGCCCAACCTCCGCCAACTCCAGATGTTCGTCCACGAAGTTGAAAATTGTCTGCCCTTCCTCGATGGCCGTCTGGATACGGGGCAGCGCCCAGTTGATAAGCTCCTCGATGGCCGCCAGCGTATCGTCGTCCAGCTCCATCGGCTCGTACAGCACGCGCTGCGTTTTCATGTCGAAGCCGATAACCCGGCGTGGCAGTTCCGACCGGATTCCCTGACTTCCCTGCGTGATCGTCCGCAGCGTACGAATCAGCTCGATCAGATCGGAAAGTGGTGGATAGATCCTGTTCTGCGAAAACTCCCGGCGCACCTTCTGCAGTCCGCTCAGGATATGATACTGGCTCAGTTCGTAGTCCTTGCGTGCCCCAAGGAACATTTCCAGTGTAATTGCGCTCATGTCGTTGCCTCCTTCGGAGATCGTACATACCGGCACTTGGATAAGCTAGAGTCCGAAACGTTGAATCGCAAGGGCCGTGGGGCTGCAGGCCTTGAAAAATCTGATGTTGCTGGCAGTTGGTGGTTGCGAGTGCCAAGCCGCGGACGCCCGGGGTGGGGCGAGTTATACATGCGATACGTTTTGGGGCAGTGGAAGTGCCGTTCGTGATGTTGCATGTCCAACTCGCCGAGTTAAACATGCGATACGTTGTAGGGCAGCGAAAGCGCCGCCCGTGATGTTGCATGTCCAACGCGTCGAGTTACGCATGCGAAGCGAGGTGCGGCGGTGATGGTGCCGTTTGCGTCCTTGCATGTCCAACTCGTCGAGTTACGCATGCGAGGCGTTTTGGGGCAGCGAAAGCGCCGTACGTGATGTCGTATGTCCAACTCGTCGAGTTAGGCATGCGATACGTTTTAGGGCAGTGGCGTGCCGTCCGTGATGCTGCATGTCCAACGCGTCGAGTTAGGCATGCGAAGCGGGGTGCGGCGGTTGTGGTGCCGTTTGCGTCCTTGCATGTCCAACGCGTCGAGTTAGGCACGCGAGGCGTTTTGGGGCAGTGGCAGTGCCGCCCGGGATGTTGCATGTCCAATTCGTCGAATTAGGCATGCGATACGTTTTGGGGCAGTGG
>CBHYLN010000093.1:0-20352 GCA_966128725.1 uncultured bacterium | reverse complement strand
ACGTCTCAAGTTGTACTCGCTGGAACGTGTAGTCCCCATCCCTCTGCCGAAATGCTAGTATCGGGATCAGAATATCACCATCAGCAATACACCAGAACGAGTGAGCCGCGAAATAGCCAGCGAGTGCAAACGCATTGCAAATTGCGAGTTGTGCGCGGTTAACATCCAAGCTTATCCCTCCATATATAATAGAGATGGGAAAGTCTATCTGCGTCGTGCTCATTGGCAGCCCAGCTATATGCAAGAACAATCATGAGTTGCACAGGGTTCAATTCAACCTTGCAAGTGGGCGTGCGAATCACGACGTGACCAAAGTTCACGTCGCGCTTAGTGCCAGTGGCATGCTGGCACCAGCGCGCACCTGTGCAACTCCTAATCACAACCTGTCCAAAGTACATTCCCACATCCATTGCGATTGAGAAGGTTTTGTTCGTCAACTCGTTTGCTTCGACATCAACGGCGCGAAACCAATCAGGCGAATTGTCGTAAATCGCATTAATCTCATCGGTTGTGCGCCTGCGTGTCTCAATTTGCACTTGGAACCACTTCCCGAGCGCTTTCAGCGAATCAGGGGAGTAATCAGGGCTCCAATTCTCAAATCCAACGGTCGAGCGCACAATGGTTGAGAGTCCTGTAATACGCTCATCCATCGAAGCCATAAACCACGAATAGTACAGATCCAAATCCTTCTTCCGTAGACTTGGGAAGTCAAAAGAAGTCGGCGGATTGGCGATTGTGTATATGTCCTGATCCTTCATTGTGCTTCAGTCATGTATGACTATCCCGAATTTGGCTGCCTCAAGTGCTGCCTTTAATGCAGGAGTTGGCCCAATTTTTCCTGTAACGGGGCTTCTGAAGAAATGGTAGACAGCATGACGCATAGCACCTGTCTGAACCAATTCAACATCTTTTGCAATTTGTCTTTTGACAAAACTCGTTAAAGATGTTCGTCCTACTTTGGATTCATGTCCAATGCCATTGACGAGTCGATCGATAAAACGCCAACCCAATTCAGTGTAAAAGCCAACATTCGGTTTCCCACCAAGTTTTGCAAGTTCAGCTTCTCCGAGCTTTCCAGTCGCTCCAATTTTGGATCGTGGCACTGACGCAGGTACTTCAGCGCTTACTTCGGCCGTTACCGGTGCAGCGCGCACTCCCGAAATCCGCGTCGCCCCGCCCAACACCGCCGCCTGTATCCCGAGGCTCAACCACTCCGTAGCCGCTGCTTCGGCACCGTTTGCCCCCACCAGATTCCCGCCCATTTCGGCATAGGCTTTCACGGTAGCCTTGGGATTCATCGCCAGATCGATCGTTGGGCAGGCCGGGCAAATCGGGAACAGCGCTGCGCTGGCAAGGCTCATCGCCGCCTTATCCAGAGCATTCCCCACAACGCGCCCGATGGCGTTGCCCATTCGTGCGCCACTCGATCCGGACGACGACCCGCCACCCTGATCAACGTGCAAAGCCTCGTTCAAAACTCTGGCCTGCAACCCCGTCGGGTCCGTCATCCCCACCGGGTTGTTCGCCGCGTAGTGATACGGCGTCAGGCCCGGGTCGCTTTCCCACAGCCGGTCGCACTTCAGGAACCGCCCCGTCAATGGGTCAAGGTTCCGGTCGCTCAAGTCAAAGAGCCCGTTCTCGCGGTCGCGCTCCTGGCAATTGAACGTCTGCCGTTCGCCCGTTACCGGGTCGCCCGCCAGCGCGTTGCCCCATGGATCGTAATCCACGGCCCGGGTAGCGCCGGCTTCAACGGCAACACGGAGGGAGGCCAGGTGATCGCTCACCTGATATTCCTTGGCACCGTTGGGCTTGGTGACCACGTTGGAGATTTGCTCCGGAACGCCGTTCCAACCCACACCGTTGGTGATGTATTCCCACGGGTACATCCACACGCGTCGTACCGAGTCGGCACAGTACAGGTTCAGCGTCTGTTGCCCGTGGTATACCGCCAACTGTTCGCGGTTCGCGCCCAGAAGATAATACTGCCAGGCGTACACCATGTCGGTATCACCCCAGACGGCCGGGTACTCGCGTTTCTGTTCGCGTTCACCGCCCGCGCCGTAGCGATAGCGCCAATCGGTGATAGTGGGGCCGCCGCCGCCCGCGCCGGGTGTCACGGCCCGGTAGCGCCTGGCCAGTTCGCGGAAGCTGTAGCCGATCTCCTCACGCCCCTTCCATACCCAGCCGCCTGCCTGTTGTTCGTATTTCTCCCGCGCGATTACCGAGCCATTGCCGTTGTACGTGTAGTACCGTTCGACGGCGTTACCAAGCGTCGGCGTTTGCCGATGCGTTGCAAGCCGGTCGGTCCCCGCTGTGTAGGTGTACGTGGCGGCCGGCGCGGCCGTGGCGGTGGTGGTCAGACGGTTGCCTACGCCGTCGTACGTATACCGCGTGGTATCAGTAAACCCGCCTGTTTGCGGTCCATTGGTCCAGCGGGTAAGCCGCTGCATGGGGTCGTACGTGTAGCGCTGTGTGCGCTTGGCGTTGGTGCCCTGCTGCCAGGTCTGTTGGGTGATCTGCCCGGTGGGGTCGTAGGCCAGGATCTCGCGGAACAGCTTGATGCCGCTTTTGGTGGCAACAAGGCTGTCGAGCCACTTGCGGTGATTGTAGTCGTAGCTCACCACCACGTTCACCGGCGGATACAGCATGGTATCCAGCATGCCGGTTTTGGTGTATCGGTACACGATATCGGCGGTATCCGGCTTTGCCTGCGGGGCAGGGTACAACAGGCCATTGACGGCTTTCAGGCCAAGCCCGGCGGCCGATAGTCGGGTCCACACGCTATCAATCCGGCCCTGGGCGTCGAACCCGTACCAGCTTGTGTGCTGGCGCATCATGTCGGCCGAGCGCACGCTGACAACCTGATTGGTTGCGTTGTACGTGTAATACACCGCATCGAATCCGAGGTTCTCGGTATAACGAAGCAGCGCTTCCACGCGGCCGCGTTCGTCGTAGGACATAACCACGTAGTGGAACGGCTCGCTACCACGTTCACGGTAGGCGGTGGCGGCTTCGCGGCCGCGCTGATACCGAAGAACACCGCGCGGCGCCAGGGCGCTCCATTGGGCAAACGAGGGGAACGCGCCCCATACAGCACCCTGGGCCGGCGGCAGTGTGTCGTACGCCACGGCGATCCGCACGAACTCCGGATGCGCGGCGATGTTCTCGAAGCTGTTGGTGTCGGCCGGCGGCACCGGCGCGCCCCAATACTGCGCGGGCCGGCGGATGAAGGGGCCAACCGGCGCGGTTTGTTCACCCAGGGCGGTATCTGGCAGGATCAGCGGGCAGGTCATCACTTCACTGAGCGCCGGAACGGCCGGCACGGCGACGGCCGGGGTCATCCACAACGTACGGTTGGCGGTAAGTATGCTTTCCACGCCGGTGTGCAGGCGGTTCGGGTCCAGCGTCATGGTTCGCCGGCCGGCCGGCGAAGAGGAACCGCCGCCACCGCCGCTGCCACCGCCAAGCGCGAACGCGGCGGCCACGGTATCCTCGTTGAACGGGTTCGCGCCCAACACCGCTTCGCCGATAATGGTTGGGCGGTTCAGGTCATCGTATTGGGTAAAGCTCAACCGGTCGGCATTCGCCTGTTCCTGCGTCTGCGAGAACCGGGCGTTGCCCATCATGTCGTACGTGTACGATACCAACCCCAGATCCACCTGGCGCTTGGCCATTACCGCGCCAAAGGCATCGTACCAATACCGCGTGGTATCCCCCTTGGGGTTCACCACACTGGTCAGCCGCCCCTGAAGGTCGTACTCGTAGCGGGTCGTCAACCGCAGCCCGGCGGTGTCGGCAATCTCGCGCCGCATCTGGCCGAACGCATCGCTGTACCGCGCGGCCACCACACCGTTTTCGTCGGTCGCCACGGCAACGGAAACAAACCCGTGGAAGTCCTGATCGGCAACGCCAAACGTGGCAGGTGTGCCCACCAAATACGCCATGCGGCTGGTGGTGCCGTCGGCGTTGGTAACCCTCAGCGGCCGGCCGGCGGCATCGTAGGCGGTGCGGGCGGTGTCCAGCTCGGCATCGCGCATCCACACGCCCAGGCCGGTGCCGGTGTAGGCGGTGCTTACGCTGTCGGTACGGGTACCGTACCATTCACTTACCGGCGTGGTGCTGCGCATCACGCGCGCGTCGCCGCCCAGGTAATGCGTGGCCGATGTGCGCCGCACGTTGCCCAGCGCCGCGCTCCAGCGGTTGATGCTGGTGCGCCGGTCGTCCACCTTGGCGCGTTCGGTGCTGGTGCGGTTGGCGTCGTCGTGCTCAAAGGCGAGGGTGTAATCACTCAGATCCGGGCGGGTGAAGGTGCCGATCAGCACAAGCGCTGGCCGGGTATCCTCACCGATGATGCCGCTGACGAATTCCACGCCGGAGCCAGCGGTGCCGCTACGCACGGTGAACCGCAGTTCATCCATGGGGTTCAGCCCGAGCAGGGTGCTTTTGATGGCGGCCAGGTCCACACGCAACGTGGCGGTGATCACGGTATCGGCCGCGAGCAGTCCCGCGCGGCCGCGATCCTTGTCGCGCGTGCCGTTCTGGTCACCGCCGCCGCCGCCCCATGCCACACCACCGTCGCAGTTCAACAGGAAGGATTTGCTGAGGATGGTTGCGCCGTTGTTCACGCTCACGTTGACCGTGACCGTCACACAGGCACCGCGCACGTTGGTCGTGTGCAGTTCCAGATAGGCGCTGTCTAGCGCCGTGGCCGCCAGCAGCGAGCTTGCCGAGTCGGCCCGGATGCTGATGGCACCATCGTAATAGGAGCTATCGGCATACGCGCGGTGGACGTTGCAGTTTTCCAGCAGGCCGTGACCATGATCCTTTTCGGTGCGGGGCGCGCCGGGCGGGCATGGGCAGGGCGGTATCACCGCAACATCATGCCCGGCATACAGGCGTTCCAGTTCATCGGCGAAAGAACGGCCGATGCGCACGGCCTCATTGCCGTCGCCGCAATCCACCGTATCGATACGATACCGATGCATGGTGGTGCCCACCGCCGCGATGCGTTCGGTGCCGTGATAGCGGGCGGTGTCCACGGTATCGCGGCGGGCCACGTCGCCGGCGGCACGCATGGCGCGCAGTCGCCCGCGCGCGGTCGTAGTCATACAGGGTCACCACGCCCGAGGGGTCCACGGTGACCGATGGCCGCCCGTGAAAGGTGTAGCCCGAAAGCGCCAGCAATGTGTCAACTGTCAACGCCCCGGTGGCCGCGTCGTAACGGCGCACGCGGCGCTCGGTGGCCATCGGTTGGTTGTACAGGATGGAGAACGCCCCGGCATGGGGCAACACGCTGTCGCGGATAACGCCATCGTTGTACAGGATGCGCGCATGCGCGAAGTATCCTCCACCAACACGCAGCTTGGGAGAGGAGTACGAGCCATAAGCCAGCTTGCTAGTGGCACCGTTGGCGGCCGTGTAGGTCTCCGGAACATTCAGGCCCATGCCGCGCGTGTACGTGGTCACCGGCCCCAGCCGTATCGCGCCGCCAGCGCCAATCAGCGTATCGCGTTCCGGCCGGCCACGGTAATAGAAATCGTTCAGGTAGTGCCCGCCAGGCGCCATGGCGGTATACCCGAATGACTGGCCGGCAACAACAGTGCCGAGGCTGTCGGCAATCACGCGACGGCGCACCATGCCGTACTGCGGCGGTAGTATGGTGCGCTCGCTGGCCGAGTCCAGCGTAAACACCGCCACGCGCGGGTTGGTCATCCACTCCTCCCAGAATCCATGGATGGCCCCGGAGTCCAGCGCTGCTTTATAGTTGCGGTACGTGGCAAACTTGTCCAGCAACGTATCCAGCCTTATCAAACTGGTATCCACCGGCAGCAGCGCGGTGTAGTCGGTCGTGTCGATCCGGACCACCGCAAGCGTGGCGGGGTCCAGCGTGCGGCCCACCGCGCGGCGCACTTCCAGCCCGAAATTTTGCGTAAGGGTGTCGTTGCCGCCGTAGTGGCGCAGGGTATCAAAGCTGTAGCTGTACGTGCGCTTCCCCGTGCGGATGCCGGCGACTGTGGTTTCCTCGCTGGTTGGCAGCCACACGTACGGCGAGCCCAAGGTCTGGTAGTCCGTCGTCTGTGTGCTGGTGACCCCCGCCGCCGTGGTGGTCACCGTGTGCAGCTCGGTGAAACGCGGCGCGGATTCAACGGCCAGGTGGAACGAGTCGGCGATGGTGTGCACGCGGTAATCGTACACGGTGGTGGTCACCGAGTCGGTGACCTTGTCGCGTACGGCAACGGTGCCCTGCCAGAATCCATCGGTATTGGAATACCGGTACTCGTAGCGGGTTTCGGTCAGCGGCGCGCCGGCGCGATCGAACCGACGGATTACGCTGGCCACATTGGTACGAAGGAAGGGGTCATCGGCCGTGGGCGTGTTGTAGCGGATGGTGCCGGCGCGCACGTTGTCCTCGCGCACCAGGTCGCCGCTGCTGGCGATATCGCCGCGTGTGTAGGCGATGGTGGTTCTGGCATACGGCTCGGTCACGGCCGTCAATCGCAGGTTGCGCGCGGTCAGCGTCACATCCACGCCCGGAAGATCGGCGATCGGGAACCCGAAATTTTTGAACATGCGGGTGTAGGGTTCGTATTCAAAGGTTGTCGCACGGCCTTCGGCATCGGTAATCCGTGTGACATACCCCAGGTACCCTTCGTACAGGGCCGACGCGCCCGGGCCGGTTTCGGTTTTGGTGGCAAGGTTCTTCGCCGTGCTCGTGAAATACCCGCGTGTTGCCAGTGGCATCCACGTTGTGCTGACCGGCGCGTTGCCGCTGGTCTGGAACTGGCCCATTTGTACAACGCTGGTGCGGCCGGCGGCTTCCACGGTAAGGCCCACATCGCCGTAGGTGATGTGAACATCGTTGATGTCCGTCACCAGCGCACGGCCCACAGTGGTATCGATTTCCCAGGTGAATAGCGGGTCGTAGATGTTGCCCTGGTTCAAAGTGATAACCTGCCGTTCATCCAGGTGCCGCGACCGGCCGATGGCGCGAATGACGGGGCCGTCATTGGAGTGGACTTCCTCCAGATAGAACACTGTCGGCTGTGCCTTCATGCCGCCGAACCGTGTGGGGATGGCAAGCCCCGAACCCCGGTAGCTCGGCGCGCCGTAGGCGGCAACGCGTTCGCGGAACACGTACTCCAGACCATTGCCATCGAAGTAGTGCAACACACGCGGGATGTACGGAAAGGTGGGCGTTACAACGCCTTTGGCGAACCGTCGCGCCCAATCCTGCCAGATTGTGCTGTCGTAGCCGACGATGCCGTAGGCGCGATCGTTGGCGGCATTGGACACATAGTACCCGGTGAACAGGTCGGCGCGCTCGGCAAGCGCGGCGGCGGCGATGTAGGGCCGGCGGTTGTACAGCCGCAACACGGAACCATCGGCGCGCATCAGGGAAATCACATCGGTGTATCCCCGCTCCGATTGGTTCGAGGTAACGTTAATCAGATCCTCGGCGCGGGAGCACACCTCCGCTCCCTCGGCCAACCAGATCATATCGCGGTCGTCGTAATCGGCGCGGGTCGGGTCGTTGAACCGTGCCGGGTCGCAGTGGAACATGGTGTTCGTGCCCAGGATCTGCACGGCGAACCCCATGGTGGAGATGATCCACGCGGGCCGGTTTTGATTGAAGCGTGACCACCGCGCGAACGGCTCGTACACGTTGCCGGAAGCGTATTCCTTGTAGGCCACAAACGGCACGCTGCCGCAGTAGGTAAGCGACACATCCACCGTGCGCCCGGATACCAGGGTAGCGCCCAGCGGGAAGGTGTAGCTTACGTTGCCGTTGCTGTTGGATACGGCGAGCGCGCCGTCAATCGTAAGGGCTTTGTTGTTGAGGAATCCCCGCTCGTCGTACAGATCGGCGGCCTTTGCCTGGCATGCACCGCCGGCGCTGAATTGCGCGCGCGCGGCGGTTGCGCATGCCAGCGCGCACATCACGGCGCATGCCAGTACGGGCAACATCACACGGAAAGGCACGACACGAGACACGGAACGGGAAACGGCAAACACCGGCCCCGCCGTCACGGCGTGGCCACGAAGAATTTCGTTCATGGGATAGAAGAAGAACGTGGAAGAACGCGAGAACGTCGAGCGATGGAGGGAATCCGGCCCACCGGCGCCCGCTCAATCGTCGAGCGAGCGCCGTTCATGGACCAGCACCGAGTGAACCAACGCCGGGGACACTGGCACTGGCAAACCGGCACCGGCAAACCAGCGTGCGGTACGTGTGTTGATTACACCGTTGAAGCGCCGTCGATGGTGCTGGTGATCTCCAGCGTAATCCGCTGTTCCTTGTGATCGGGAACGTAGGTAAGGGTGTGTTCCGGACGCTTGATAACGATCGGCTGCGTGTCGTCGGTGGCGTAGAGCGTGGCAAGTGTGCTCCAGGCGTCTTCCAGCGGCATGCCGGGGTTATCGCCAATGCACCAGAAATCGACAAGGACAGGCATATGGGTAGGCATTGTATGCTCCTTCAGGAATCAATAATGAGTATTGCAGTTGTTCAAGCAAGGGTCGGCGTTGCGCGGCTGTTGGTGTTCAGTCACGCGGTTCGGCATGCGCGGCGGGTTCGGTCGGGGTATCACCATCGGGCCGGGCAACCGGTATGTGTTCCGGTGCCGGCCGATTGTCCGGCGCGACGGAGCGTTCCGGCGCGTTGGATGGGTACAGATCGTTCAGCGCCGGGCCGGCATGGTCATCTGGTGTGCCGCCCGCGCGTGGAGCGGCTGTGTCGGCATCGGGGAACGTCACGTCCACCGGGGCCAGTTCCCACGATGTGCGCCCGGTCATGTCGCGACGCCGTGGGTCGCGCAGCTCGGCGTTCGGCCGTAGCTCCAGCACGGTAACCGAACCACGATGCAGGCCGCGAACGCCGTCCAGATCGATCACCGCCGCCGAATCAAGGCCCGATTGCCCAAAGAGCACCATTGTTATCAGCGAATCATGCTCGGTGCGTTGGTCGCGCCCGATCGCGGGCACGGTACCGTGCAGGGTAATGAGCAGGTCCAGGTAATCGTCGGAGCGGTTGACAGGCGCGATGGTGACCGAACCGGCAAGGTTCTCCCAGCGTGGAAATCGCAGCTCGGTACGCCGTGTCCGGCGGCCGGCGCTGGTGCGGCTTGCGCAGCCGGCCAACGAGTCGCGTTCGCGGTCGTTGCGCGCGCGGGTGCTGGGTGCCTGGCCCCAGGCGATATAGCGGGGCAGGTAATTGTAGGCGGCATCCGGCGCGCCGAACACGGTGTCGGGCCAGCAATCGGGGTTGATGCGGCCTACGGCCAATACGGCAAGATCACGGGTGCGCGGGGTGGGTTGGGAGCGGGCGGTAACCGAGGCGAACGCGATGGCAATGATGACAAGTACAATTGCAAACAGTGATTCGCGGGCGTTAACAGCAACGCCCAAGGGTTTTGCATGGTAAATCATGGCAGTCCCGAAAGAATGATAGGAGTACAATCGCACACCGAGGGTTGATGTGACGGCGCGAAAGTACGGCGGCCATGATACGCTCCGCCATCGCACACGAATGCGATATTGGGCTTGGTGATACGAATGCTGTGATACTTATTGGCATCGCTGGCATACAGAGACTACGTTTGACGTTCCGACTCCTGCCACCGGGGTACCTCACCATGTACTTGTATGGCAACCAGGCACCCCATAGGTTCGGCGTTGGATTGGAGTTCGGGCCGCCGGCGGTGATCGGATGATCATCACGGGCTGCCCGGTTCAATCCGGCGCGCCTCCGGTCCACAACACATTCGGTTCTTTCATTCCAAATCAACGGAGGATGTATGTCCACTCGACGTACACAATCGCGCGTATCCGCGTGGGGGCTGGGCCTTGCGCTGCTGGGGTTCGCAGTGGCGTTCGCCGCGCCGGCCCGGGCGCAGAACAATTCGTGCTGCACATTTCAGGTGACCGTTGCCAACACTATCAACACCAACTGCCTGCCGCTGACGATCACCACCAACTGGGGGCCGCCCACGGTTACCACGCAGAACGACACGAAGAGCACAACGGGCCGCAGCACGTATACGGTGCCGAACTGCCCGCCCAACCAGAACTTCAACTGGGTATCGCTGGATGGCGGCGCCACCACGCTGACGCTGGCCGGTTCGCCGGGATATCTGCCGGTAAATGCCACGTGCGGCCGGCTGTGCGTGAACGCAATCGTCAACGGCGACGGATGCATCGAGATCCGCATTTCGAACGACGGTACATCGCCGTGCGAACCGTAATCACACGCCGCGAGCATTCCTGTTAATGCTGCCGCCAGGGGCACGCCGGTTGGTGTGCCCCTGGCGCTATATGCGCCTGGCCCATGCTCCGCGCAGGTCGCCCGGCAGGGTACCCGCCGCGAGGAGTACACGAAGATGTACTCGTACGGCGGCGAACCACCCCATACCTTTGTCGCCGGATTGAGGTTCGAGAACGCTCCAGGTGCTCATCCGAACACGGCTGGAGATTCTCATCGATCCGGCGCACCTCCCATCCGCAACACATTCAATCGTTTCATTCCTAATTCACAGGAGGACGTATGTCCAATGGATGTACACGCCCGCGCGCATGTGCGTGGGCTCTGGCGGCGGTGGTTGCCATGGTGGTTTTTGCAACGGGCTCAACACGCGCGTTGGCGCAGTGCGAAGGGAACTTCACGGTATCGGGACTGGGGGCGTGTTCGCCGCTTTGCCTGACCCCATCGTGGGACAACGGCAATTGCACCGCGATCTGTGTCACCAATGGCAGCTCCAGCGGGGCGCTGTGCTGCATGTTAGACGCGGGCGCGTTCCGCGGCATGTTGTTCAACAATCAGTTGATTGCCCCGGGCCAGACCCGGAAGTTCGACACACCGTGCGGCTGCCTTACCATCACGGTGGGCACACCCGTGCTGAACACCGTGGCGATCACGGTTTCGATGGCCCCCGGCGCATGCTGATGCCGGGCTGATGTATGCTCCTGGTGCCGTGCGGACGCCACGGCACCGTGGGTATGGGCCACGCGCCGGGTTGGGAGATGTGCATGTTCCCGGGAACCACGCTCCGCGTGTGTGTTCTCGCGGAGTTGTACTCCGCGAGTGTGTTTGTCGGCATGGGGCGCGGCATTCCGTTTCAAGGATCGTCGCATACAGCGTCGCCCTATTTCACTTTTCGTACCGGTGGATGATACGATCTTGTCAGTTTGCTGTATGTCCATCCATGCTGTTCAAGAATTATCCGCTCCTTTAGCAGATTACCCTGGGCTTCCAGCTGCACCCCAGTCAAGCCATTGTGGTATGAGTCGAAAATCGGCTTCCCTTCCTCCATTATATCAAGTAGGAGTTGCTCGTTCTTCTCCCACGTCCAATCTGCCATCCTGAGCATCCAATCACCCTCCTTGCAACCGGCAGCAAACTTTGTCATAAATGTCTTTCCTTGATAAAGCATCATTCCACCCTCTCGTCTCGCGATCCGAAATACCACTTCAGCTCCCAATTCCGTCAACTTCTCCATCGGAATTAGTGTGAGACCGACACTTAAGAATGCCGACGCCTGTTCGCTTGGCGTTGCTTTCTTTGTATTACCCAGATGGTAGCCATCGCCACGATTTGCAATAGTCGTATACGCAACGTGAAAATCGTCCATCGTGCCAATGATAATGTGCGCCGTCGTGTTTGCCACCAAAGGAGGCATTAGCGGAGCGAGATCACTATATCGGTTATTGACCAGCAGCCAATACAGATAACTCCAGACTCCATCGATCTTGACGTCCTGAGGGTTATCGACCGGGCCAAACCCCATTGGAAACTTTAGCGCGTCCTGAACAAGCGCGGGCGTTCGGTAGTATGAACGAAGCTGTTCTGTTGTCAACAGTGGCGGGGTAACCAAGGTCGGCCCATTACTTTTTGAACTCTTCGAGTTATCGCTTCTGCGACGATCCTTCTCCGCCCCCTTTTTCCCTCCCTTGTCATGCTTTTGTTCGCCCGGCTCCGCCCCAAGCGCATCGGTGTACATCACCGGGTTGTTCGCCATCGCGGCGTAGGGTGATTCCCATGCGTGGGTCTTGGGGTCGGTTGCCCACCAGCGCCCCACGCGGGCATCGTACTCGCGGAAGAAGGTATTGTAGGCGCTGTTATCCATGCCGTCGCATTCCATGCCGTTGTAGCCGTACCGGCTGGGGGCGCCGGCCAGGCTGCGCCCGGGCTGCTCCATCCCGAAGGGATAATAGTTGTTGTAATCGCGCACGTCGGCGTGGAACAGTTCCGGCACGCCGGCGTTGGAAAGCTTGGCCAGCTTGGCGTCGCTGATCACCACGCGCTCGTTGCCCAGATTGTCCTTCAGCTCGTATTGCTTCTGCCACAGCTTCCGCGTGAATATCAGCGTGGGCACCGTGTCGGTAAGCGGAATATCCGGCAGGCAGCTCCCCACACGGCCCAGGCCGTAGATGGGCAGCTCGGCCAGGCGCATCGCGCAATCGGTATGCACGCCGCCAACGTAGTTGCGCACGAACGCCGGGTCGCAGATATCCGGGATGCCGTTGTTGTTGGCGTCCGGCCCGTTGGGCGCGTTCACCACAACGGGGCACGCGTCGGCGGCGTCCAGGATGCCGTCACCGTCGGCATCACCCAGGCAGGCCACCGGGTCCTGCGTCGGGTTGGCCACGTAGGGGCAGTTGTCCACGGTGTTGTAGAACCCGTCGGCATCGATGTCGGTATCGCAGTCGTCGCCGATGCCGTCGTGGTCGATATCGCTCTGGATGGTATTGGCCACCGTGGGGCAGTTGTCCACGGCATCGGGGAATCCGTCCAGATCGGTGTCCGGGCCAATGGGCACGATCGGCGTCACGGTGCAGTTCTCCGTGTAGATGGCCATCACCACACCGGCGGCATCGCGCACGTAATACGTGTTCACGATCGCCGATCCTCCGGCGGGCATCGGCGTGGATGTCGTCTTCTTTATGCGATCGCCGTTGGCGTCGTATAGCCAGGTATGCACGATCGATCCCAGCGGCCCCATGTTCTGCGTGTAGCTTTTCACGCGCCCGTTGTTGTCCCAGGTGATAGTCGGCGCGTTGTTCGACACCTGGGCCGTGGTATTGCCGTCGGCATCGTAGGTGTAGTTGTTGGCGCCCTGGCCGTCGATATCCAGCGGGTACCGCCCGGGCGTGGCGGCGGGGTCCTCCGCGATCTGCGTCAGCTTGTTGGTGCTGGCCTGATAGTTGTAATGCTGCTTGTCCATCAGGGGCGTGCCGGCCACCGGATAGGCGTTGCGATGCAGCGAATCGATGTTGCCGTTGGCATCGTAGCGATACGATGTCAGGTACTCGTCGGTGGCCAGCCACGTGGCGTTGGCCTTGTCGTAGGCGAAGAACCGGCTGGTGTCGATACGGCCCAGACGGTCGTACCGGTAGGTTTCGCCGGCCAGCCCCTCGTAGAACATCGAGTTGGGCGGGCTGGTATAGCCGATGTGTGTGGCCGCGCTGGTGACGGTGCCGTCGAACAACGGCGTGCTGGCCCGCGCTGTTGGCGCGGTGGCGTTGTACTGCGATCCGGTGTGCTTGAAATCGCCCTCGAAGTATCGCAGCTCCAGCGCGAACGAGTCGGCCGGGTAGCGGTTCACGGTGGGCGCGTCGGCGCCGGGATCCTTCGCGGAGTCCAGCGTCACATGGTTGATGGCCTTCAGCCAGCCCTGCGGGGTGTACACGTAGTCCAGCCCCTGCACCTTGTCCTCGCCTAGTTCCAGGCGGCGCAACGCTCCCAACGCGTTATAGGCATACCCTGCATCGCGATCCCAGATCTGGCCGTCGCGCGAGGTCTCCACCTTTACCAATCGGTTGTCGGCATCGTATGCAAAGCGATGGTGGAACTGGTCCACGCGCCCCTCGTTGTAATCCACCCGGTTTACGTTGCCGCTGATCAGATCGTAGGTGTACCGGGTGTAGTTCTTGCGCATGGCCGTGCCCGAGCCCACTTCATGGAATCCCGGTATCTCCTGGGCCACCCACTCGATGTTGCCGTGTACATCGTAGCTGAAATACGTTTTGGCGCCGTCGTCGGTAAACGTGTAGCTCAGATTGTTCTGCAGGTTGTGCTGCGGGCTGCCGTCCAGATATCCCATGGTGGGCGCGGGCGACGAATACACCATGCGCGTGCGTTCGCTGCCGCCGGCCGGGAAGGCCGGGTTGTCCACGTTGAGATCCATCATGCCCGGCTGGTTGGCGCCGCTGCCACGCCCGGTTTCGATAACGCGGCCAAGCTGATCGTACTTCACGTAGGTGTAGGCGCCGGCAAGCGCCTGTTGCGCGGACATCACGAATCGGATGCGCCCCTTGGTATCGTACCAGTACCGGACGTCACCCTCGTCCGGCGTGTTCTGCCACGTGGGCTGGCCAAAGGAGTTGTACTCGTATTTGCTCAGGTAGTTGTGCGGCGGATGCACAAGGCGATTGGGCCACCCCTGCTGCGTGCCCTTGGGCGCCACCGTGCGCACAAGGTTGCCGGCACGGTCGTAGTAATACAGGGTGAAGTGATAATAATCCTGCTGATAGTTCACCACGAACAGATCGCGCACGTTCATGGGGTCGGCGCAGCGCTGGATGTACTTCTCCTTCACGGCCAGCACCTTGGATTCGGCGCACTCGCTCACCTGCCGGTTCAGCGATTCGGAGATCTTGCGCACCACGGTCTCGCGGCAGGTCTCGGGCCGGATGGTGTCGGCGATGCCGATCTCGGTGCTGGGCTTCACCCACCGGAAACAGATGGCCGGGCAGTCGGCGGTCTCGCAGATATCCGTGCAGATACGCTTGGAGCGATCGATGAAGAACCGCACGTTGCACAGGCGAACCGAATCGGGCGTAAGGTAATCGAACGCAACGGTGGCCGGCGAGGTTGGCGTTGCGTCCACCACGCGCATGTAGCGCTTGTAGACCAGGTAGTGATCGCTGGTTTCCTCGAACCGCCCGATACGCGAGGTATACGGCGCGCTGAAGAAGCCCTGGTAGAAGTTCGCCGGATGATGATCGAAGTAGAAATCGCCGTACTGCTCGGGCGCCGTGTTGCAGCCAACCACGGTGTACTGCGAGGTGGACACGTAGTCCAGCGAGTCGGTACAATCGTAGTTGTTGGCGACCGGGTTCACCGGAGCGCACACGCCAATCAGCACGGTGCGCACGCGGTTGGTGGTGTGGCCGGCCAGCTCGAACTTCAGGTCCACATAGGCCATGTGGTACGGATCGGTTGGGCCGAACTGGAATGCCCAGGCGTTCATGGAGTTGTTGTACGTCAGGAAGTCGCCAAGGACGCGCGGATCGGCCGAGCCGTTCACGTTCTCGAAGGCCGCCCCCAGATAATCATCGCGCAGCGCCACGAAGTCGGCGGGCAGTTGATCATCGTCGCCGCCGTAGTGGCGTGCGTTCATCAGATGCGAGACGCGCTTGTACTGGTAGTCGTGCTGGGCGTCGGCGGGGTCCACCTCGAACCCCCACAGATCGTCGAGCATGTTGTTCAGGTGCGCCACCAGCGGATGCGGGTTGATCGGCGTTCCCAGATACTGCGGGTCCACCCGGTACCACAGCTCGCACAGGTCCCCGCCCTCGGCCTGGAACCGCCCATCATCGCCGGGCTGCACGAACACCAGCGAGTCGGTAATGGTGTTCAGGATATCGTTCGGGATGCCCACCTCGCGCAACACGCGCTTCACGTTCCAGTTGCCGCCGCCCGCGCCAACGGTGTCGGCGCGGAACCGTTCCAGGCGCTGATTCAGTTCGTTGAGGATGATGCTCTTGTAGTCACGATGCCAGCCGGAGTAGCCGTGCCAGCCGCTGGCGCAATCGCCCTGGCCCTTGGGGGCAATCTCCAGCTCGTAGTTGTACACGGTGTCCATGCGGTCGAAGTCCGCCTGAACGCCCAGGCCCGTGATGTGGCCGCTGTTGCCGTTCTCGCGTGTTACCGTAAGCGAGCACATCCGCTTGCAACTGTCGATCAGGGCGTCGGCAACACACACCACCTGGTCCCAGGTGTACTGCATGTTGTTGTCGTGGTAGCCCTGCACGATGGCGCTGATGTACATGTCGCGGTCGGCATCGCAGGTGGCCTTGCACGCGCCCTCGATGCGCTCGCGCATGTGCGTGGCGCAATCGTCGGCCTTGTCGCGGTCGCCGTTGGCGGCCTCGTCGCACTCGGTTTTCAGGTCGCTCCCGGCGTCGCTTTCGGAGCCGAACCGCAGGCCGGCGCGCAGGCACTCGTACAGCGAATCCCAATCCTTTGTGGCGGCCGGGTTGTTGTGCCACGAGGCATTGTAGCCCGCATAGGCTTCGCAGCTCGTGTTGCTGCCGGGGGTATAGTTGATGTACTTGTAGGCGAACAACAGGTACCCGCGTGTGGCGTCGTACGGCTGGTGCGCCGTATCAATCAGCCGGCGGCCGGTGCAATCCAGGAAGGATTCCAGCAGGCTGAAGCCCTTGGTGCGATGCTCGGGGTTGCCGTCGGTAGTGGCCAGGTGCTGGTAATTGTCCACCAGCAGCTTCCAGCAGTTGAACAGCGCGGCGCAATCGTACACGGGATTGCCGTTGTCCCGTTCGGCCAGCATGTTAGCCACAAGCGCATTAAACGCGCCGGTGCCGTTGGGGTACGTGCTGTCTCCGGTTGGGTACTGGTCGGCCCCGCCGGAACGGAAGTACTTGTTCAGGCTGGTTTTGTTGTCGCCGCCGAACGTATCGCCCCACTTGCCAACCAGATATGCCTCGAAGTTGGGCACGCTGTCGCGGCAGGGATCGCTGCCGCAGTCCGGCGGCAGGATCGGCACACGAACGGGGCAGCACTGGCCCTCGATAACCTTCACGGTATCAACGTCCGGGTTCACGCCCAGATAGATGTACAGGCTGTCCAGCTTCCCCTCGCTCAGGAAATGCTGCACCTTCGCCAGCGAGTCGAAGCCCCACACGGTTGCCTTGTACTGCGCCACCACTTCCTGGCGGTATTTCTCGGCATAGGTCTGCGGCCCCTGCCCGGTGGCCAGCGGATCCAGATTATTGGTCCGCATCCGCCGCTCGAATACGTAGGTGCCGGGCGCGAGCGTCAGCGTGTACTGCCGTTGCACCTTCTCCACGCCCGTGCACGATGCCTGCGGGATGGAGATCGGATAGGAGACGGTGTTCTCCGGCTTCTCCACATCGTGTACAATCAGCGTCACCTCGTAGTCGCATGTCTTGCAGAGATTGGCGCAGCCGGATTCCTCCAGCACGTCCGGGAGGATCTCGTAGTTCAGCTCAACGGTCGTGGGCTGTGTGAAGCTGAGGCGCTTGCTGGAGTTGAACTCGTAGACGCCGGTCCGCCGCCGCCCGGCGATGGTGTCGCGGATGAGCAGCCCACCGGTGGCGCCGCGCTCGTAGTCAAGGCCCATCAGCAGGGTGTCCAGCATCTCCGCCTGCAGGCAGGTTGCGATCACCTGGCCTTCCTTGGAGTAATACTGCACGTTGGTCACCTTGTTGGGGCTCAGGCTCAGCACCTTGTACACGCTGGTGTCGGCGGGCGCCTCGTCGCCGAAGATGTCCACAAGCTCCATGCTGGAAACGCCCGAGTAGTAGACCTTCGCCGAGCGCTTTCGGCCCGCGGCGTTGCCGGCGATGCTCAACTGCTTGCCAACCGAACCGCTCTCCAGCGCGCGCCCCGTGCCGTCGCCGTAGAACCGGACCTGCGCAAACGGGTATCCCTCGGCATCACCAACGGTTTTATCGGCGTTGGCGGAGGAGAAATATTCCTGCACGGCGCCGGCATCGGCCGCGGTGGGCGTGGTGATGGTGTTGTCGTTGTCGAAGTGTTTGGCGCGATAGGCCCCCTGCTGTACCATCAGGGGGCTGTCCATGTAGCCGAAGTACCCGGCGTCGGCGCTGTCAACAGGAGCAGCCAGCGATTGCACTGCCGCGCGGCCGGTGTTGTCGTACACGGTCTGGTTCACCAGAACATGCGCATCGGATTGCGCCTTCACCTGCGTCTGCTCTGCCTGCAGGCTGCGATTGGCATACACCATTCCCTCGGCCACGCGCAGCCCCTCGGTAAAGGCGCGGCTGTAGCTCCAGTTCTTGTCGTTGTCGAACTGGTGGTAGTAGAAGGCGTAATCGGGCAGGTTGGCATCGGTGGGCGAGGTGAAGTTCAACACATCGCCGTCGGCCGGCGACGTGCTCCACACACCCCAGTTCCTGTCATCGGCCAGCTCGCCATCGTACACGTTGCCAATCGGCCGCACGCGCCAGATGTAATAGCCGGTTCCTTCGGCCAGCGTCAGCTTCAGCTCGCGTTTGCTGCCGCCTGTTTCCACGGTAAGGGCCTGGCTCCAGTCCACCACGGCCTTCACCTTGGTGTGCGCATCGGTAGCGCGCGTGTAGGCGGCGCTGGTATCGGTGTTGTGCAGCCGCAGCAACTGGAACTGATAGTTGGGGAAGGTGTCCACGCAGCTTGTGGCCAGGTCCCATTGGAACAACACGGGATTGGTGCGCTTGATGCCGCCCTGCGGCCGGATGGGTTGTATCTCAACCAACGCCGCCGTTGGATCACCGATACGGTGCGCGTCAACGGCATAGGTATCGTGATAACTCGCCACCAGGCGCAGGTCCTGCGTTATGGCCACCGGAGGCGGCGGCATCACCTTGATATCGAAATGGTCGATCAGCTCGTAGATGTTCAGGCTGTCGGCATAATCGATATGGTACAGTTGCTCCGGGCCATTCTGGTCGATTGTCAGCGTCACCGGCGCGTAGGGAACGGTTGCGCCGCCGGTCATCACGCGCGACACACGGAACTTCACGGCGGCCGTGAAGTTCGCCGTGCCGGCGTATTCGTAGTCGTCGTTGCGTTCCAGCTTCACATCCAGGCGTCCGGAACGCAGTTGCCGTTCGGCGCAGTTGTTCGGCGGAAAGTTGGGCAGCCGTGTCAGGGCCTTGGTGATGGGCGGATTGTTGATATCGGTAACGGAGAACTCCGTTCGGTCCGATCGCTCGATGTATCGGAACGCCGGCACCAGCGCGGTTGAATCAGTCGGTTCAACGGGCTCACGCTGCGACACCGTGTCCGCGCGTTGCGCGTGCATACACGCAGGACGCGCGACAAGCGCAAACGCTGCGACCAGCCCGGCGGCAAGAATGCGAGTTGCTGTGTTCATCGGTTCAACCGGTCTACTGTGTTCAGCGGCGCGGGCCGCCCATGTTGCCATTGCATCGGCGGATCATCCCGCCGTTCGATATCTCCGCGTCCCCCCCCCCCCGCTCTGGCCCACCCATCACAGGCAGGCCGCCCACGTCGGGCGCATCAGGCTACTTGTTGCCGTCGCCGCGATCACGACGGTCGCCATCGCGACCGCCGCCATCTTTCGCGTCGCCATCGCCCGCGCCACCATCCTCGTCGCCCGTATCGCGGCCGTCCTTCTGGTGGCTGCCCGGATCGCCGGGCGCATCGCCCGCGTCGGCTGCCGCGGCCGACGCCTGTTGCTTTATCGCGGCCCAATCGGTCTCGTTCAGGCCCAGCCTGCCCAGCAGCGCGGCCCGCTGGGCGCGCAACTGCTCGGCGCTGGCATTACACGCGGCGCGTGTTGCGATGTCATCGGCGGCGGCGGCCGAGTCGCGCGCGGCGCGTTCGCGCTCCTCGATGGCCGCCAGCTCGCGCATCCACGCAAGCTTGTCCGCCACCGGGATCTCCGGCAGGCCGATGGAATCCAGATGCAGCGCCGTAAGCGAGCTTGGATCAAACGGCCTCATCGGCCCGTTGCCAAGCAGCCGTGTCCGGATGCCGTCGGGGTTGATCTCGGCGTCGAGCAGATCGATCCGCGACCCGTTCGACGTTGCGCGCTCGCCGGCCAGCGCGCCCGGTGTGCGAAGGCTTCCGCCACGCCGTGGGCTTGCCGGCGGGCCGTCCGGCGCGGACACCACTGTGCCGTCGTATCGCTTCACCATCGGCAGGTTGGCGATGCGTTCGCTTACGGTGCGCACGCCGCGCGAGGTTTCCTGGCGCTGGCGCAGCAGCGTGCCGGAGGCATCGTATTGATTGTAGGTCGCGAAGTGGAACTCATCCAGCGAAGCCGACAGCCGTTGCCTGGCGCGATCAACAACGTATGTCCGGACTTCAGCGTCCCGAGGCTGCAGGCGAACGTCGTCGATCCAGACGGTGTCCGGGCTGCCGGCGGTCAGCAGATTGGCATCCAACGCCATCGACACGGTTGCCGGCAACTGGCCCGGCAGCACGGCGGCGTTGATCTCGTACAATGCCCAGTCGCCGGTTTGCGCAACCTTGTACTGCGGGGCAATCCTGTAGGTGCCGCTCCACGCCCCGGCGGTGAGGCGCACGTCCACGGAGTGTTGCTTCACCGGCGCGGCGGCGGTGATGTC
>CBHYLN010000092.1:0-20369 GCA_966128725.1 uncultured bacterium | reverse complement strand
CCGAGGTTGTATTGCTGTTTTATCGCTATCAAGTGGTGGCAAAGTATTAATCTAACGACTTCACCAAGAGTCTGCAATCGTGTGTCGACAAGCTGGAGCGCCAGTTGGTGAAATACAAGGATAAGCTGCACGCGGGGCAACGTCCCCACGAGCGTATAGTATAGGTTTCAGCGGGCACCCGCCCGCAGCATGAGTGTCTGGGCGGAAGCCTGATTCGGCGTCGTATATTGAGCGGCGCGGGATCAACTTCCGCCCAGTTTTTTTTTGCACGACAGTTCAGGCGCACAGCAACGTCGTCAGTGCCGGGCTGGTCGTGAATGCCTGCCACGAAACCGTCGCCGCCCGGGCTACGCGCCAATCGCGCCCGGTGGCGCACAACCAGCCGAACCATGGGAGCGCTCGATAACATTCAGGAGATTCACAAGCCCAGCATTACCGTTGGCTTCCTTGCCGACACATGCCGCGAGCGGTTTCGTCTGGTGCAGGTGAACGAGGGCGTTGGCCGCGAAAAGCTGATCACCGACAAAAGTCTGCACCGTCCGCAGTTGGCGCTTACCGGCTACACCAAACTGTTCACCTACCATCGGGTGCAGGTGCTCGGTAACACCGAGTACTTCTACATGGAGAGCCTGGATCCCGCCCTGCGGCTGGAGATGTTCCGGAGTCTGCTCAGCTTCGATGTACCGTGTCTGGTGGTGACCACCGGGAACGTGCTGGAGCCTGAGCTTGTGAACATCGCCACCGAACGGGGCATTGCGGTGTTCTCCACGCCGCACGAGACCACCAAGGCGATCTATCTGCTCAGCGATTTTCTGGACGATCACTTCGCGGCATATTCGCCGGTGCATGGCGCGTTCGTGGATGTGTACGGTGTGGGGGTGCTGTTTATCGGCAGGTCCGGCATCGGCAAAAGCGAGGTTGCGCTTGACCTGATCGAACGCGGCCATCGCCTGGTTGCCGACGACGTGGTGCTGGTGACGCGCAAGGGCGAGGGGGTGTTGATGGGAGCCGGAACGGCCCTTGCCCCGCACTTCATGGAGGTGCGCGGCCTGGGGTTGCTGGATGTCCGCCAGATGTTCGGCATCCGCGCCATCCGATTTCAGAAGCGGGTGGAGGTGATCGTGGAACTGGAGGAATGGGACCCCCAGGCCGAATACACGCGCACCGGACTGGAGGATACCATCGTGACGTTGCTGGGAATCGAGGTGCAGCATGTTCGCCTGCCCATCTTCCCGGGCAAGAACATCACGGTGATCTCCGAGGTGATCGCGCTGAACTACCTGCTGAAGCACTACGGCTATAATGCCGCCAAGGTGTTCGCCGACAAGTTGACCGAAGCGATTGAAAAGGGGAACGGTGGTGGCGACATCATGTCCTCGCGAGCGACCCCATATTTCGAACACGACTTCGAATAACCGCGACCATGTTCATGCCGGCTACGATCGTATTGGCCTGTTTGAAGTGATGGTGGAGGCGGCTGCCCGTTGGGCCTGCCAGGGCGGCCATGGCAGGCGATCCTTCCATTACGCTCTTTTAATTCGATACTTCAGATGGCTTTTGAAAATCCGTGCGTATATTAGCGGCCCGTTCAGTAAACGGTTGCTGGTATTGGCGTCCCTGGCGCTCCCCCTCAAGAATCGGTAACCGGATCTCACACATGCTTGGCTCCGTCGCATTTGCTTGCACCCTCGGCGGCCCCGATCCTACAGTCCAAATGACCAACAACCCAGGCAGTATGATCTCCGTTGACTTCGCTCGTCGCCTTTCGTACGCGCTTGTTTGGGGGAGTGTTCTCGCAGCACTGATCATTGCGGTTACCGGGTAGGCCCAGACGGCTGCAATCCCTTCCTGGCGTGTCAACCGATCGTGTTTACCACCCGTAGCGGAACGTTCCGCAGTGCAAATCCACATCCGAATCCAAACATCTAAACCTCCACTTTAAGTGGCGTCTGTGTCGCTATTGCCCCAATTCGTCCGGAATTGCCGCATTCGGGGCGGTGGACGGCATCGAGCGCATAAGCCGCAGCCTCAGCATCTGTGATCTGTTGCCGGCGCTCGGTGGGGACATACCTGCCAGACGGGAGGCACGGTCGCCGGGTTGCATGCGGGGACAGCAGCCCCACCGCAGAATGTCCACAACATCCTGAAGCCTATACGATAACGAGCTACCGGTGGATTTCCCGTCGGCTTTCGTGCCGGCACATATATGCCAAG
The DNA here is from genome assembly GCA_966128725.1 of uncultured bacterium. GTDB lineage: Bacteria > Bacteroidota > Ignavibacteria > OLB7 > OLB7 > JAFDZV01. The sequence continues at coordinate 18,155 of CBHYLN010000092.1, read as the reverse complement.
GTGCTGTTTGGTGCTATCTTCGGGGTTGCCGGTCGGCCGCCGGCAGGGTTCGCGTTACGCGGCCGTTGCGCTGCCAAAGGCAGTGCAAGAGCGACTTGAAGTAACAGGTGCCGTCCGTATGCGTGGAACGCGTATCGGGCAGATGAGATAATAAATCCGTGTCCGGCTTCAAACGTTCGCAGCGTCACGTGCCAGTGACCGCAACTCCCAGCTCGCTCGCCAGCACCGTACCGGTCGTTCACGACGGCGCGATGCATGTGCACGGTGACGCTGCCGTTCATAACGGCAACGGTGATAGCGCCATGGCCGAATCCAACGCGACCGACAATCGCGTGGATGCCGGCAACGAGCTGATGCTTGCATTGCAACGTGGGGACTCCGGCGCGGTCAGCCGGCTGTTTGGTCTGTACAACGCCAAGCTCTACAGCTTTGTGATGCGGATTGTCGGCGACTCGCTTACCGCCGAGGACATCATTCAGGAAACCTGGATGACCCTGTACGAACGGCGGTCGGTGTATCAGCCAACGTTCCGGTTTTCCACCTGGCTGTTCACGATCGCGCGGCGCAAGGCGCTCAGTGAACTCCGGCGCCGGAGCGTGCGTTCGGTTGTCAGGTCGCTTACGTTCCGATCCAGCAGTGGCGAGCACGAGGAGATGGAGATAACACAGACCACATTTGTGTTGCCGGATGCCAAGGCCGATGGTGCCCTGCTGGGAAAGATGGTGGAGCGGGCGCTTTCGAAGCTATCGGCTCGGCAGCGCGAGATCGTGCTGCTGCGCGATGTGGAGGGGTTCGAGCCCGAGGAGATTGCGCAGATCCTTGAATGGAATGTGAAGCCGGGTGCGCTTCGCAAACGAATTTTCGATGCTCGTGAGGCATTTCGGCGCGAGATGGTTGCGTTGGGATACCACGAGAAACCCTGAGTGTTTCGATGACCGACAGTACTAAGCATACCAACGAAACCCCTGAGCACTGGGGGGCCTACGCCGAGCTTTTGCGTCGGCAACCTGCCCCAACGATGCCGGCCGAACATTCGGCCCGGGTTCTGGCCAATGTTCAGGCCGCAGCCCCCGCATATGCACGGCGGCAGCGTCTGGTTCGTTTTGTCACGGCTCCGGCGGTAACATTGGCCGCGGCTGCGCTCGTGGTTCTGTTCAGCGCAATCCCACCGGCACGGGAAACGCCGGCCCCCGCAGGCCTTTCGGTGCGCCCAGCCAAGGTTGCCCAGGCGCCACAGCGCGCCGCCCGCCGGCCGGCGCGCAAGCCGCTCGACCCCCCGATTGTTGGCAATGCCGAGGTGCCCACGGCCGATACGGCGCAGCTTCCGCCGCGCATCCAGGTAGCGCCGGTGCACTCGGCCGATGCGGCAAGTACAGCCGCTACCGAACCCGGCCCCGGCCTGGCGATCGCAAGGCTGCAGGCCGGTGAGAATGCGCCGCTCCCGTAGGCACGTCGGAGCCCGGGCGGTGAACCCCTCCCATTGATTTTTCGCATGATGACGCGGCCGGATTCGGAGTTTTCCGAATCCGGCGTCGTTGTATCTTGGCACGTTTCCGCGCGCATTCGGTGCCGGGTAAACTCCCCGGCGCCGGCAGAGACTGAGCGCGACCCCGGAAGCAACATCAATCACATCGATCATCGGATATGAAGATGAAGTCCATCACATTCCAACGGCTGGCGGCTTTAGGCAGCGTTGCGGTGCTATCGTTGGCGATCTCCGCCTGCGGCGGCAAGAACGGCGGAGGCAGTGGCAACGGCGCCGATGCCGGTTCGCCCGTTACTGGCGACTGGGTCGTGGTCCATAGCTTGTCCGACCCCGAGACGCTGAACCTGGTGACCGCCACCGACGCCACCTCGCAGGAGATCTTCGGCAATTACATGTACGACGTCCTGCTGAACACGGACCCGTATACGCTGGAGACCATTCCCTGGGTAGCCGAAACCCTGCCGAAGGTGAGCGATGACAAGCTGACCTACGAGTTCACGCTCCGCAAGGATGTGAAGTTCTCCGATGGCAAGCCGGTTACCGGGAATGACTTCATTTTCTATCTGAAGATGATCAAGAATCCGCTGGTGCTGAACGCGGCGCCGCTGCGCGGATACTTCACGCGGTTGGACCGTCTGGAGCTGATCGACAACGACCCCTACCGTCTGCGCGCGGTGATGAAGGAGCCGTATTACCTTGCCGACCAGTTCATCGGCGGCCTGTATGCCTTCCCGAAACATATCTGGGATCCCGAGAACCTGAGCGACAAGATCTCCTGGGACGAGCTGAACAAATCGCAGACCGACAAGAACCCGGCGATCAAGACCCTTGCGGACTTCGTTCAGGAAGCCGCCCGAGGCTTCGACAAGAAGTTCCTGGTATCCTCCGGCCCGTACATGTTCTCCGAGTTCGGCCGCAACGACCGTGTTGTGCTGGTACGCAACCCGAACTACTGGAACAAGTCGCACAAGTACGGCAAGGCCTATCCCGATCGCATTATCTACCGTACCATCAACGATCCCAACGCGGCCGTCACCGCGCTGAAGAACGGCGAGCTGGACATGTACCCGCTGATCGAGAAGGTTGCTTTTAATGCCGTCCGCAACAACCTTGGCGATTACGGCGCCAAGCCGGCCATCTACGATTACCCGACCTATGTGTACATAGGCTACAACGAACGCCGTCCGATGTTCAAGGACAAGCAGGTGCGCACGGCGCTGTCGTACGCGGTGGACCGCAACTCGATCATCAAGACGATCTACTTCGGGATGGCACGCCCGGTGCAGTCGCCCATTTACTTCAAGCGGACCGAGTGTGATACCACCTTGCCGATCATTCCGTTCGATCTGGAGAAGGCCAAGAAGCTGCTGGCCGATGCCGGCTGGGCCGATACCGACGGCGACGGCATTCTGGACAAGGTGATCGACGGGCAGAAGACGAAGTTCTCCTTCAAGATTCTTCTGAACAGCGGCAACAAGCGTCGCGAGCAGATCGCCATCGTGTTTGTTGACGCGTTGAAGAAGATCGGCATCGACGCCAATGTCAGCAGCCTGGAGTGGGCAACATTCCTGCAGCGCACGCGCGACGGCGATTACGATGCGTCGATCGGTGGATGGTCCACCAGCGTGCAGGAGGGCGATCTGTACCAGATATGGCACTCCAAGTCGGCCGAGCAGGGAGGCTCCAACTACATCCGCTACAGCAATCCTGAAGTGGACAAGTTGATCGAGGCCGTGCGCGGCGAGTTCGATTTCGAGAAGCGCAAGGCCATGTACAAGCAGATCCAGAAGCTGCTGTACGACGATCAGCCCTACACCTTCCTGGTTTCCGAGAAGCAGACCGGCGCATACAGCGCGCGGTATCAGGGGGTTGAATTCTTCGGTCCGCGCCCGTGCTACAACGCCGGCTGGTGGTGGGTGCCAACCTCGGCGCAGAAGTACAAGACCGACAAGGCTGTTGCTGTCAACTAACAGTCTCGCGGTATAATTGGAACGGGCTTTCGGGGGGATAAGGCCCACCGAAAGCCCGTTTGTGTGTGCATGCCCACGTACGGCGCCGAGCCTGAACCATGTTCCGGCACGTCGGGCCTGGCGCGGTGGGGTGGGTGTCGTGGTTCCCATTGGCGGAGTTTCTGCTGAAACCCGGGGCCGATCGCTTGTTGGCGTGGGCGTTCCGGCTGTATCTTGGCGCTTCGCGTTCGTGGCGGCCTGTGGTGCTGTAGGATCCCTGCTCATACTGCACGACATGCCCCATATCACGTATCGTTCCGGCAGAGCGTTCCGGGGCGTTACACGCGGTGTGAGGCTGATCACAATCTATCGCTGGCTCATGGGCACATACATCATCAAGCGGATCGTTCTGTTCCTACCGACGCTGATTGCCATCACCATCGTCACCTTCCTGATCAGTCGTCTCGCGCCGGGCGATCCGGCCGAGGCCAAGGCTGGCGCTGGCGGTGAGTCGCAACAGGCCGATCGGCAGTTGACCGCCGAGAATGTTCGCAAGATCCGGGAGCAGTGGAACCTGGATAAGCCGATCCACATCCAGTATCTGCTGTGGGCCAAGGGAATCTTCACGCTGGATTTCGGCAAGTCCTTCAAGGACAACGGCCCGGTGATGGACAAGATTGCCGAGCGAATACCGATCACCCTGTGGATGAGCATCGGTTCGGTGATTCTTGCGTACCTGATTGCCATCCCAGTCGGCATTTATTCGGCGGCCAGGCCGGGCACAAAGGTGGACCGAACGGTATCCACGCTGTTGTTCATGCTGTACTCGCTGCCGTCGTTCTGGATCGGCACGCTGGCCATCATCTTCCTGTGCAGCGTGGAGTACCTGAAGATCTTCCCGTCGTCGGGCCTGCACTCCATCGAGTTCGGCGCCAATGCTCCGTTCTGGGATAGAACGGTGGATCTTCTTTGGCACATTGTGCTTCCGTTGCTGATCCTTACCTACGGCAGCTTCGCGTATATCTCGCGCCAGATGCGCGGCGCCATGCTCGAGGTTGTGCGTCAGGACTATATCCGCACCGCGCGCGCCAAGGGCTTATCCGAACGTGTCGTGATCCTGAAGCATGCGCTGCGCAACTCGCTGATCCCCATCATTACGCTTCTTACAAGCATTCTCCCCGCATTGATCGGCGGCTCCATCGTCATCGAGCAGATCTTCACCATCCCCGGGATGGGCAAGCTTGGGTTCGATGCGGTTCTGGAGCGCGACTATCCGATCATCATGGCCGAGCTTACCATCTCGGCCGTGCTTACGCTTATCAGCGTTCTGGCTGCGGACATCCTGTATTCGGTGGTTGACCCGCGCATCTCGCTGCAGAACAAATCGGCGTAGCGGGCGCGGCAACGCGATCCAGCCAGCGGGGCCGCAGTCCCGTCCGTTATCGAACAGGTTCCAATCCCGAGCAAATTCAATACGCATATATGGCCGACGTACATACGCCAGCAACGGGCGCCGGGGCGCCCGACCAAGCAGCCGAAACCGCCGGGAAGTCCAGGAAGCGGCGCCCGGACCAGAGCTATTGGAGCCTGGTGCGGCATCAATACCGCAAGAACAAAATCGCGCTGGCGGCGCTGTACTTCATTTACGCTCTGGTTGCGGTTGCGCTTCTGGCCGATTTCATCGCCAACGACAAGCCGATCGTCTGCTCGATAAAGGGCGAGACGTATTTCCCGGTGTTTACCGATTACGGTTCGGCGCTGGGGCTTACGTCCTTCTCGGCGGAGCTTGCCAATGCGGACTGGAAGACGCTCAAATACGACTGGAAGGTGTCCACACCGATACAGTACACGTCCAAGAGCACCGATCTGGAGCACTCGTTCGCGCCGCCGTTCAGCTTCGACAGCGGGCATTACATGGGCACCGACCAGCTTGGCCGCGATCTGCTGGCGGGCCTGATCCACGGCTCGCGCATTTCGCTGGCCATCGGGTTGGTGGCAATGGCGATTGCCTCGGTGGTGGGCCTGTTGCTTGGCTCGCTGGCCGGATTTTTCCTGGGCTGGGTGGATACGCTGATCTCGCGTATCGTGGAGCTGTTCCTGAACTTCCCGGTCTTCTTCCTGATCATCACCATCGTTTCGTTCTTCGATGCCAACATCTTCATGGTGATGGTGGTGATCGGCCTTACCGGATGGATGGGGATCGCGCGCCTTGTGCGCGGCGAGGTGCTGCGGGTGCGGAACATGGAGTACGTTACCGCGGCCAGGTCGCTGGGATTTGGTTCGGCCCGGATCATCATGCGGCACGTATTGCCGAACTCGATCGCGCCGGTGCTGGTGTCGGTGGCATTCGGCATCGCCGGCGCCATCCTTACCGAGTCGTCGCTCTCGTTCCTTGGCTTCGGCGTGCCGGCAACCGAGGTGACGTGGGGGTCGGCGCTGAACCAGGCCCGCTCGAACACAGCCGCCTGGTGGCTGGCCGTGTTGCCGGGCCTGATGATCTTCCTGACGGTTGTCAGCTACAATCTTATCGGCGACGGCCTGCGCGACGCGTTGGACCCGCGCCTGCGCGACTGATACGATTCTCCTCTCGGGCGCTCGGGGCTTCGATGGGAAAGACCCCGATATGCCTTCTCTGAGCAACAAAGTTCTCGCCGGCACAGGCCCCGACCATATTGGGGCCTGTGCCGTATCCGGCCGTCGGCCCCCCGCCCTCACACATTGCAGTACTTCCACATCGGTGCCGGGCGCTAATTTTACGGGATATAATCCTACCGGTAGTACCAATCAACCAATCGCGGACAATTCATGGCGAAGAAGATCAAGGAGTATGCTCCAACCACATATCTGGACTTCTCGAAGCCGGCGGTGTTGCGCGCTCAGCAGGACGCAATCACCAAGGTGAGGCGGAAGTTCGGGCGGGAGTACCCGATCATCATCAACGGCAGGAAGATCAAAACCGGCGATACGATCGACTCGATCAATCCCGGCGACATCTCCGAGGTGGTGGGCCGATTCCATCTGGCCACGCGCTTGCATGCCGCCGAGGCAATCGAGGCCGCACGCAAGGCGTTCGAAACCTGGAGCCGCGTGCCCGCCGCCGAGCGTGCCGACCTGTTGTTCCGCGCGGCCGAGCTGATGCGTGAGCGCCGCATGGTGATCAACGCATGGATGATTGCCGAGGTAGGGAAGAACTACCTGGAGGCCGATGCCGATACCGCCGAGGCGATCGACTTCCTGGAGTACTACGGCCGCGAAATGCTTCGGTATGCCAGCCCCGAGGCGCCCGTGCAGATGCCGGGCGAAATCAATCGCCTGGAGTACCTGCCGCTGGGTGTTGGCGCTGTGATCCCACCGTGGAATTTCCCGTTCGCGATCGCCGCCGGGATGACCACCGCCGCAATTGTCACCGGCAACACCGTGGTGCTGAAGCCCTCCAGCGATTCGCCGATGATGGCGTGGCTGCTGGTGGAGATTCTGCAGGATGCCGGCATGCCCAAGGGCGTGGTGAACTTCATCCCGGGCCACGGCGGCGAGATCGGCGATTTCCTGGTGGACCACCCGAGCGTCCGCTTCATCTCCTTCACCGGATCGGCCGGCGTTGGCAAGCGCATCAACGAGCGCGCCGCACGCACGCCCGACGGCCAGCTCTGGCTGAAGCGCGTGGTTGCCGAGATGGGCGGCAAGGATGCCATCATCGTGGACTCCGAGGCCGACATCGACATGGCCGTTGAGGGCGTTGCCGCTTCGGCATTCGGATTCCAGGGGCAGAAGTGCTCCGCCTGCTCGCGGGCCATTGTTGATGCCGCCGTGTACGACGAGTTCGTGGCCAAGCTGAAGGAGCGTGTGGAACGGATCGAGATCGGTGACCCAAAGAGCAATGCCTACATGGGGCCGGTTTCCAGCGAGCGTGCCTACAAGGGCATCCTGCGCTACATCGAAATCGGCATGAGCGAAGGCCGCATCCTTACCGGTGGCGGGCCGGCCGAAGGGCCGGGCTGGTACATCCAACCAACCGTGATCGTGGACGTGCCCGCCGGCGCGCGTATCGAGCAGGAGGAAATCTTCGGCCCGGTGCTGGCGGTGATAAAGGCACGGAACTTCGATCACGCCCTGCAGATCGCCAACGGCACTGCCTACGGACTTACCGGCGGCGTGTATACCGAGAACAAGGCCAAGCTGCAGCGCGCGGCCGAGGAGTTCTTTGTGGGCAATCTGTACCTGAACCGCAAGTGCACCGGCGCAATCGTTGGCGCGCATCCGTTCGGCGGGTTCAACCTTTCCGGCACCGACTCCAAGGCCGGCGGGCGTGATTACCTGCTGCTGTTCCTGCAGGCCAAGTCCATCGCCACCAAGATCGGCGGCGCCCGCGGGCTGAGCCCCGCAGGCAGCAAGAAGGCGTCGGCCAAGAAGGCTGCGGCGCCCGCCTCGGCCTCGGCCACGAAGAAGGCCGCACCGGCAAAGAAGGCTGCGCCGGCGAAGAAGGCGGCGGCAACCGGCAAGGCCGCGGCCAAGCCTGCCGCGAAGGCAAAGGCCGCCAAGCGCGGCTGAGCAGTGTCGCAATAACACTACAGCCCCCTGCCGGCATTGATTGTCGGCAGGGGGCTGTTGCGTTGTTATGCGTTTTGAGAAGGCAAGCGCAAGTGTATGATACCGGTCTTTCAAACTCCACCATGGTATCCCGCATCATCCCACGCCGATCACACTGCCGAAGCATCCTCGATGGTGCTGGTTATCTCCAGTGTAATCCGTTGTTCCTTGTGATCGGGAACGTAGGTAAGCGTGTGATCGGGGCGTTTGATAACGATCGGCTGCGTGTCGTCGGTAGCGTACAGCGCGGCCAGTGTGCTCCACGCGTCTTCCAGCGGCATGCCGGGATTGTCGCCGATGCACCAGAAGTCGACAAGGACAGGCATATGTGTAGGCATTACATGCTCCTCTTGAGAACGGATGAAAGATTGGCTGACCGTTGAACAGCCCTTGAACGGTCCTGCGGCCCGGAAATAATTCAACAGGCCGTTTCCCGGTCCGGGGGGTGAGGGTCGGGTTCGCGCTGCTGTTGGTGCTCAGCCAGCACGGTTTGGCATCGACGGCAACGTGCCGTGTTGCGGGTTGCCAGGTAGCGGAATGTGGTGTAGCAGCATCTGTCGTGTGGGAGAAGGCGGGCAGGGGATCGGGCCGCGAACCGATCCAAGCCGCTTCAAAGTACCGGCGGGGGTGGGCGGTGCCGGCCCGTTGGCCGGTGTGGCTGGCACGCAAGGGGCCGTTCAGCACCGTTCGGAGCGAACGTCGCAACCATGTGTGCGGGGCGTTGTTTCCGAGCGGGCGGTAATCGCCGCGAACGTGATGGCGATAATCACGAGTACAATCGTAACCACCGACAGCCGGATATCGCGGTCCGCGGACGTGTGTTTCACCTGACAAGTCATGTGAGTCCTAAAAGGATAGTCGAGGTACAATCGCACACCGATGGTGTGTGTGACGCGCGAAGGTACGGCTGCGATGATGCCTGTCGCCATCGCATACGGATGCGATATTGGGCTTGGTGATACTTATTCCGTGATACTTATCAGCAGAATGGTCACGGATGGAACGAATACCGGGCGAGATTCTCCGCGCGAAGCAATTTGTGTGTGATGAAACCGCGGCGCAGGGAGGAGCTGAAGCTGGGCGAATGCCGTCGCCGCCATGTGGCGGTACCGACCGGTCCGGTGGAACGTTCGAGGGCTAAACGTAACGGGTGCCCGCGACATGTCGCGAGCACCCGTTTCCGTTGTATACCTGCGTGTGCAACCATCCCCCGAGGATCGCATCACGCTTTGGCATTACCAACTTTGTTTTGGTACGCTTTATCAACCCTGCCTGGGTGTGATAATCGAACCGCGGGAAATCTACACCCAAATAGGTGCTCTCCGCTATCGCACACGGATGCGATATTGGGCCTGGTGATACAAATCACGTGATACGAATGGCCGATTATCCTGCTTCTGGTTCGGGCACGTGCAGGGCCGGTTGGAGCGCGTTGCATCCCGCGACAGCTTTGCCTACTATTGTGCCGATCCGGACCTAAGGGCAAACGCGGAGGAGATTCGGTGTCGCCCCCAGATCCGCGTCGTTTATTTCAACCGGCGAATTTCATCGGCGAACATTTCAACTGGAGAACTGTATGCGCACGTACCTGCGCTTGTTTGTCTGTGCTGCCGCGGTGTTCCTGGCCCCCGTGATTACCGTTGCTCAGGAGGTTTCCGAAAGTCCCGCCCGGGAAATCATCGAGGAGAAAACACGCTGGACGCCGGAACAGGTGATCGAAGCGCAGCGCCAACGCCAACTGGGCCATAACCAGTCGCCCAACGGTGCCGCTTCGGCCGCCGAGGCCGCGGCCGAAGCGCGCGAAGTGGTGGTAAGCGGTGAGAATGCGCCGGAATCGGAAGTGCATGCGGCCATCAATCCCCGCGACAGCAACAACATCGTGGTGTCGCCGATCCGCATCGGCTCGGCCGCCGACGGGCTGTTGTGCCCGGTGTATTACACCAGGGATTTCGGCCGCACGTGGCGCAAAAGCGAGTTCAAGACATTGCCGAAGGGCAAAAACGTGACGGTGAACGGCGGTGGCGATCCGATCCTTGCCTTCGATGAGGACGGCACCGCGCACCTGATCTGGATCGCCCTGTATTACAAGCCCAACAGTACGGACACAACCTTCTACGGTTTGTACTGGGCATCGTCAACGGATGGCGGCGAAACATGGCAGCAGTCGGACTCCGATGCCGTTGCCTTCAACAAGTTTGCGCGCACGGCTTCCAATCCGGAGATCTACGACAAGGAGTGGCTGGCGGTTGACCGCACCAACGGCCCCCGCCGCAACACGCTGTATCTGGCATTCCTGCAGGCAGGGGGGAACAACGGGCGTGGCCGCATCGTGGTGCGCCGCAAATTGCCGGGCGAACAGACCTGGAGCCGCACCTCCGTGCCGGTATCGATCGCGGGATTTTATCTGGTACAGTTCACCAATGTGGAGGTGGACAACCAGGGCAACGTACATGTCACTTTCTTCGGCGGCCAGAATCAGGGCGCGAACTCGCTGTGGCATGCCGTATCCACCGACGGCGCGGCCACATTCGGCGCACCCGTCAAGATCGCCGACGTACATTACCCCCGGTTCTCCACCAGCTCATCGTATTCCTCCATTCCCGGCATTCAGTCGCGCCGCATGTATCCCTCGCCGGTGTTCGCGGTGGACCACTCCAACGGGCCGGGGCGCGGCAATCTGTACGCCGCCTGGACCGCCGACGGCACCACCACGGAGTTGGGCGACGGGCTGGATATCTATTTCTCGCGATCGCTTGACAACGGCCAAACCTGGAGCTCACCGCTGATCGTCAACGATGACCCCCGAGGCCGCGTTCGCCATCAGCACTATCCCACCATCTCGGTAACCCCGAACGGTGTGGTGGTGCTTTCCTGGTACGATCGCCGCGACGACTCGACGCATCGCATCGGCGACTACGTTGTTGCGTATTCCTTCAACGGCGGCGTACGCTTCTCGCACATGGTGCGGGCGTCGGAACGCAGCACCGATTTCGGCAGCATCGGTGCGCTGAACAGCGGCTTCGGCATCGGCGAATACACGCAGGTGCTCAGCACCTCCGGGTACGCAATCCCGGTATGGACCGACGGCCGCACAGGCGACGGCGACCTGAACATCTTCGCGGCGTTCCTGCCGATCGACACAGCGCTGGCCGGCGTTGAGCGCATTTCCTCGGTGACCGACGGCGTGCAGCTTGGCGGCGCGCGCGTGCTGGGCAACGAGGCGGAGATCCCGTTCACCCTGACCAGTCGGGGCCACGTGCGCATGACATTGTTCGATGCTGTGGGCCGGCAGGTGGCCGTGCTGGTTAATGGCGATCTGGAACCGGGCCAGCACACGGTGCGCGCCTCGTTGCAGGGCCTGGCCTCCGGGCGGTACTACATCCACCTGCGCGCCCAGCAGGGGTGGGCTACCCGCGAGCTGGATCTGGTGCGATAACCCGCACAACGGATATGGCGCCCGGCGCGGCGGTTTGCCAGGCCCGATCATGCTATGATCGGGCCTGTGTATTGTTGCGGATGGTCGGCACGCCGATGCCCGCCCGATCCGTGCGTGCTGCTTCCATCACGGGAGTATTGTTCGCAGTTGTAGCAGGGCGCGCCGGTCTGCCCGGCGATTCGTAGCTTTGCCGTTCCGCGTGTACCAAGCCAACTCAATTAGTACCGAACAGACAACCCGATGAAGGAAATGATCCGCATCGCCGCCGGGCAGGGATTCTGGGGCGATCTGCTGACCGCGCCGATCGACCAGGTGACTCGTGGCCCGATCGATTACCTGGTGATGGACTACCTGGCCGAGGTCACGATGTCGATCATGCAGAAGCAGAAGCTGAAGGATCCGAAGCTGGGATATGCAAAGGATCTGATCGCGACCATCGACGCGATCCTGCCGCATCTGGTTGAGAAGAATATCCGTCTGGTGACCAATGGCGGTGGGGTGAATCTGGAGGCCTGTCGCGATGCGATACTCGAGGTGGCTCGCAAGCACGGCCTGAACGTGAAGGTGGGCATCGTCACCGGCGACAACATCCTGGATGATCTGGGAACCATCGTTGCCGATGGCGCCGAGCTTCGCAACATGGACACCGCCGAGCCCGTGGCCGGGTTGCTGGATCGCGTGCTTTCGGCCAACGTGTACCTGGGCGCCCGCCCGATCGTGGAAGCCCTGAACCAGGGCGCGCAGATCGTGATCACCGGCCGCACTACCGACACGGGCCTGTGCCTGGCGCCGATGATCCACGAGTTCGGGTGGAGCATGGATGACTGGGACCGCCTTGCCGCCGGCACTATCGCCGGCCACATCATCGAGTGCGGGGCGCAGTCATCCGGTGGCAACTATATGGAGGACTGGCGCGGCGTGCCCGACCTTGCCGACGTCGGGTTCCCGATCATCGAGGCCTCCCCAAGCGGCGAGTTCGTTGTCACCAAGCACCCCGGCACCGGCGGCCGTGTTTCGCGCGGCACCATTGCCGAGCAGTGCCTGTACGAGATCGGCGACCCGCGCGAATACATCACGCCCGATGTGATCGCCGATTTCACGTCGATCCATCTGGAGGATCTGGGTGGCGACCGTGTGCGCGTGCACGGGATCACCGGGCGACCCAATACCCCGTTCTACAAGGTGTCGATGAGTTATGCCGACGGTTACTCGGCGTTCGCGACGCTTACATATGCCTGGCCTGAAGCCATCGACAAGGCGAAGGCGGCCGATCAGATCCTGCGCAAGCGCCTGGCGAAGCTGGGGCTGACGTTTGAAGAAGTGCTCACCGAGTTTGTTGGATACAACGCATGTCATGGTCCGTTGTCGGAGGCCGTGAACCCCGATCCGCAGGAAGTCATGATGCGGGTAGGGGTGCGCGGCGGCGACTTCCGAAGCGTTGAACGTTTCGGCAAGGAGATAGCCCCGCTGATCCTCACCGGCCCACCGAACGTGACCGGGTTTGCCGGCGGACGCCCGCGTCCGTCGGAAGTGGTGGCCTACTGGCCTGCACTTATCGAGAAAACCCGTATCGATGGTCGTGTTCGTGTGGAGGTTGTGGATGCCTGAGGCATGTGAAACGAACCGACGGAGAATGACCATGAATCGGACGATCGCACACGTTGGAACATCCGCCGCCATGCGGCTGCTGGCAGCAACGCCGTTCCGTGTTGTGGGGGGGCTGGCAGTGATCGCGCTGGTGGCCGCCGGCTGCTCCTCGCCAAAGGAGGCGGCCAAAACCACGCAGCCAACGGCCACGCCATCGGAGCCACAGCCGGCAATACGGCTGGCGCTTCCACCGGCGGACCCCATCGCCAGTCACCTGGACAGCCTTGTTGACCATTCACAGGGCAACTACGTGCACATCGTGATCAGCCAGTGTTTTGGCCGATGCGAGGGGCACATCTCGATCTCGCGCGAAACGCCCGCCAAGTTTCATGTGTACGATGCCGAGGCCTACCGCTACGACGAGTTCGAGCGCGGCGATATTCTGTACCGGATGCGCAAGCCGATGTCGAGCGACGTGGCCGAGGAGCTGATGACCAAGGCGTATCAGACAGGCATCATGAAGCTGGTGGCCGATACCACGCACTTCATGACCGATCAGCCCTACATCTGGGTGCGCGCCCGTTATGGTGATGAGATCGTGTCGGTGAATCACGCCTATCTGGGCGGCGTGCGCTACGCCGGCGACGGCCGCACGCCGGGCCTTTCCGACATCTACGCCCGGCTCAGGGTGTTGCTTCTGGGGCCGTTGTTCAACGCGGCGCCGGCCGATGTGGAGCGCACGAAGCAGTAACACGCGGGATCGCGTGTGCTGCCTGTACAATGCGGCCGCCACGTGTGGCCGCTTCAATCGAACAGCACGATGAAGAAGGTTCAATTGCTCAAGCTGGCGCACGCACGCTCCGGCGACAAAGGGGATGCCGGAAACGTTGGGGTGATTGCCCGGCGCGCCGAGTGGTATCCGGTGATTGCCGAGGCGCTTTCGGCCGAGCGTGTGAAACAGCACTTCGCGGGCATCTGTCACGGGCCGGTGGAACGGTTCGAGCTGCCGAATCTCTGGGCGCTCAACTTCCTGCTGCATAACACCCTGGGCGGTGGTGGCACCGTTTCGTTGAAGCTCGACGCGCAGGGGAAAACCCTTTCCTCGGCGATGCTCCGCATGGAGATCGACGTGCCCGACGATCTGGTGATCGACGAGTAATCCGTTGACACACCGATGTGCCGGGGCCGGTTCCACAACGGTCCGCGGGGCATCTGGTTTCTTGCCTGCAATCTTCATGGCGATGAGGCCGGCCACGCCGGCCAGCAGCCGACCGCGGTTGCCCGAAGCAGGGCCGGCGCATGCCGTGTCCGTTCCATCGGGCCATGCCGCGGGGTCGTGCGCGGGCCGTCCGTTGGGCCGTGCGCAGGCCCGGCATCGAAACATTCCCCGAGCGTTCTCTCTCTCTCCCTCTTCCTTGACAACACTCATCTCTTTTTCAGTAACAAGCATGGAACAACGCAGAAAGCACATGGCGGCGATCAGCGCCGAGGCCGTTGAGTTTTTCTTCAAGGAAGGCGTGCTCGCCTTCGGCGATTTCACCTTGAAGAGCGGCCGCAAGTCGCCGTATTTCTTCAACACCGGATCGTTGTGCTCGGCGCGCCAGTTGGCTATCATGGGCCGCCTGTATGCCGGCATGTTCCGGGCAATTCCGGAGTTCTCCGGCGCAAGTGTACTGTTCGGCTCGGCCTACAAGGGCATCCCGATTGCGATCGCCACGGCTACTTCGTTGGTCGGCACCGATCGCGAGGAGGTCCGCGCCGTAAGCGACCGCAAGGAAGCCAAGACGCATGGTGATGCCGGCTCGTTCCTGGGCGTGCTGCGCGCGGGCGATACGGTTGTTATTCTGGATGACGTGATCACCACCGGCGGTACCAAGCTGGAGGCGATCACCAAGCTTCGCGACGCCGGATGCCAGCCGTTGGGGTTCATCATCGCATTCGACCGTGCCGAGCCGGTGGACGCCAGCGGCCGTACCGCCCGCGAGGTGTTCGAGGAAGAGACCGGCCTGAAGGTCTACTCGCTGGCGAACATCAATAACGTGATGGAGGCCCGGCCGGAGTGGCGCGAGAAGATCGAGGCATATCTGGCGAGCTGCAGCGTATGATCAGCCGCCTGTTACGCCTGCCGGCTCTGGCGGCCGCTGCCTGCATTGTTGTGTTGCTGCCCGGCTGCGGCGATGACGCGAAGCAACCCTCCGAAAAGCGGGATTCGGCGGCGGCCGGCTTACAGCGCCCGTTGCCGCCGGATACCACGCTTCGCGAAAACCTTCCGCCCGGACGATTCCATATCCCAACGCGCCACACCCCGGCGCCGGATTTCTTCATCACGCTGCCCGCCGGCTACACCGTGAAAAACCGGAGCCGCCTGCCGAACGATGAGTACTTCATTGTGCGGACCGATGATCCCAGCCTGCACGATTCAACGGCGGTGACGCCCGGGTTCCTTCGCATCTACGTGGGCGTGCGGCCGCAAACCGGCGTGCGGCCGGAAACGAAGTTCACCGAACGCTCGGTGCTGCTTGGGCGCACGATGGTCACATGGAAGAGCTGGACCGACAAGCTTCCCGACGGTGCGCCGTATTACATCCACGAGATTGCCAGCTCCGATTACTTCGCGGCGATTTCCCCCGAGCTTGCCCGTGCGCCGCTGAATCTGCACGTGTACGTTGGCGGTCGCGACAAGGCGCGCGTTGCGGAACTGGTACGCGCCGCCGAGACCCTTGCACTAACGCCGTAGATGCCAATGCCCCCCGCCAATCACCGATCAACAGGGCGCTCCCGCCGGCCCGGCCTTTGGGCGCCGAGCCGTGCTGTTTGCCATGCGTGTGCCGTGGCTGTGTTCGCGACCGTATTGCTGGCAGGCCTGCCGGGCTGTACGCCGCGCAAGGACCGGTCCGGCGCCCTGAAGGGCATCACCACCCACGTTGTCACGCTCGAGAACGAGCACACCGGGCGCCATCGCATGTCTATCACATTGCCCGTTGATTTCGTTGCTGAATGGGCGCCGGAATCGCGGGATGATGTGTACTTCATCTATCGCGCCTCCGATACCGGCCAGGTGCAGCGTGCGATGGTGATGCTGCAGATCATGCGGGCCGGTACCTCGCGCCAGATCAAGGATACCGCCGAGTTCGCGCGCGCCGGTGGCGTCATCGCAGGCGTTGATGTGGAGTGGCGCGAACGTACCCTGGCACAGGATGATGGCCCGCCGATCGTGCAGCGCGAGGTGCTTACAGGCAACGTGCTGGAGTCGGGCACAACCGAGCGTGAGGAGGCGCCCCTGCGGCTTTATGCGTTCGCGGTGGGCAGCAACGAGCGCGAAGTGGAACGTCTGGTTGCCTGTGTTGAAACGCTCGCCTTTCTGCCAATGAAGCCTAATCTGTAAGCTGATGATCCCTGCGGCCCCAACATGCTGCGGCACGTTGCTCACGGTGGCGGCCGGCGCAGGCCGGTTGCGTGCCCGGTGGGGGACCGGTTCCGTACGCGGGGCGTTCTTGTTGGCTTGCGTACTGCTGCTGATATCCTGCCACATGGCAACCGCGCAGCCGCTTTCACCGCGCGATTCGGCGGCGATGGAACAGGCCATCGGCAATGCCAACCCGGGGCTGTCGCTGGCGCTTGCAACGCGCGCCCGTCTGGCAGCCGATCTGAAGCGTGGCGACGCCGCGCGCGCCGGCGCGGTGTTGGCCTTCGCGCACCAGCGCCTGCCGGACCTGCTGACCGCAGCCGAGCAGTTGCTTGCGCGGCTGCTGATGCTCGATACGGCAATGCTTGCCAGCATGCCCGAGCTTGAACGCCTGTTGAGCGCGGTACAGGCCGGACCTGCGCGCCATCCGCTGCACGATGATCGGTTGTACGCGGTCGAACGCGCGCAACTGCACGAGCGGGCCGAGCGGCTTGGCGATGCGCTTCGTGATGCCGGTGCGGGGCTGGAGATACGCTACATTCACAACCTGCTTGCCAATCATCTTACCGTTGGCGGCCTGCGTGGCCGCGAGGAGCTGAACGCGCGCGTGGCCGAGTTCCGGCGATTGTTTCCCGCGTCGCCGTTTGTGCCGCTTGCCGAGCGTTATATCGTGCAGCCGTACGCCGAGGTGCCGTTTGGCGCGGCGGTGATGATGGGATACGGTGTTGGCTGGTTTACCGGCAATGCCGGCGATCGTTTCGGAACCTTGCACGGTCCCACGATCGGTGGGGAAGTCTATGTGAACCGGATCACGGCCTCGGCCTGGTTTACCTTCGGCGTGGCTCAGGTTGCCGTGCCCTTCACCGCGGCGGCGCGGCGCTGGGAAGCTGGCGACGCGGTTATCACAAGCGGGGCAATCGATGTTGGCTACGAGTTCCGGTTCGGCAGGTTCGCGGTAACCCCGCTTGCCGGGCTTGCGCTGCAGAACCTTTCGGGCGCGGACACAACCGGGGCCGATCCGGGCGCCACACCCACCACACGCGACCGCCTGGGGCTTGATGTTTCGGTGTTGGCCGGCTTGCGCGTTCCGTTCGATGTTGGCCCGCACCTGGATCTGCGCCTGCGGGTAGGGCACGCGGTGGCGGCGCTGGGCGGGTACGACACCATTCTGAGCGGCTCGCTGTGGTACGTGCAGCTTGGGTTTGCGCTGGTGCAACGCCCATACAGGGCCAACAACTAGCGGATAGCGGACTGTTCCAAACACGCCGGGAAACATCTTCCCGGCGCTTTCCACATCACGAGCACTGCGTGGACACGTTCATCACGGCTGTCATCGGTATCGTTATCGGCATGTCGTCCGGAATGTTCGGCATCGGCGGCGCGCTTATCGCCACGCCGTTGCTGCACGTTCTGCTTGGCATGCCCGCCAAGCTTGCGCTGGCAACACCGCTGCCGGCAGCCATTCCGGCGGCCATCTCCGGCTCGATTGCCTACGCACGCAACCGGCTGGTACGGTTCGATATCGCCTGGCGCGTGCTGCTGACGGCAATGCCGATGAACATCGTTGGCGCCTACCTGACGCAGTACGCCGGCGACAGCTTCCTGATGGTTGCAACAGGCGCGGTGATGGTGTATTCGGCGTGGAGCTTCATACGCCGCGGATTCAAACGCGGCGCTGCGGCCGAGATCGCCGAACCCGAACAG
>CBHYLN010000091.1:0-20558 GCA_966128725.1 uncultured bacterium | reverse complement strand
TAGGTTCCGGAGATTATCGGCGATCGGTGTGAACTCTTCCGTCCGGCACCAAAGGTGCTACCACACATAGGTTCCGGAGATTATCGGCGATCGGTGTGAACTCTTCCGTCCGGCACCAAAGGCGCTACCACACATAGGTTCTGGAGATTATCGGCGATCGCGGTGAACTCTTCCGTCCGACACCACAGGTGCTGCCACACATAGGTTCCGGAGATTATCGGCGATCGGTGTGAACTCTTCCGTCCGGCACCAAAGGTGCTACCACACATAGGTTCCGGAGATTACCGGCGCCACACGCATGCCGCTGCGTGCCGGGCCAATCAATCCCAGATCGAACCCCACGCCGGCGTCGATCGCGAAACGGTGATCGAAGTATCGCAGCGTAAGCACCAGCGGCTGCACGCTGGCATCCTGTATCACGTACGTTTCCGCGGCTGCCTTCCAGTGGCGCGCAAATCGATAGTCGCCGCCCAGCCCAACCGCGATCGCTGTTTTATCGAATGCCGGCATGCTGTCGGCCGGGATATGATGCCGCCATGTGTAGCTGATTCCGGCCGTGAGTCTCTGGTCATCATCGCCCAGGCTGGCCACGGCATACGGGGCCGCCAGCAGGATGGAGGAAAGATCTGTCCGGGAGAAGTTGAACTGTGCCCCCGCGGCCACGCGGAAGTTGTCCTCGCGGATCAGCTCGCGCCGAGCGCCGGCGGTGAGCACCAGGTTGTAGGAGATGAACTCCGGCACATAGGCAAATCCGCCGAGCAGCGTGGTGCGGTCGTCCAGGCCGTAACCCGCCATCCATCCGGCCCCATCGTAGTTTGCCACGAACAGCCGTCCCGAATCAACCGAGCGCGCGGTTGGCATCAGCACCGCACGATGCGTGGTGGGGTCGGTAAGTTCCTGCTCGGTGAACGTGGGTAACGGCGCGTCGGCAATGGTTGGCATAGCCGGCTGAACAGGCGCGATCTCCGCTGGAACCGATCGAGGCGTGACAACCGCGATCGGCGGTGGTCGGTGTGCCGTATCCGGAGGCGGCACAACCTTCACAACCGGTGGGCGCGGCGGCTTCGGTTTGGGGCGCGCGATGATAATGGGCTTGGGCTGCGCTACCAGCACCCTTGGCTTGGGGCGTACCTGCGGTGCGGGACGTGGTGTCTGCGGCATGCCACCGCGTGGTGGCACTACCGTGACGTAGGCTGTGTCGGCAACGATGAAGTTCGTGTGTCCGCCCGCCGGGAAATTTCGCCGCACATACACCAGGATCGGCATCTTCACGAATCCGAGCTTCGTGGCCCGGAAACAGACGTCGTATTTGTACTCGCGCCCTGAGCCCAGTCGCAACGGTGGGCGTGCTCCGGTAAGCCGTATCTGGAACAGCGGCGAACGGCTTGCCACCGAATCGATGATGATAGTGGTTCCGCGAGCGCTTACAGTGAACGTGTGGCAGGCCGTGGCGCCCAGTGTGATGTTGCCGAACTGTTCGCGGTATACGTCCCAGTCCATGCTTTCACTGAAATCGAAGTACTTGATGTTCCCGTCGCAATCCACCACGCGCAGCCGAAACATCCGGCTTGGGCGTGCCAGCAACAGAAATATCCCCAGCGATGTCTTCTTGGCGCACCGGCCGAAAATTGGGCCGGATGTGACTTTGATATAGGGTGCCGCCAACCCGGTGTGCAGCGTTTGCCAGCGTCCGCCGATGTATCCGGTAACCTGCTGCAGCCCCGCGGGCGCGGTAATCGTCAACGAGTTCATGCCCGAATACAGCACCGGCGGGTATACCGATATCTGAGCGTGCAGCAAACGTGGCGCCAACGCCAATGCCACAAGAAGCAGGAGCGTTGGGATACGCTGGTGCCACGGAGCGTTACGGGGCGGCGTTGTGTTGGCTGTAGGCATCATGGCGCTCCCGCCCGCACGCCAGGGTGTGTGGGCGATGGTTGGAGCAGGTCTCCGCAGGTTGAGATATCGGTTCCGCGAAAAGCGTAGCATCGTCGATCCAGGCCTGTACCGCGACGGTTGATCGGCGCGGGCACTGTTTATACAGCATTGCCCGGATGAAGTTACTTCGTCAGCGGCTAAAAATTATACCCGGTTGCGAGATACACTCCGCGCATCGCCAACGAGTTGGTGCCGAACAATCGGATCGAGTACGTCCCGCTCAGGAACACCCGGTCGGAGAAGGCAACAAATGCGCCGGCATTGATAGCGAAGTAGTTCTCGCGATCGATCGTGCGGAACAGTCCGCGACCGCCGTCCACGCGCGCCAGTTCCTCGGTGGTTCCGGACGCTCCGGCATAAAACGGCTGCATCGGGTTCTGCACGTCGGCCATCGAGACTACACCGTTTGCGCTTACGAACACGCCGGTGCCCTCCACCTTGCTGAATCCAACCTCGGCCCGGTACACGATTTCATCGGCTGGTTCCTCGTCGCGCCAGTTATAGCCGGCCATCCCCTTGAACCATACTTCCTTTGATTTCATCCCGAAGTTCAGCGTGGTTGTGAGCTGCATGTAGCCGTCGCTCAGGAATGAAGGGTGTTTCGGGTCGTCGTAGATGCCGTTGTGAAAGCCCGGTGGCAGCTTCAGCATTGTGCTTACCGATCCACTCAGGTTTCCGTGGCCGATCTGATACGTAGCGCCCACGCCCACATACGTCGGTGCAAAAATGCTTCGCTTCGGGAAGCGTTCGTCGCTGGTGAGCGAGAAGTATCCTACCGGGATGTCCACATCCAACTGCACGTCCGGTGCCAGCCCGTAGGAGCCGTTGATGCCAAACGATGTTGCCACGAACTCGGTGTGCAGCGTGTCGAACTTCTTCAGATTGCCACGCAGATCGTAGTAATGCTGAGTGTTGCCCGTGCCGCCGTACACGACCACCCGGCCCTTCCCCGGAGCAAGGACCATCGGTTCGCCGGCTTGCAACGCCGACGCAATCAGAAGCAGAGCCCCGACCAGGGCATATGCGGAACGATTTCGGAGTTGCGTCTTCATGCGGTTTCGAATTTCGAGGATGATGTGGTTGCCGCGCACAGCGGAACGGTTTGCGCGAAACAAACAGGCGCCTCGCGCGGCAATTGCGTCGAGGCGCCTGAGAAATCCATCGCCAGATCGGCTGCCACTCAGAATCCGGTTTCGATTCCGTAGTAGACGCCGAAGTTGCCGCTCGAGCTCTGGTTCTTGGCGTTGAAGTTGTACAGCGCCGAACCACCAACGCCCATCGTGAGCGTAACGTTCTTGGCGCCGGGGCTGAATGCCGCGTAGGCCCGTACGTTGGTCAGCACGCCGTTATCCGCGCCGCCTACCGTTACGCGCCCGCACAGATCCCAGCTCGTGCTCAGCTTGATGCGCCGGTCGTAGAACACGGCACCGTATGTGATCGGCTTCAGCGAGGGCTTCGCTGCATCGTTGTGATTCGACGAGCCGGACGAACCGGAGCCCGAACCTCCGGATGAGCGGGTGTTCTTCAAGTCATCGCCACTCTTCGGTGTGGGCAGATCCTTGGTGGGCAGATTGTCATCAGGGCCTGGATCAACCAACGACCTCTTGCCCAGATACGTGCTGCTGGAGCCGTCGCTCACCAGGCCGGCATATCCCTGATTGGTGCCGGTTGATGCGAACACCAGGCCCGCATCGTTGGGCGTCAACTTCGCGAACGAAGTGCTGCCATCATTGTCGCGCCGGAACGTCGAGGCGCCCATCTCGATGCCGATGCGATCGCTGCCGCTGAGGCCGAACGAGAAGTAGTACGAGTTCTGCAACAGCGCCGTCGGGCTTGCATCCTTATCGGCCACGCTGCCCGATCCGATTGTCACGCCGAACGTGAGGCTGCGCCCCTTATCACCGGCCATGGCAATGGTTTCGCCAGGCTGTGCCGGCGCGTGCGCCACGGGCTGTGCCTCGCGATGCATGCCGCCGTCGAGTTGCGGGTTATAACTTGGCTGCATTCCATCGCGCCGGAGCAGGTCGGCCGGGTCGCGCGAAAGAAGCGTGCTCCGTTCCGAGCTCAGCATCTGCGAGCCGATCGAGTGCGCCGTGCCATCGTTGGCGTTGAACGCGATATTGCCGCCACTGTTGGTGCCGGCATCGATCGAGCTCCGGTATGGCAGTTCATGCCCAAGCATCGCCATATCCTCGCCGATCCCGTTGTTCAACTGGCTGTTGATGGCCGCGTCGGCAATCGAAGCATCGGTTGCGGGGCTTGTGCCAGCAGCCGTGGATGCCGGAACAACCGACAGGGCGTCTGGCTTGGTCATGTGTGCATGTGCCAGCGCGTTCGGCGAAAGCGTTGGCGGTGTCAGCTTTCCGTGCGCATCGGGCGCAACGCTGATAACCTTGGATGCCCCAACGCCAGCATCGGCCATGTTGGCCCGTTGCGTGGGCAGCGTCGGGGTGAGCGCTACACCAACGGCAAGACACGTAGCGACAAGTGCCCCGAGCGAAATACCCAGAGGGTGCAGATACACGCGACGGCGGCGTGATTCTTCCTCCCACTCGGCGATGGCGTCGGCCGCGAAGCTGCTGGAAACAGCAATGCGGATGTGCTCCGAAAGGTCGGCCGGTGGCGTAAGTGTCAGGGCGTCATCATGGAGCAACGAACGAAGCTCCAGCACCTGCCGGAGTTCGGTCTTGTATTCTGGAACACGGTCAAGCAGGGACTGGAAGTGCTCCAGCTCCTGCTCGGACATCGTGCCCGAGAGATACTTTCTGAGGAGATGATCAAATTCCATTATCGTAGACCACCGGATGAAGTAACGTACGGAGCAGCTTGCGCGCGCGGAAGATCCTGATCTTTACCGTTGCAATCGAAACACCTGTGATATCGGCTATTTCCTGATAGGAGTAGCCGTCATATTCATAAAGAACGAGGGCCTCGCGATGATCTATCGGCAGTTGATTCAGTGCCGTAACAATGTGCTGATGAAGCACCACGTCGGTAACCTTCGCCGGCGCCTCATTGGCTCGTGATGTCTCAAACGGCACCGTGATCTTCTTGTTACGGCGCAGGTTCAGACACACGTTTCTCACGATAGTGAAGAACCAGACCATGAAGTTCCGCCCATCGTAGCTTTTACGATGCTCGTACAGGCGCATGAATGCTTCCTGGAAGGCATCATGAGCCATGTCCTCGTCCAGCAGGACGCGCATACAGTACATGTATACCTTGCGCTCGTACCGCTTGAACAGGACGTTGAATGCCTCCATGTCGCCGTTCTGCGTCAGGCAGAACAGGTCGTCATCAGACATGTCAGAACTCCGTATGGCCGATCTTTTTCCCATACTCCAACAACATACACACTACCCCACAAATGGTTACTCACAGAATCTTGCGAAAAGTGCCAGATAAGCCTCCGCCATCCAATCCGAGTATGATTCCTTGCGTAAGGGGGCCGGGCTCTCTATTTTTACCAGCTTGGCTATGAAAAAAACTACTGTAAAGCGTACCCAGACGTCGTCGGAAGCCGTGCTCTTGCCGGTGCTCCCCTTGCGCGACGTGGTCATCTTCCCGAACATGATCTTCCCGGTCCTGGTCGGTCGGGAGTCGTCGTTGCGTGCCGCCGCCGAGGCGCTCAGTCGCGACAAATACATCTTCCTCGTCGCGCAACGTAATTCCTCCGTTGACGAGCCTGGTGAGGACGATATATATATGACCGGAACGGTCGCGAAGATCGTCCAGATGCTCCGCCTGCCCAATGGTCTGATGAAGATCCTGGTGGAAGGGGAGTCGCAGGGCTTCATCCAGTCGCTGGGCGAATCCAACGGCTTCATGGAGGCCCGCATAACCACCGCCACGGTGAGCGTGCCGGCCGACAAGAAGATGCAGGCACTGCTGCGCCAGGCAACCGATCTGTTTCAGGAGTACACGCAGTTGCATCGTGGGCTGCCTCAGGAGGTGTTGATCGCCTTCGAGAACATGCCGGAGCCGGTGCGCAAGCTGTATTTCATTGCCGCCAACCTGATCAGCAAGGTCGAGGCCAAGCAGCGCATCCTGGAAACTCGCGACATCCGCGAGCAGTACATGGAGTTGATCAAGATCCTGAAGGATGAGATCGAGGTGCTCAAGCTGGAGCAGGAGATCGACACCAAGGTTCAGGATACCATCCAACGCTCGCAGCGCCAGTTCCTGATTCAGGAGCAGATCCGCGCGCTACAGACCGAGCTGGAGGAGGAAGGCGAGGTTTCGCCCGAGCTGGCCAAGCTGGTGGAGGCCATCCGCAGCTCCGGTATGCCGAAGGAAGTGGAGGCACGTGCCTACGAGGAGCTGGAGAAACTCCGGAAGACGCCGATGATGTCGCCGGAGTTCGCGGTCAACCGCAACTACCTCGAGTGGCTTACGGCTGTGCCCTGGTCGGCCGAAACCGACGATAATCTGGACGTTCACCATGTCAAGGAAGTTCTTGACGAGGACCACTTCGGGCTTGAACGGCCGAAGGAACGCATCCTGGAACACATTGCCGTGCTGAATCTGGTAAAGGAAATGCGGGGGCAGATTCTTTGCCTGGTAGGGCCGCCCGGCGTTGGCAAGACATCGCTTGGCAAGTCCATCGCGCGCGCGCTGGGGCGCAAGTTTGTGCGTGTGTCGCTTGGTGGTGTGCGCGACGAGGCGGAAATCCGCGGGCATCGCCGTACATACATTGGTTCGATGCCCGGCAAGGTGGTGCAATCGATGAAACGCGCCGGCGTTGTCAACCCGGTGATGCTTCTGGATGAGATCGACAAGATGAGCGCCGACTTCCGTGGCGATCCCTCCTCGGCAATGCTCGAGGTGCTCGATCCCGAACAGAACGCCACGTTCAACGATCACTACCTTGAGGTGGACTACGATCTGTCGAAGGTGCTGTTCATCACGACGGCCAACGTTCTGTTCAACATTCCGCTTCCGTTGCAGGATCGGATGGAGATCATCGAACTCAACGGCTATCTCGAGTACGAGAAGCTTGAGATTGCCCGTCGGCACATCATCCCGAAGCAGCTTAAGGAGCACGGCCTGGAGGGATATCATATCACCTTCACCGACGACGCGGTAATGAAAGTGATCCGCGAATACACGTCGGAGGCCGGCGTGCGCAATCTGGAACGCGAGATTGCCTCGCTTTGCCGCAAGGTGGCCAAGCAGATCATCAGCGACGGCGGCAACGTTGTCGCGGCTCCCGCAAAGCGTGGCGTCAAGGCCCCGGTGCGACGCCGTCAGCCGATCAAGATCACGCCGGAGCTTGTGGAACAATACCTCAAGGTGCCGCGTTACCGGAATCGCGTTGGTGAGAAGGAGGATCTGGTAGGCGCGGCCACCGGGCTGGCCTGGACCTCGGTTGGCGGTGATACGCTCACCGTGGAGGTCTCGATTGTTCCTGGCACCGAGAAACTGACCCTCACCGGGCAGTTGGGCGATGTAATGAAGGAGTCCGTATCGGCGGCGATCACCTACATCCGTGCCAACGCGGAGGTGCTGGGCGTGGCCAAGGATTTTTATCTGGGCCGCGAAATCCACGTTCATGTGCCGGAGGGTGCCATTCCGAAGGATGGGCCATCGGCCGGCATTACGATGGCAGCCGCTGTGATCTCGGCCGCAATGCAGCGACCAGTGCGTGCCGACGTGGCCATGACCGGCGAAATCACACTGCGTGGCAGGATCTTACCTATCGGTGGCCTTACCGAAAAACTTCTGGCAGCACGCCGTGCCGATATCCGCACGGTGATTATCCCCAGGGCGAATGTCAAGGATCTGGCCGATATCTCCGATACAGTGAAGCAGGGTCTCGAGATCGTACCGGTGGCCACGTTGCTCGAAGCAGTTCCCCATATCTTCCGGATGCCAGGCACCAGCCTGGCCGTGAGCACCCCGAAAGCGGGTGGTCGTCGCGGTCGGGGCAGTTTGCCAGCGCATGCTGGCGGCGCTTAAACCCGGCGGTGTTCCTGAGGTCACAGACCCGATTACGATGAACAGCCCATGCCTTGGATGCTTTGGCTTCCGTTCGTGAAAAGATTCTCATATATTCTCAGGCAACGCAACGACTCGGGAAAAGGAACACCGACATGAAGATGATCACGTACAGACGCTTGGTGATGACGTTCGTCATCGGCATGATGATGGCGGGGCTTGCTCACGCACAGGATGAAAGCTCGATCATCGACAAGCTTGGCCTTACCGACGTACAGAAGGGCCAGATAAAGGAGCTGCGGGACAAGTTCCGGAGCGAGACCGAAAAGCTGCGGGCCGATATCAAACGCCTGCTTGAGGATGAAAAGCAGTTGAAGCAGGCCAATCCGCCCAACGAGGTTGCCCTGCGCGCGAAGCTGAAGGAGCGTGCGGATAAGGAAATCGAGATCTCACTGGCGCTGACACGCTTCAACGAGCGTCTTGAGAACATCCTGACGCCGGAGCAGAAGCGACTGCTGGACAAGATCAGGCAGGAGCGAAAGAAGAATAACAATTGATGGCCCGTGGCCATCGCGGCATCATCTCTTGCAATCCCCGCGAACGCTCGCCTTTTGGCGCTGCGCCGTGGGGATCGCCGTTTTTGAACATAACGTTCGGCCACGAGGCCACGTTTCATGTGGGCAATTGATGAACATCCGACAGCTACCCCCAACCCGGTTGGCGTTGTTCCGGGCCGAGAATCCCGATGCGCTGCTCGTTGATGTACGCGAGCCGTGGGAACATCGGTTGGCCTCGATTGGTGCTTCGCTGTTGATTCCGCTTGGCACCCTTGCCGCAACGGCCTCGGACCTGCTCGAAGATCCCGATCGCACGATCATCGTGTACTGCCACCACGGCATCCGTTCGCTTCAGGCATGTGGCCTGTTGGCAACGATGGGATATTCCGATCTTGTAAATCTCGACGGTGGCATCGATCGGTACAGTCGCCTGGTGGATCCCACGGTGCCGCTGTACTAACGATCGATCGTCCACCAACATGTGGGCCAGTGGGCGCACATAGCTTATCACATCGCGGCATTGCCGCTGGCAGTCATGGATTTCTGGGCGCGTCGTCCGATTGCGGTGAACCTTATTGGCGTGGGGCTGTTCCTCGCGCTGGGGGCGGTCCTGTTGGCGCCCACCTATCAGAGTTGGTTTACCGCAGCCGTCCCTACCGGATGGGGGCAACCGTTTCGCTTCCTGCTGATCGCGCTGGCCACCATTATGGTAACCCGGTTGTACGACAGGATGCCAGTTGCCTGGTGTGGTCTTGGCCCGCATCGGTGGTGGGCGCGCGAAGCGCTCCTGGGTGTGTGCGTGGGTGCGGCGATGGTCGTTGTGGCGTGGGCGCCGTTGGCCCTGATCGGTACCGTTCGGCCCGGCCCTGGCGTTGTCGGCTACGACGTCCTGCACATTCTTCTGCCGATGATCGTGAGCGCTGCCGGCGAGGAGGTTCTGTTCCGTGGGTATTTGTTTCAGCGCGGAGCCGAGATTCTGGGGCCTGTTCCGGCTATTCTCCTGTCGGCCGGGTGTTTTTCCGCCGCGCATCTGGCAAACCCTGCTGTTACTCCCGTTGCCGTGGTGGTCATATTCCTTGCGGGCATCTTCTTTGCATTGGGATACATCCGGACCGGCTCGCTCTGGTTTCCGATTGGCGCGCACGTTGCATGGAATGTGCTCCTGGCAAAGGTTGCCGGGCTGCCGGTAAGCGGCATCGATTTTGGTGGCAGTCTGCTTGTCACAACCGTGCAGGGCCCGGAGTTCCTGAGCGGCGGCGCCTTTGGCCCGGAAGGCGGCATGCTGGGCGTTGCCGCGTTGCTGGTGGGCGGTCTGCTGATCGCACGACTGCCGGCGATCACGTACTCGCCATATGTCAGCGCCGGATTGTTTCGTGCCTTTCTTGCCCGTGATGCTGCCCGCGGTGTTTGACGCTGCAAGGTTGCCGTGGCAGCCGTGCAGCCGTCAACAAAACCATTCGCCCTGTAGCGCGTCTTCTTCGATGCGTTACGTAGTTTTCGGCACGGCCATGCGCCGACCGTTTTTTCGGAGAACGACGATGAAGCAAATGCACATACGGCAGATTCTGTTCGCCATGTTGCTTTGTGCCATGGCGGCAACATCCATAACACGCGCGCAGGAAACCGGAGGGGGGTGGGTGCTCCTCGACGCCCAGTCAACAGGGATGGTGAAACGTGGCACCGAGGCGCTGTACAACCTTCGGTATGCCGAGGCCGACTCGATATTCCAACAGCTTGTGGTGCTCAAGCCGGAGCATCCGGTGGGCTACTTCCTGAAAGCCCTGGTTGATTGGTGGAGGATTGTGCCGAACTCCAGTGTTGATACCAAGGTGGAATCCTTTGCCGGGCCGTTCAACGCACGCATCGACAAGGTGATCGAGATATGCGACAAACGGCTTGCCGATAACCCCAACGATATCATCGGCCTGTTCTTCAAGGGGTCTGCATTGGGGTACCGTTCGCGTTTGCTTGTGCTGCGCAACTTCAGCAGCGCCTCGTTGCTGGAATGGGTGTCGGCGGCCACCGAGGGCAAGGAGGCGTACGATATCATTCTGCGCTGCCAGCGGCTTGCGCCCAGCAACAGCGACATCCTTCTGGGCTCCGGCCTGTACAACTACCTTGGGGCCTACATCCCGGAAAAATATCCGATGGCCAAGGGCGTGTTGGGATTCCTTCCGCCGGGGGATAAGAAGATCGGCATCAGCATGCTTCGTATCGCCGCGCAGCGTGCGCAGTATGCCGCCACCGAGGCCAAATACTCGTTGCTGGAGATTCTGTCGCTGTGGGAGGAGGATCATGCCGGCGCATTGCAGGTGGCGCAGGAGTTGCATGCCCAGTATCCGGGCAACTCCGTGTTCTATCGCTTCCTGGCCAAGAGCTATTACATGACACAGGATCTGATGCATGCCGACTCCGCCTACGTGGATATGCTTCGTCGTGTGGAGCGTCGCGAGCCCGGGTACGAGCTTTCCACCGCTCGTCAGGGAATCTATTATCTGGCCGATATCCGCCTGCGGCGCGGTATGTACGATGATGCCATTCGGTACTTCAAGCAGGCCGACCAACTCAGCCGCCGATTCGGTGAGGATGAGGGCGGGTGGAATGTGATGGCAGCGTTGAAGAGCGGGTACGCATACGATCTGCTCGGCAAGCACCGCGAAGCGGTAAGCCAGTACGAGCGTGTGCTTGATATGGATGATTACTCAACATCCTCCGGCTCGGCCCACGACCTTGCCAAGAAGTATATCGCGCAGCCCTACACGCAACGATAAGCCCTGCCGGTTATCCGGAGTGAGCAAATAAAAAGCCCCGCGCGGCATCGGCCGTGCGGGGCTTTTTTACGTATTGGCTACCGGAAGAAGCCGATTAGCTGTTCTTGCTCCAGTCGGCCCATCCGCCGCTGTACACCATGATGTTCTTGTAACCCTGCTCGGCGGCCTTCTTGGCGGCCTTGGCAGCGGCGGGGCACTTCGTGCCGCCACAGTAGAACACCAGCTTTGTGTTCTTGTCGGTCGGCAGGTTGGCCTGGCCGAAGTTGATGGCGCCATCGATATGGCCGGCGCTGAATGATTCGGCGTCACGGGCGTCAATGATGGTTACGTCGCTTGCGCGCAACATGGCGGCAACTTCATCCTTGGTAACCGTCTTCAATTGCGAAAGGGTCGCCTTCTGGTTCTTCGAGGCGCAGCAGCTTCCGGCGGCCTTATCGCCGCACGATGCCTTTTCCTTGCTGCACTGGGCCGATGCATTGGCGACACCGAAGGCCAAGCCGGCCGCGGTTGCGAGTATAAGCAGACGCTTCATTGATATGGCTCCTGTGTGTTTGTACTGTTACAGACAAACGGTGTTGTTTTGATTACCGGGCACGTAGCCTCGACGCGCGCGCCGAACCGGTATTGTACCAACCACGAATCGTGGCCGGGGATTCCCGATCGAAGCGCTTGCCGCCGTTAAAATTTCACTTCGGTGTGCAGGCTGATTTCCTCCAGCACCGAACTCACACGCAGACAATCGGTCATCTCCCCCTCGAACACACAGGCAAGGCCACGTGTGTCCACCTCGAAGGCCAGGCGTTCGCCTTCACCCATCGAACAGCCCGTGGCCTTCATCAGCTGAAAGATCACCTCGTCGAACGTGTGAACCTCGTCATTGTACAGGATAACCTTGGCCGGGAGAAGAATCTCCACGTCCTCGGCCACCATCACATCCTCGTCGGGTGTGTCCGCTCCGAACGATCCTCGGAGTGCGCGTCGTACAGTCATTGCGAAATCTCGCACGGTAAACTTCATCTCGCTGCGTTGGAAATACGTTGCTTCGTATAGTAGTCAGTTCAGCACCGCTATTCTACGAAGCTTGGGGGTATCGGCGCAACGCCAAACAGCAATTTATCGTTTCGATACTTTGTAGATCGCGCCGGTACGATCGTCGCTTACATACAGCACCGATCCATCCTTCGCGATTGCGATTCCGGCCGGCCGGCCCCACGGCTGCCGGTCGCCCGGTGCCAGAAAACCCGTGATGACGTCCGCCTGTCGGGCGTTTGATCCGTCGCCGTTGGCGCGTACGCGCACAACACGGCAGTTATCGTGATATGCGATGACCATCGCGTTCTTCCAGTCCGGCCCAAACGTGGTTCCGGGATAGAACCGCATGCCCAGAGCCTCCACATGCCCCTCCAGCTCGATGATCGGCGGGGTTGGCGTGGCCGGCAGACGCGGATTGTTCGCCGTTGTAGCATCGGCGTAGTCCGGATCGCGGAAGTTCTTCGAGTAGTAGAACGGCCAGCCATAATGCTTGCCGATCTTCAATATGTTCACTTCCGTTGGGGGCAGCAGCGGCGAGAGCAGCTCGGTGCCGTTGTCGATACCCCACAGCTCGCCCGTCTCCGGGTGAACGTCCATGCCAACCACGTTGCGCAGGCCGCCGCGCGTGGCGGCGTCGGGTGTGCCGCCGGCCTCGCCAATTCGGAGCAGCGTGGCGTGCTGGTTGTCGTCCTCAACCCGCTTGTTCTGCGTGGAGCCCACCGAAATATAGAATCGCTTGTCCGAGGGCACCCAGCGGATGGTGCGCGTGTAGTTCAGACCGCCGCCGGGCAACTTGTCCGATAACAGCGTGCTGTTGCCGGTTACCGACGTCGGTGAGGAGAAGTCGAACCGGAACAGACGCGTTTCGTCGGTATAATACAGCGCCCCGTTCAGTATCTCCAGGCCATGTGGCGAGCGCAGATCGGTTGCAATGACATGGGTCTTGCGGTCGGGCGTGATCGCCAGCACGCGGCCGTCGAAATCCGTCACGAACAACGTGCCATCGTCGCGCAGCGCCAGCTCACGCGGGCGGCTCAGGTCGCGTGCGTACACGCTGATCGAAAAGCCCTGCGGGACCATCAGCTTGCGCGGCTTGTCGAACGGCGAAAGGGAATCGCCGCCGGTTTCCAGCGTAACCTCCACAAGCGGTATCGGCTCCACCGTTGCCATCTTCACGATACCGTTGGTGCTGTCCTGCGGGTTCTGCAGGAAGCTGCGCGAGCCGGCACGGTCGATCGTGTCGCGCTGGATCGCTTGCGTATTCTTGTTCACCATGAAGAAGCTCTGGCCGCCGCCGCCGCTGCAACCGGCGATAACCAGCGTCAGTGCGAGGCAAACGGAAGCCAGAACGGTCGAAACCACGGGAGTGCCGAGGCGAGCATGTGTGATCTGCTGCGACATACAGGTTCGATGTTGATGAGATGGACAGGTACGGCGCGAAACTACGACCTTTACGGCGAATCTTCCGCCTGCGCCGCGCGCCGGTTTGCGATACCCGCAATCATGGCGTACAGCCGGCTGCAACGATCGGCCGATCTCGCTGGATCATCCAGGACCGGTGCAACCCGGCGCAGCCTTGCCGTTCGTTGTTCCGGTGTGGGCAGGCCCCGGTAGGTGGGTGGCGCAGGCACGGAGTGGCCCACGCAATCGCCGTAATGGCGGTTCGGCGGTTTCTTCCTGGCCGTACGGGGCGGGCTTTCGATGGTGTCAGGTCACCCGAATCGGGTAAATTGAACCCTTGCCCGCGCTTCCGGTGCGGCATGCCCTCCCTAGTTGCTATAACCATTCCACGGCGCGCGCGCCGGATTTCGTGCAGATCAGAACAATGGATACCAATCCCGTTCATACTGGAACCCCTGGCACCCGACACAGCAACCGTGTGGTGCGTGCCCCGCGCGGCACCGAACGCGTCTGCGCCGATTGGCAGATCGAGGCTGCCTACCGGATGATTCAGAACAATCTGGACCCCGAGGTCGCAGAGAAACCCGAGGAGCTGATTGTGTACGGCGGCCTTGGCCGCGCGGCGCGCAACTGGGAGTGCTTCGACGCCATTCTCGCGTCGCTCCGGACGCTGCGTTCGGACGAAACGCTGCTGGTACAGTCAGGAAAGCCGGTGGGTATCTTCCGTACCCATCTTGATGCGCCGCGCGTGCTGATTGCCAACTCCAACCTGGTGCCCAAGTGGGCAACCTGGGAGGAATTCCGTCGGCACGACGAATTGGGCCTAATCATGTACGGCCAGATGACAGCTGGCAGCTGGATCTACATCGGCACGCAGGGCATTCTGCAGGGCACCTACGAAACATTTGCGGCCTGCGCCGATCAGCATTTCGGTGGCACGCTTGCTGGCCGCCTGGTGGTGACCGCGGGGCTGGGTGGGATGGGCGGCGCGCAGCCGCTGGCCGTTACCATGAACGATGGCGCCGTGCTTGCCGTTGAGATCGATGAATCCCGCATCGACAAGCGCATTCACGATGGGTACTGCGATCGCAAGACCGCCGATCTGGATGAGGCGCTGGCGTGGCTTAACGATGCCCGCCAGCAGCGTGTGGGCCTTTCGGTGGGCCTGCTGGGCAACGCGGCCGAAGTGCTCCCGGCCCTGCTGGATCGCGGTGTGATACCCGATGT
The DNA here is from genome assembly GCA_966128725.1 of uncultured bacterium. Classification (GTDB taxonomy): domain Bacteria; phylum Bacteroidota; class Ignavibacteria; order OLB7; family OLB7; genus JAFDZV01. Next base: position 5,695 of record CBHYLN010000091.1, on the reverse strand, counting down.
GGTTACCGATCAGACCTCGGCTCACGACCCCCTTAATGGGTATTACCCGGCCGGCCTGTCCAAGCAGGATGCCGACGACCTGCGTATCGCGGCGCCTCAGGATTATCTGGCGCGCGCCGAGTCATCCATACGGACGCATGTGGAGGCGATGGTGACGATGAAGGATCGTGGTGCCGTGGCGTTTGATTATGGCAACAACATCCGGGCCGAGGCCCAGAAGGCGGGATACACGCGCGCATTTGATATCAAGGGCTTCGTTCCGGAGTATATACGTCCGCTCTTCTGCGACGGCAAGGGTCCTTTCCGGTGGGTGGCGCTGTCCGGCGATCCGGAGGATATCTACGCAACCGATCGCGCCTTGATGGAGCTGTTCCCCGAGCATGCGGCGCTGCATCGATGGCTGGATATGGCCGCGCGAAAAGTTCACTGGCAGGGCCTGCCGTCGCGCATTTGCTGGCTTGGCTACGGTGAGCGCGAGCGTGCAGGCCTGCTGTTCAACGAGATGGTGCGCGATGGCCGCGTTTCCGCCCCGATCGTGATTGGCCGCGACCATCTGGATTGCGGCTCGGTGGCCAGCCCGAACCGCGAGACCGAAGGGATGCTGGACGGATCGGACGCCATCAGCGACTGGCCGTTGCTGAACTTCGCACTGAATGCCGTTGGTGGTGCCACGTGGGTATCGTTCCATCACGGCGGCGGCGTGGGCATGGGATATTCACAACACGCGGGCATGGTGGTGGTTGCCGATGGCACCGCCGAGGCCGCGGCCCGCCTTTCGCGTGTGCTTACGTACGATCCCGGCATGGGCATCATCCGCCACGCCGACGCCGGATACGAGCGCGCGATTGCCAACGCCAGGGAGTTTGGCGTGCAGGTGCCGATGATGCGCGATTAGCGCTGGCGCGCAACCCCGCTGCCTAGGCCCGGACTGTGTTATTCACGCGCCCAACGCAGTGGTGGGATTCCCTTCCCCCGTCGGCCAATCCCGAACAACGGGCAACCAATTCAGGATGCACGATCTGACCATGCCAAATCCCGATCGGCGGCTCAAGCTTTTCCTGGCTTCCACGGCGCGTTACCCGTTTGTGCTGGACGATGTGGAGATGCTTGCACCGCTCTTCGATCTGGATTTCTATGCCGGTGCCGGGCTGCGTGGTGCGTGGCAGCATGTGCGCCGGGCAATGCGGGCCGATGTCAGCTTCAGTTGGTTTGGCAGCGTCTATACGTTCTGCATGGCGGTGGGCGCGCAATTGGGGGGTGGGCGATTGATCGTGATGCTTGGCGGCGTTGATGTTGCCAACGAGCCGGCGCTTGATTACGGCATCTGGCGCAGCAAGTGGAAGGGCGCGTTGCTGGCGTATGCGTTACGGCGTGCCGATGCGGTGTTCGCCGTTGATGACTCGCTTCGCGTTACGCTGGAATCCTCCAGTGGGCAGTCCTGGCCGAAGGTGCAGGCTCTGCCCACGGGGTATGATCCGCAGGAGTGGACACCCGACCCCAACGGCGCTGCACGCCAGCGCATGGTGCTCTCGGTTGCCGCATGCAACTCGCCGGAGCGTGCCCGGTTGAAGGGAGTTGACCTGCTTGTGGAGGCGGCCCGGCGCATGCCGGATGTCCCGTTCCTTGTGATTGGCGTGGACAGCGCTGCGCAGGCGGCATTCGCCGGAATGCTTCCGCCGAATATCGAATTGCTGCATCGCATCCCGCGCCCGGATCTGCTTGCGCATTATCGCAAGGCCCGGGTGTATGCCCAACCGTCGCGTCGCGAAGGGCTGCCCAATGCGTTGTGCGAAGCAATGTTGTGCGGCTGTGTGCCGGTGGGCACCGATATCGGGGGCATACCAACGGCAATCGGCGCTGCCGGGCATATCGTTGCCGCCGCGGATGTTGAAGCGCTGGTACGGGCCATTGGCGCGGCGCTGGATGCGCCTCAGTCCGCCGGTGATGCGGCCCGAGCGAGGATCGCCGACAACTTCCCGCGCGAACGACGCGAACGGACACTTGTACGAACAATACGGCGGCTTGGTGGTGCGGAAGCTCTCCAGTAGTGCTCTCATCGTATTTGGTGCTGATGCCGGCGCTCGCCTTCTGGGCTTCCTGGCCTCGGCGCATCTGGCACGCGCGCTGGACACCGGCGGGTTCGGTCTTGTTGTCATCGGCCTCTCCTTCCTATCCTACATCCTCTGGTTTGCCGATTTCGGCATCGGTACGCTTGGCATACGCGAGATGGGCCGTGCCGACCGGCCCGAGGCCGGCTCGGTGTTTGCCCCGTCGGAAATCCTGTGGGTTCGCCTTGCCCTTGGCGCGGCGGTTACCGTTGTTGCCCTTGTGGGTGTCGAGCTTGTGTTGCCCGCCGGCCAGCTTCGCGGCGTGATGCGCGGCTACGTGCTGGGCACCATCCCTTTTGTGCTTACGCTGGAATGGTACTTCCAGGGCATACAGCGTTACACGCCACTGATAGTATCGCGCACGCTTACCGCCGCCATTTACGCCGGCTTGCTGGTGCTGCTTGTGGCCCAGCCCGGGCACGTGGAGCGTGTGCCGATGATTTTCGTTGCAAGCAACCTGGTGCCCGCGCTTCTGTTGTTCGCGTTCAAACGCCGTGGCGATTCGTTCGCGCCACGTGCGGGCACGTTTGCGCGCGCCGGCCTGCTGCTGCGAGGCGCCGGCATGATTGGCGTTGGGGCAATCTTCGCGCAAACCGTGCAGCAGCTTCCGCCGTTGGTGCTGGGCGCCTACTCCACCGAGCAGGCCGGTTTGCTTGGCGCCGCCCTTCGCATTGTTGCCGTAGTGATGATTGTTGACCGCGTGTTCGCCGTGTTGTTCCTGCCGGCGATCACCCGCCTGATCGCCGCCGATCGCGCGCGCGCCGCGGATGCACTGGAGCACGTGCTGGCGCTGGTTACCGGGGTGGGCGTTGCCCTTGCCGTGCCCATTACCGTTGGTTCGCCGGTGATCATGCGGCTTGTGTTCGGCGAACCGTTTGTTGCCGGCGCGGGCGCGCTTACCATCACCATCTGGTTCGCGGCGGCAACGCTGGTCAACAGCGTGTTCGTGTATGGATTGATCGGCGCCGGGCACGAGCGGGCCTATCTCCGGGCCTCGGCTCTGGGCGCGGCGCTTACCGTTGTGCTTACCGTTATCCTGGTTCATTTCTTCGGCATTACCGGGGCCGCTGTTGCCATGACCCTCAGCGAAGTAGGCATCACGCTGCTTACCGGATGGCAGTTCCGGTATGTGTTGCCGGTGCGCCCGCTGCGTCCCATCCTGGCCGCCGTGCCGGTTGCCGCGTTGCTTGTTTGGGGTTCATTTGCGCTAGGCCTTGCGCACGATCTGCCAAGCCTGCTGTGGCAGGGGCCGTTGCTCGCATTGGCGGTTGTTGGGCTGATGTTGCTCGTGGGGGGTATTCGCCGTAACGATATCCAATGGGTGATGCGCCGATGAAGTGCCGGCTTACCATAGGTGTTGCCCGGCTGGAGCCCGGAATCCGCATCGTGCTGGGCCAGCTCGGTGTGCCGTTCGAGGCGGTTACGCGCCTGAACGCCATCGATCACGAGCGCTTCGCGGCCGTGATTGTGAACGCCTCGCCCGATGCCACGCTGCGCCAGGCACTGCTGCGATATCTGGAGGCCGGCGGCGCCGTGTTGGACATGGGGTATCTGCTGCCGGCCGTTGCCCCGGCAAGCCTGCGGCAGCGTGGTGTGGAATCGGTGGCGGTTACCCGGCCGGATCCCGTGTTCGCCGATTGCTGGTTGATCGATCTCCATCAAAGCGTCGCGTGCCATCGCCAACCGAACAGCCTGGGCAGATTAGGGTGGCTGGGGCGGTTTGGCGGCGGTCCGGTAGCGTACGTGCCCTTCGATATCGAGAAGGCCGTTGTTGGCCACGGCAGTTCGCGGCGGCAGTTCTACACACCGTACTCGGCGTATCCCGATGAAATAGTGGCACGCGTCAGCCGTGGCGAACTGCGACGCGCGGTTGAGCGGGCGTTGATCTGGCTGCATCAGGAACGTGGCATCCCCTATCTTCATCGCTGGCATTTGCCGGGCGAGGCCGAAGGCCTGTTCGCGTACCGTATCGACAGCGATTACGGCACACCCAATCAGATATCCGAGCTGCACAGCCGCGCCGTCCGCGCCGGAATTCCGCTAACCTGGTTCCTGCATGCCGCGGCGCACGAGGGGTGGATACAGCGATTCGCCGAATTCGAGGGCGATGAGATATCGTTGCACTGTTACCGGCATCGAACGTTTGATACCGCTGAACGGAACAGCGCGAACATCGCCGAAGCGCGGGCCGTGATGGCTGCCGCGGGGCTGATGCCGGTTGGGTTCGCGGCGCCCAACGGATTCTGGAATCGGGCGCTGGCCGCCTCGATGGAGCAGGAGGGGTTCCTGTACTCGTCCGAGTTCTCGCTCAGTTACGACGATCTCCCGTTTCATCCGTGGCTGCTCGACCGCTGGTGCTCGGTGCTGCAGGTGCCGATTCATCCCGTGTCAATCGGGAACCTTATGCGTGCCGGTGCATCCGCCGATGCAATGCGGCAGTATTATCGGTGGATCATCGATCGCCGCGCGTATCTGCGCGAGCCGGCCTTCCTGTATCATCATCCTGGGCATGAACATTGGGACGTAATGGAGGATAGCTTTCTGTACGCGCTGGAACGCAGGCTGCAGCCAACAACCCTGGGCGCCTTTGCTGATTGGTGGCTGCGCCGCGAGGGCGTGCGTTACGAGGCCTGGGTGGACAACGATGTGATCACCGTGCAATTTGCCGCCACCGCACCGGATGTATGCCTTGCCGTGCGTTCGCTGGATGGCCGGCTGGCGTTTCTGCGGGGCGAGCGATGCGAGCTGGATGCGCTTGCCTGGCAGCCGGCGCCGTGCCCACCGGTGGAGATGCCCGCGGACATCGCGCGCGCGCGCCGGTTCAGCCTGCGGGTTGCCCGCCATTCCATCGAGGATTTCAACGCACGGGCACGCCAATGAACGTTTGCTTTGTTGCGCAACATTCCGTGACCATGGTGGCCGGCGGTCCCAGCGTACAGGCGTTGGAAACCGCGCGGTACCTGGCCGATATGGGGATCGACGTTGCGTTCTTCAACCCGTGGGAGCGGTACAGCCGCGAGCAGTTCGAGCTGTACCATGTGTTCGGCGCGAACATGATGACCCACGATATCGCGCTTCGGCTTCGCCAGTTCGGGCATCGCTTCGCCGTATCCTCCATCTTCTATTCGCGACGCTCGCCCTGGATGATGCGCGCAACCAGGCGCGCCGAATCCCTGGTGAATCGTGTTGTTGGTGGCGTCTGGACCGACTACGGCCTTACCGCCCGCGTGTGTTCGTATGCCGACATGGTGATGCCCAACACCGCCGATGAAGGCCGCCTGCTTGTGGAAGGGCTGGGTGTGGGGCGCCGGCGCGTGCGGGTGATACCGAACGGTGTGCACGAGCGATTTGCCGATGCAAGCCCGGAGTTGTTCCGCTCCACGTACGGCCTGGATGATTTCATCCTGACCGTTGGGCATATCGGCTCGCGCCGCAAGAACCTGCTGGCGCTGTTGCGCGCGCTTGCCACGATCGATCATCCCGCTGTGGTGATTGGGCAGGTACAACGTGGCTCGTACGCGGAGCAATGCCTGGCCGAGGCCCGGCGCAATCGCAACGTGACGATTATCGACGGGCTGCCGAACGAT